>JBDZVI010000139.1:0-3624 GCA_040255585.1 Deinococcaceae bacterium
AACCCGCGACATACAGCTTGGAAGGCTGTCGCTCTACCAACTGAGCTACTCCCGCCCGGACCACCGTGGCGCTGCCCTTGACCCGGTCGCACCGCGCGCCGCGCGTGCCGGCGAGTGGTGTGGTCGGGGCGGCCGGATTCGAACCAGCGACTCCCTGGTCCCAAACCAGGTGCGCTACCAGACTGCGCTACGCCCCGACGAGGACGGCTGGGCCGGGGCGGACCACGGCCTGCTGGCAGCGGAGGGAGTATACCCGGAAGGACGTACCGCACGCTACGAGGACCGGGCGACAAGGAACGACAGCCCCGCGGGGTCGGAGGATCGATCCCGCGGGGTGGCACTGCAGCCCAAAGCGTCGGCGCCTGCCCGGCCGGGCGCGGGCCTGCGGCGTCTATAGCGTGGCGATGTGCGCCCTGACCCCATCGAACACGTTCTGCAAGACGATACGCGCACCCGACGAGCCCGTTATGACGGCGTAGTTGCCGTCGAGTTCGACCGCGACGGAGTCGCCAGCCTGCTCCAGGCTCTTCTGGTAGGCGGCGATGGCGTCGGTGAAAGCGGTGCCGGGATGTTCCAGCGAGACGCCGTCCACGACGGTACCGGTCAGCTCGACCTGCACGGGCGAGCCGGGGTCGGTCAGTACGCCGGAGTACGTGGTGGAACCGAAGAAGCTGGTGCCGACAACGACGGGGATCCCGGCCATGTCGACGGGCAACGCCGTCGCGGCGGTGGGCTGGTCGGCCAGCACGACCGTCAGCCTGCCGCCCGACTCCTCGAGGTTCAGGTACGCCGTCGCGAGGTCGGAGTTCGAGTAGTCGACCCCGGAGTCGTCCACGCGGATGGGCGCGGCGGCCAGGCTGATGCTCGTGAGGAGGGTGGCGATGGCGATCAGGGTGCGGGGGAGTCTGCTTACGGTCTGTCTCATGTTCCGTCTCCTTGTCTGCCGGTCGAGGTTCGGCTCGCCGGCTTGAGGGGAGCATGGCGCCGGGCGGTGGAGATTGCGTGGAGCACGGCGCCGCTCAGCAGGAACCGACCGCGCCGGCCGGCTGCGCGCGCGGGAGTCGGCGCACGTGGTGCGCGGTCGGTCGGAACGGCTGCTACACTCCGCCAGTGCCGCTCCTGAACGCCGCAGACCGACTGCCCATCCGCCCGAACCGCGTGCTGGTCGCCGGCACGTCCGGCGCGGGCAAGTCGACGTTGGCCGCTCGGCTGGCAGGTGTGCTAGGGCTGGAGTACGTCGAGATCGACGGGCTCTTCCACGGCCCCGGCTGGGTGCCGCGCGAGGAGTTCATGCAGGACGTCGAGCGCTTTGCCGCGCGGCTAGCCTGGGTGACGGAGTGGCAGTACCACACGGCGCGGCCGCTCCTGGCGGAGAGGGCAGACCTGCTCGTATGGCTCGACTACCCTCGGCACGTGGTCATGCGCCGCGTGGTGGCGAGGACCGTCAGGCGCCGCGTGGCGAACGAGGAGCTGTGGAACGGCAACCGCGAGCAGGGCCTCTGGCGCATCTTCGTCGACCGGGAGCACATCATCAGGTGGGCCTGGCGTACCCATTCAGCGACGCCGCAGCGGGTCGCGGAACTGGTGAAGCGGCGGCCCGAGCTGGCGGTGGTGCGGTTGCGGTCGCCGGCCGAGTGCGAGGAGTGGGTGGCTCGGTTGGCGCGGTGCCGGAACTAAGCGCCGATCTGCCCGAGCTCAGCCAGCGCCAGACGCACCCAGGCGTCCATCTCAGGCGTGAGGCCCAGCCCGATGGCGCCGGCCAGGTCGTACCAACCCATGCTCGCCTCCTCGCCCGCCAGAGCGCCGTTGTACGGCGCGACGGTCCGCGCCAGGTACACGAGGTCGATGTGCTCGTGGTCCTTGGTTATGAACTCTAGTTGGATGCCGCGCGGCCTCACGAGCTGGCGTGGGCCAGGGGCGTTGATGGGTGCGGGGCCGACCAGCTCGACCGCTAGCCCCGCCTCCTCCATGACCTCGCGCGTCGCCGCGTCGTCGGGCAGCTCACCGGGTTCCACATGCCCACCGGGCGGCAGCCAGATGCCCAGCTTCCTGTGCCGGTGCAGCAGCACTTGCGAGCGCCACACGACGAGGACGCTCACCGCGAAGTCGCGAGTGAGGCCGGTCGCCGGCCGGTCGGTCATGCGTCGCCGCCTTCGGCCGTGCGCAGCGCCAGCATGCGCCTCACCACCCTGAGCACTATCCGACCCGCGTCCACGAACGCTCGCTGCCGTGGCGGCGCGCCGGCGGCGATCTGGGCGTAACTCACGGCGTGATACACGGGCGCGAGGAGCAGCCCATCGTCGAGCGTCGCCTCGACCGCCGCCAGCAACTCGGGGTGGCGGCCTGGGAAGACGGTGCGGACGGCTGTCAGGTAGGCGTCCCGCAGCGCTCGCAGGTCCGTAGGGCTCGGCTCCTCGTCTATCCCCGCCAGGGTCGGGAGGTCGACGCCTGGCCACGAGAACGTGGCGTCAGTCCAGTCGAAGATCAGAGGTAGATCGCCGCTGCCTAACGTGAATGCGGCGTTGCCGTCATGAAGGTCGCCGTGCGTCAGGAGCACCGGCGCGGTGTTCGCCAGCCTGGCCAGGCGACCCTCGAGCCAACGCGCCAGCGCGGGCAGCTCCTCTCGCTCGGCGTCCGTGAGATCGGCGAGCTGGGGAGACGCCCAGAGGACACCCAGGTCCGCGGCTACCTCCATTGGCCCACGCGGCACTACCCCTGCCTCGCGTAGAGCCGCAAGCTTGCCCTCCGCGGCGGCTTGGAGCTCGGCGAGGGCGAGCAGGACATCGTCTGCGGTGGCCGCGCGTTCGGTGTCCTCCGTGAAGCGGCGCGTCACCATCCAGGCCGCGGACTGGTCCATGGTCAGTCCTCCCCGCGAGGGAGCGTAGGTGCCGTGCGCGATCACCTCGGGCACGAGCCGCGGCTTGAGAGCCCGGATCGCCGCCGTGACGGCGGGCTCGTTCGGCCAGCGCGGGTTCGTGACCTTGACGACGGCGTCCCGACCTAGCCACACGCTCGAGAGCACCCACGCTTGGAGCTGCCGCAGCGGGGGTGCGTCGGGCGTGCCCGGCATGAGGGGCTCCAAGCTCCACGCTGCGCCGGCGTCGGAGCCGTCGCTGCCATCGGTGAACGCCGCCCGCATGGCGGCGGCCAACGCGGCCGTCGAGCCGGGTACGCAGTGTGGTGGTCGTGGCGGCTCGATGGCGGTCTGAATGCCCGGTGCGCAGTTCAGCCATGCCAGGTACTCATCCAGCGCCTCCGTGAGCCCGGCCGGTAGCCCGAGCGCATGACTCCCAGCTCCGGTGGCCAGCCACTCGCGGCGCTCCAGCACGAGGTCCGCCGGCACGGGGAAGACTTCGCAAGCCATGAGGAACTCGAAGACCACGCCGTCGGCGCGGTCGTCGGGCGCGCGACGGTGGTACCCGACCTGCCCGAGCGAGACGAGGGGCAGCTCGGGTCCGAGCGCATCTGCGAGCCCGGTAGCGCCGCGCGAGTCGCCAAGCGGTTGGTCCACGTACGGCAGGCGGAGCGTGCCGTTCTCGCCAACGCGCAGGAGGACCTTCGGTTCCGATGGGTGTACGACCGCCAGGTGCCGCCTCATGAGGTGCTGCGGCGTCGGGTCGGTCA
>JBDZVI010000058.1:0-19815 GCA_040255585.1 Deinococcaceae bacterium
GCGTTCGGGTGCCTCGGTCCAGTTCGTGGTTCTGGCTGCGGTGCGTTCGCTCGAGGAAGCCTTGCCCGTGAACCGCCCCCGACGCGGAAAGCACGTATGCTCCCTAGTCGGAACATGGTGACGTTCACGGCACGACAGGTAAGAGCGTTGCGGGCGGGCGCGACAGCGCACTTCGTATGCACCCTGGTGTTGCTGTTCCTGAGCCTGCCGAGCTGGGCGTCCCATACGAACTTCCCTGGTCACCACCACCCGGAAGGCACCCCCGATCACGTTCACGGTCTTCAGCAGGTAGGCCTTGTCAGCACGGCGATTCCCGCCGCGGCCGCCGACACGCTGCCTATGCCGTCGCCCGCATACTCGCTGCCTATGCCGGAAGAGCCGCGGCTCGCCACGTTCCTGTTCCAACCGGCCTCGGCCCGAGCTCCACCGCGCCGGACACCACATGGCCCGACCAGACCCCGCTCGGTAAGGGCCGCGCATAGACGTACCCGGCACACGCTGCGTAGCTATACCCGGCACACGCTCAGTCTTTCGAGGCGCCCGCGGACCTTCGGCGCCCACCACACACGCATTGGAGCCACCATATGAGAAGACATCGGATCGCCACCGCCCTAGCGAGCGCCCTCGCCGCCACGGTCCTGACCTGCGGCGCCTACGCTCACCAATCGATCGCCGTCCTGGACAGTGCCTACACGGTCATCGTCGGCCTTCTCGTCAACCCCGCCTACAGTGGCCAGCTGAACGGCATCGACCTGGCGGTCAGGGACGCCGGCGGGCAGGCCGTTACGGGGCTCGAGAAGAGCCTGACGGCCGTGGTCATAGCGCCGGACGGCAGCGAACTCACCCTCACCTTGCGCGCCAACTCGGCCAAGGAGGGTTGGTACACGGGCAACTTCATCCCGTCCGTCCAGGGGAACTACACGTTCAGGGTGGGCGGCTTCATCGGTACCGAGAGCTTCGAGGCCTACTTCGACGAGCCGGCGCACAGCGATCCGGCGGTGCTTGACGCGTCCACCATCACCGTTCCATGAGGCGCGTCGCGTTGGTTGTCGCCGGCGCGCTCCTCGCCTTCGCGCAGGCGCACGCCTACCTCGAGACGTCGACGCCCGTCGCCGGCGCGGTGCTTGACCCCGCGCCGGCGGAGCTGGTCCTCGAGTTCAGCGAGGAGTTGGAGGTCGGCTTCTCGACGTTCAAGCTGTTCAGGCTCGATCACACGCTCGACGCATCCGACGCGGACTACGCCGCCAAGCTCAACGGCTTGGCAGCCCTGCTCGTCAACGAGGTCATCGGAGCCGCGGGGCCGGACGACCGGTCAGTCGCGTTCGACCTGAAACCCGCTCAGGGCAGGTCGGCGCAGGTGACGCTGACCCCCGAGGAGGCGCTGGCTCCCGGCAGTTACGTGCTCATGTGGCGCGTGCTCTCTGTCGACACGCACGTGCTTCAGGACTACCTGACTTTCACCGTGCTGGAGCCGGCGCCCCGCTAGGGCGCCTGGAGAAGGGGACGGTCGCCGCGAGCGAACCGAGCGCGCGAGGTTCACGCAAGAGCCTCGCGCGCTCACTCGGCCGTCTCTATGCCCGTGTCCTCACCGCGCCAACCGTTCGTGACCTCCACCCAGCCGAGCGCTCCTGAAGCCTGCTCCAGTTCGACCGGCGTGAACGGGACCGCCGACGCCGGCGTGCCGGCGGCCGGGTAGACCACCTCGAAGCGCCGAAGCGACTCGTCCAGGTAGACCCGCACATCGGGCGGGTTGGCGAACGGGCAGACGCCACCCACCGGGTGACCGGTCAGCGCCTCCACGTCGTCGGCCGCCAGCATCTTCGGTTTCCCGCCGAAACGGCGTTTGAACGAGCCGTTGTGCAACCTGGCGTCGCCTGCTGCGACCACGAGTAGCGCCCGCCCTTGGTCCTCTGGGTCGTAGAACGCCAGGGTCTTCGCGATCCGCGCAGGCTCCGTCCCGACCTTCTCGGCGGCCAACGCCACGGTGGCGCTGGACTCCGCGAACTCCAGGACCGCATCCGCCTTCCCGTAACGCCTTAGGTGCTCCTTCACCGTTCGCAAGGACATCCGTGTACCTTAACCGCTCCCGCGCCTCGGAGCACCGACCGGCCGGTTATCCTCCCCGCATGACCTTGCGGCGCCGTGAGCGCATCCACGACGTTCTCGCGAAACGCCAGAGAGACCTGACCGTGCTCGCCGAGGAGGTGCACAAGCCGCACAACCTCTCCGCCATCCTGAGAAGCTGCGACGCCGTCGGCATCGGCACGGTGCACGCCGTCAAGCCGACGGGGGGCGTGGCCACCTTCAGCGCGACGAGCGCCAGCGCCGACAAGTGGGTGGAACTGGTCGTGCACCCCGGCGTAGACGCTGCGATAGCCGCCGTCAAGGCGGCGGGCATGCGGGTATATGCCGCGCACCTCTCATCCGAGGCCGTCGATTACCGGGCCGTGGACTACACCGTGCCGTGCGCCGTTCTCCTAGGCAACGAGAGGGATGGCGTCAGCCCAGGCGCGGCCGCGCTCGCCGACCAGCACGTCATCATCCCGATGCTCGGCATGGTGCAGTCGCTCAACGTCAGCGTGGCCGCCGCCGTGATCCTGTTCGAGGCCCAACGTCAGCGCTTGGCCGCCGGCAAGTACGACCACCCCAGCCTGAGCGCCGAGGAGCTGCGGGAACTCGCGCTCAGGTGGTTGCCGCGGTGGGCCACCTCAGGAGAGGTTGATCCTCCGCTCACCGGACTCACGGAGGATATCGACTAGGCTCTAGGCATGACCGACAAGCCTCAACCCCCGAAGTACCGGCGCGGACCAGGCGGTTACGTCGGCGCGTTCACCGCCCTAGCCTTCACGTTGGCCCTAGCCGCTTGCACCCAGAACGTGACCGCTCAACGGCTCGTGCCCGTGGCGGACGGGATCAGGCAGCCCGTCGTCATCACCAACGCCGGGGACGAGCGCCTGTTCGTGGCAGAGCAGAGCGGCGCCATCCGAGTGATCAGCAGCGGCGAGCTGCTCCGCGACCCGTTCCTCGACCTTTCCGGCGAGCTCAGCACGGGGGGCGAGCGCGGCCTGCTCGGCCTCGCTTTCCCGTCCGATTACCAGGAGACCGGACGCTTCTACGTTTACTACACTGGCGACGGCGGCCAGAGCGTCCTCTCTCGTTTCAGCGTCACGCCGGGCAACCCCAACCGCGCCAACCCCGATTCGGAAGAGGTCCTCCTCACGCAGGAGCAGCCGTTCTCCAACCACAACGGCGGCCAGATCGTGTTCGGACCGGACGGCTACCTGTACGTGGGGCTCGGCGACGGTGGCAGCGGTGGCGACCCGCAAGGCAACGGACAGAACCTCGGTACGTTCCTCGGCAAGCTGCTGCGCCTGGACGTGTCGGGCGACGCCGGCTACGCCGTCCCGCCCAGCAACCCCTTCGTCGATCGTGACGGCGCGCGCGACGAGATCTGGGCGTACGGACTGCGCAACCCGTGGCGTTTCTCTTTCGATAGGGAGACGGGCGACCTCTACATCGCGGACGTTGGCCAAGACGCTTATGAGGAAGTCAACTTCGTGGCGGCGGGCACGGGCGCCGGGCTCAACTACGGTTGGAAGGTCATGGAGGGCCTGCACTGCTACGAGGCCTCCGACTGCGACCAGGCCGGGCTTACGCTCCCGGTGATCGAGTACCCGCACGGTCCGCAGTGGGGCACGTCGATCACGGGCGGTTACGTGTATCGCGGGTCGGACGTTCCCGCTCTGCAAGGTAGCTACGTGTTCGCAGACTTCGTGTCCGGCCGCGTTTGGAGCGCCAGCGCGGAGGGCGGCTGGGCCCCCAAACCGCTCTTCGAGACGGGCTTCAACGTGAGCACGTTCGGTGAGGACGCCGCCGGGGAGCTGTACGTGGCGGCTTACGACAGCGGCATGATCTACCGCGTCGGTCGTTGAGCCGCCCCCAGCGGCCGTCATCCGAAACGTCGCGGGCGCCGGGCTTTTAGGCCCGGCGCCCGTTCGTTCGTACGTGGGCGTGACGACGCCCAAGACACCCGGCCGACTAGGCGCCGGCCTCTCGACCGGCGAGCACGCCCTTGACGAGCGCCGCGGCCACGACTTCCTGAACGGCAACGGAGAGGGCCGCGAGAGGCACTTCCGGACCCGTTCCGGTCGAGAGCACGAAGGCGCTGTCGCCATCGAAGACCGTGTGTGATGGGCGGGTGACCCTCGCGATGCCGATGTGGGCGCTCGTCGCGAGCGCGTTGGCCTGAGCTTTCGTGAGGGGCGCATCCGTGGCGACGAGCACCAACGTCGTGTTGCTGCCAGGCATGGCGGCGAAACCGGTGGCGGCGGCGAGGCCGAGCGTCTCCGGCACGCCGGCGACGAGCTTGCCCGTGTCGGGGTCCACCACGTTGCCTGCGGCGTTGCTGATGCCGATCGCCGCGATGACCGCGCCGCCCACCTGCACGGCGTGGCTGCCCAGGCCGCTGTCTGTGGCTTGGTCGGGGCCGCGCAGCTTGCCGACGGTCGCGCCAGTCCCGGCGCCTACCCGGCCCTGCTGGACTGGTGCGTCGGTGGCGGCGACGGCGGCGGCTCGACCGGCGGCGGCGTCGGGCCGCACCTTCGCCGAACCGACCGCGAGGTCGAACAGCACCGCCGCGGGCACGATGGGCACGCGCGCCACACCCGTGTCGAAGCCGCGACCTTGCTCCTCCAGCCAGAGCATGACGCCGTCGGCCGAGGCCAGCCCGAATGCGCTGCCACCCGTGAGGACGACCGCGTCGACCGTCTGGACCGTCTTGTCGGGCTGCAGGAGGACGTACTCGCGCGAGCCGGGGGCCGGACCAAGCGCTACTCCGGAGGCGACGCAGCCGCCTTCCGGCGTGAGCACGACGGTGCAACCGGTACGGGCCTCGAGATCGGTGTGATGGCCGACCCTGAGGCCGGCCACGGCGGTGAGGGTCTCGTTCCGGAGCGCGTTCATCAGCCGGTCCCTTCGAGGTAGTTCCCCACGTCGCGCGGGTCGACCTCGATGATCTCGATGCGGTCGGGCGGCGTGTCGACCGTCGCCCGCTTCCCGGTGGCGGTGTCTATCGGAAGGCTCAGCTTGATGGCGGCGTCCAGGCCGCCACCCGCGGCCGTGTCGGTCGCGCGGAACGCGGCCCGTACCCCGCCGCTGCCGACGGCTCCCGTCTTGAGGTCCATGTTCTTGAAAACGATGCCTTCCGGGACCGGGAAGCCCTCGCCGGTGGCCGGGCTCCCCCTGAGCGCCGCGGTGACGAAGTCGTTCCAGACGTAGATGGGTTGGCGTGAGCTGTTGACTTGGTCGGTGTTGCCGTTGCTGAGGGTCATACGGCTCGGCAGGCTCGTCGGGAGGTCGTTGCCGATCCACACGGCGGCGACCATGCCGGGCGTCATGCCGACGAACCAGATGTCGTTCTCATCGTTGGTCGTGCCGGTCTTGCCCGCGATCCACCGACCCGGGACGGACGCGCGGTTCGAGAGGCCGTAGGCGGGTTCGCGGTCCGCCACGTTGCCGTGCATCATGTCGAGCATGATGTAGGCCGTCTGCTCGCTCCACACGCGCGCCGAACGCGGCTCCGCCTGATACAGGACGTTGCCGTCGGCATCCTCGACGCGCTCGATGAAGTACGGCTCTATGTACACGCCGCCGTTGGCGAAGGCGGCCATGGCCGCGGTGTGCTGCAGGGGCGTGACCTCGAAGGAGCCGAGCGCCATGGCGTAGTAGGGCTTCACGTCGTAGCCGAGCTCGCGCGCCTTCTCCGCCACCGCGTCGACACCGGCCGCCTCCAGGGCCTTGACAGCAGGGATGTTGCGGCTCCGGTTCAGGCTCGCCCTGATCGTCTGGAAGCCGTCGTAGGTGTGGTCGTGGTTGCCCGGCTCGTACGCCGGCTGGCCGCGGATCAGGAACTTCGTAGGCTCGTCAACCAGGATGGTGGACTGGTTCATGGCGCCCTGCTCGATGGCGGTGGCGTACACGATGGGCTTGAACGAGCTGCCCGGTTGCCTGAGGGCCATCGTGGCGCGGTTGAACTCGCCGGGGGGCACGCCCTCGACGAGCCTCTGCCCGACCATGGCGAGGACGGCGCCCGTGCTCGGGTCGATGCCGACGACGGCCAGCTGGGCTCCAGGCGGCACCTCGCCGTTCAGGCTGGCCTGGTTGGCGGCCACCTGCGCCTGCACGTCGATGGTGGTCGTGACCCTGAGGCCGCCGATGCCGAACACGACGCTCTCGCCGTAGCGCTGGGTGAGCCAGTTGCGCACGGCGATCAGCACGTCGCGGGAGAGGTCCGAGCTCACGCTCGACTGGACGACGACCTCCGCACCGGTCCTCACGGCCGTGACGATGTTGCCTTGACCGTCGTAGGCGACGTCCCACCCAAGCGGCTCGAGGGGGTAGCGCCAGGTGCGGTCGGCCGTCTCCTGGCTGATGGTGCCTTGCCTGACCATCTTGTCGAGGACCTCGCGGATGCTGCGGCGGGTCGTGACGATGTCGTCGTGGCGCGCGTTCGGGGCCGGGATGAGCCTGGCCAGGTACAGCCCTTCCGCGAGGTTGAGCTCTATGGGATCCTTGCCGAAGTAGGTCTGGGCCGCGGCTCGGATACCGTAGACGTTGCCGCCCCAGAAGACCATGTTGATGTAGCGCTGCAGGATCTCGGGCTTCGTGAGCCGCCGCTCGAGCTCGAGGGCGAGCATGATCTCCTTGATCTTGCGCTCGAGCGATCGCTCCGAACGGATGTCGTGCAAGACGAGGTTCTTGATGACCTGCGTCGTGATGGTCGAGCCGCCGCGCGAAGCGTCGCCGAGGAACTCCTCGTAGACCGCCTTGAAGAAGCCGGGCGCGTCGACCCCGTAGTGGCGATAGAACTGGTCGTCCTCGTAGGCGACGATGGCCTGCAGCGCCGCCGGCGACACCTCGTCGAGCCGCACGGGGATGCGGTTGGTCGACTCGCGCCCCTCCCCCGTCACCGGAACGATGGCGCCGATGGGCGTGACCCCGTCGCGGGCGAACACCTGCGACGTGGCCGAGAACTCCAGCGCGTCAAGCGACTCGAGCGACGGCAGCTCCTGCGCCCACTTCAACCCGGATGAGGCCAACAGCGCCCCGACCGACAGCGCCGCCGTCAGGAGCAGCAGGAACAGGCCTTGGACTAACTTCACGCCCACCATGCTAGCAATCGCAGATGAGGCATGCCGCCGACTCCGCGACGGCGCAACGAGTCCGCGCCGCCGCGTGCCCGACCGTGCGCTGGGCCATGCGTGCTGCAAGGAGCGGAGCGCCCGCCGCAGGCGTCGGCGAGCTCCGACGGCGGGGTCAAGCCGCCGGGCGCCGCGCGAACTCGAGGTACTCCTCGAGCTTGGCGAGCGCAGCCCCGCTGTCCAGCGCCTCCCTGGCCAGCGCGACGCCCTCGGCGAGCGTGCCGGCTCGCTCGGCGAGGTAGAGGGCTGCGCCGGCGTTGAACAGGGTCACGTCGCGCATGCCCGGTCCAGCCTGCCCCGTGAGCACGGCGCGTAGGTGCCTCGCGTTCGTCGCGGGGTCGCCGCCGGCGATGCTCGACAGCGGGTGCCGGGCCAGGCCGACCTCTTCTGGCGTGATCACGTAGGTGGTGAGGCTGCCGTCCGCGCCGAGTTCCGTTACCTTGCTCGGGCCCGTGACCGTGAAGTCGTCGATCACGTCGCCGTGGACCACGAGGGCGCGCTTCAGCCCGAGGCCTTGCAGCACGGACGCCAGCGTCTCGGTGAGGCGTGGGTCGTACACGCCCATGAGCTGCCGGTCGGCCCCGGCGGGGTTCGTGAGGGGTCCGAGGTTGTTGAAGATGGTGCGCGCCTGCAGGTCGGCGCGGATGGGCGCCACGAAGCCCATGGCCGGGTGGAACCGGCGCGCGAAGATGAACGCCATGCCCGTGGTCGCGACCGACTCGGCGAGGCGCTCCGGGCTGGCGTCGAGGTCGGCGCCGAGCTCGGCCAGGACGTTGGCGGAGCCCGACTTGCGCGTCACGCCCACGTTGCCGTGCTTGGCCAGGCGCGCGCCGCCGGCCGCCGCCACGAACATAGCCGTCGTGCTGATGTTGATGGTGTCTACGCCGGTGCCGCCGGTGCCGCACGTGTCGACGAGCGGGCCGTCGACGCCGACGGGCACCTTGATAGCCCGCGCGCGCATGGCCTCGGCGAAGCCCGTTATCTCGTCGACGGTCTCGCCGCGCATGCGCAACGCCGCCAAGAGGGCCGACGCCTGGACCTGCGAGAGCTGCCCGTCCATCAAGCGCCCAAGGACCTCGCGCGCCGTCTGCCTATCCAGCGTCTCGCCGTCGAAGATGCGGTTGAGAAGCTCGCCGATCGGAAGTCCCGTCATCTCTGTGGTCCCGCTCCTTCCGCCAGCGCACGCCGCGCTGCGTCGGCGTACGCTCGCTCGTACCGGTAATGGGCGTCGTCCCAGAACGGCTTGGCGGCCCGGGAGAGGAGCACCCTCTTCAGTGCCAACGAGAGAGGGTGAACGCCGAGCGCGAGCGCCACGTCGCGCCGGGGGTGCTTGCGCCACACGCGCACGTGCGCCGCGCCGGCCGAGCCCGCCTTGGCCTCGAGGTTATCGAGGAAACCCTCGTCCCAGTGCTCGACGAGCACCTCTGGCAGCAACTCGAACACGGCGCCAGCCGCCTTGAGGCGCAGGGCGAGGTCCGGATCCTCACCGCCGTACGAGGAGAAGGCAGTGTCGTAGCCCCCGACGGCCCAGAACAGTTCGGCGGGGAGGCTGAGCGAGCGGCTGACGACGTTCCACCAGCCCCGCACGATCTTCAGCGTCCAACCGCTGCCCAGATGGTCAGGGAGCGCCTCGCGGCTCAGACCTACCCGCATCGGGGCCCTGTGGAGCGCCAGGTTGGCCGCCACCCAGCCTGGACGCGGTACGACATCGTCGTCGCTGAACAGCAGGACGGCGCCCCTGGCCACGCGTGCACCGTGGTTGCGGGCGAAGGCCGCGTGCCTGCCAGGCGTCGTCAGCCAGGAGAAGCCGTACGGCGGCTGGTAGCGGGCCAGAAAGCGTTCGGTGTCGTCGCTGCAGCCGTCGGCGACCACGATGACCTCGAAGTCGGCGCGCGCGCCTTCCTGCGCCTCCCCCTCCAGCGCGCGGAGCTTGCGCTCTAGGAGGGCGCGCCTGTCGTGCGTCGGCACGACGATGGAAACGGCGGGAGCGGCGCTGTCCACGACCTAGCCGCGACCGCCGGTGTCGAGGCGCCCCGCTGGGCCATGGTCGTCGGCACCTGGGCGTTCGCCGGGCGCGGCGCCGCCCCCCGAGTCGGCGCCGCGGACCGGGCCGCCGCCCGCCTCGGCGAACCGCAGGAAGTTCGCGAGCATGGCCGAGCCGTTCTGGGTGAGGATGCTCTCGGGGTGGAACTGCACGCCCCACACTGGGTGCGTGGCGTGGCGCAAGCCCATGATCACGCGCTCGCCGGTACCGGGCTCGGTCGCCCATGCGTTGGGCACGAGCTCCCCTGGCGGGTCAACGACCACGAGCGAATGGTAGCGCGTGGCCGTGACCGGGCTCTCGAGACCCGCGAACACGCCCGTGCCGTCGTGCTCGATGGCGGCGGTCTTGCCGTGCACGAGGCGGTTGGCCCGCACGACGCGGCCACCGTAGGCCTCGCCGATGACCTGGTGGCCGAGGCACACACCCAACATCGGCAGGTGCGCGCCGAGTTCTCGTACGAGCTCGATCGACACCCCGGCTTCGCGCGGCGTGCACGGTCCGGGCGAGACGATCACCCCGTCCGGGGCCAGCGCGTCGACGTCGGCCACCTCGAAGGTGTCGTTGCGCCACACGGTCACGTCGGCGCCGAGCGCCGCAACGTACTGGACGAGGTTGTAGGTGAAAGAGTCGTAGTTATCGACCACAAGGAGCTTGAGGGCGGCCATCAGCCCAGCCCTTTCGTCGCCATCTCGACCGCGCGCCTGAGCGCCGCGAGCTTGTTCATGCACTCCTGCCATTCGGTGGCGGGGTCGGAGTCGGCGACCACGCCGGCCCCGGCCTGCAGGTGGATGCGGCCGTCCTTGACGACCATGGTGCGTAGGGTCAGCGCCATGTCCATGGCGCCGCCCGCCGCGAGGTAACCGAAGGCGCCGGCGTACGGTCCGCGCCGCACGGTCTCGAGCTCGTCGATGATCTCCATGGCGCGTACCTTCGGAGCGCCGGAGGCGGTACCCATCGGCAGGGTGGCGGAGAGGGCGTCGAGGGGCGTGCGGCCGTCCGCCAACCGCCCGACGACCTCTGAGACGATGTGCATGACGTGGCTGTACCGTTCCACGCGCATGAGGTCGACGACCTCGACGCTCCCGGGGGTGCAGACGCGGCCGAGATCGTTGCGGCCCAGATCGACGAGCATGACGTGCTCGGCGCGCTCCTTCTCGTCCGCCAGCAGCTCCGTCGCCAGCTCCTCGTCGCGGACGGCATCGGCGCCGCGCGGGCGCGTACCGGCGATGGGCAGGGTCTCGACCTTCAGGCCGTCGGAGCGCACGAGGCTCTCGGGACTGCTGGCCACGAGGGTGATACCGCCCAGGTCGAGGTAGCCGAGGTAGGGGCTGGGGTTGATGGTGCGCAGCGCGCGGTAGATCGCGAACGGGTGAGCACCGACATCGGCGGAGAGGCGGACGCTCGGGACGACCTGGAAGACGTCGCCGGCGTGGATGTACTCGACGGCGCGCGCCACGGCGTCCATGTACGCTTCCCGCGACAGGCTGGACTCGAACTCCACGAGGCGCCCGGCGCGGTCGCCAGGCACGCCGGGCAGCGGCCCGCGAAGCCGCTCGTAAGCGGCGTCGACGAGCGCAGAGGCCCTGGCGGCGTCGGCGGCGTTGCCCACCTCCGCGGGGGCGACGATGAACAGCCGGCGCTTGAGGTGGTCGAACACGACGACCAGCTCGGGCTCGACGAAGAGCATGTCGGGCGCGCCGATGACGTCGGGGTTGGCATCCGGCAGGCGCTCGTACTGGCGCACGAGGTCGTAGCTGGCGTAGCCGACCGCGCCTGCCCAGAACGAGGGCAGGTCCGGCGCAGGGCGGGTCTCGCGTACCACCTCGTCCCACATGACGCGCAGTGGGTCGGCGCTCGTCACGGCGCGGGCGTCCGTGGGGCGCGTCAGGGTCACCTGATCGCCTCGGGCCTCGATGCGCAGCCGTTGTCCGGTGCCGATGAACGAGTAGCGCGCGACGCGCTCGCCCTGCTCGACGCTCTCGAGGAGGAAGGACGGGTGGCCGGCCAGTTTGAGGTAGGTGGTGAGGGGCGTCTCGAGGTCCGCCAGGACCTCGCGGTAGATGGGCTCGATGGGCGCGCGGTGGCTAGCGGCGCCCTCGCCCGTTCTGGTTGTAGGCATGCTCGACTCCGTTCGTGGACGCATCTGGCTTGGAGCGGCGCCCGTCAGGGCATGGGCGGCCGCGTGCTGGACGGCAGGTTCAGTGCCGCCGCCATCGCCAGGTGGTTCCCGTCCTACGGTGGAGGGGGATCATGCGGGTGAGTATAGCCTCAAGCCTCCGTGCTTGCGAGCGGGCGCGCCAAGAGCGGGCGCGCCGAGAGCTGGCGCGCCGAGAAAGGGTCTCGATGCACGGGCCTCGCCGAACGCGCCCTCGCCGGGCCGCGGCCGGCCTACTCCTTGCCGGCCGGCAGGAAGAGCCCGATGGCGTGGAAACCCGCGTCGACGTAGACGGTCTCGCCCGTGATGCCGCCGCCCAGCTTGTCGGCAAGCAGGGAGAAGCCGAGGCCGCCGACCTCCTCGTGGTCGATGTTGCGCTTGAGCATCGACATCTCCCCCGCCTGCGAGTACAGGTCGCCGAAGCCGGCGATGGAGCGGGCCGCGATGGTGCGCACGGGGCCGGCGCTGATGGCGTTGACCCTGATCTTCTTGGGACCGAGGTCGAACGCCAGGTAGCGCACGCTCGCCTCGAGAGCGGCCTTGGCCACGCCCATCATGTTGTAGTGCGGCACCACGCGCTCGGCAGCCAGGTACGAGAGCGTTACGACGCTGCCGCCGTCCGTCATGAGGCGCGCGGCGCGGTTCGTCGTCGCGACGAGCGAGTAGGCGCTGACGTCCATAGCGGTGCGCCAGTCCTCGCGCGTGGTCTCGACGAACGGGTTCTCGAACGTGGGGGCCGGCGCGTAGGCGAGCGCGTGAACGAGGTAGTCGAGCTTGCCGAACTCGCGGCCGACCCGCTCGAACATGGCGTCGAGCTGCTCGTCGCTGCCCACGTCGCACTCGACGAGGAGTGGGGCGGTCAGGTCCTCCGTGAGCTTCTCGAGCGTTGGCCGGAGGCGGTCGGACTGGTAGCTGAAGGCGAGCCGCGCGCCGGCGGCGGCGAGCGGTTGCGCTATGGCCCAGGCCAGGGAACGCTGGTTGGCGACGCCCATGACGAGGCCCGTCTTGCCGCTTAGGTCGATGGTGTACATGGTCTCTCCTTCGCTGCGGCCGTCGCGGCTGGCAGCCTCACCCTTCCAGCATGAGGCGTTCGAAGCGGTCGCGTGCCTCGGCGGCGCGCGCGCGTTCGCCCCGCGCCTCCCAGGCATCCGCCAGCCCTTCCCACGCCGTCTCGCTATAGGGCTCGTGCTCGGTCATGAGCTGGTAGAGCATCGTGGCCTGCGTGTGGTCGTCGTTCGCTACCGCCTTGGCGGCGGCGGTCTCGAGGAGCGTCAGGTGTGACGCCTGGAGGCTGAGCCTGACGTTGTCGACCCAGTTCGAGTCGAAGCCGGCCATGAAGTGCCCCGTGTAGAGGCGGATGGCGGCGAGGAAGTCGCGCATGTTGCCCGTGTCGCGCGCCTGACGCGCGAACTGCCGGTAGGAGTCGACGTCGTAGCCGATCTGGAAGCTCTCCTGGAGGTAGTAGCGCCGGTTGGCGCTCTCGACCACGTCGCCACCCATCACCTTGCGGAGCCGGTAGAGGGTCGTATGGAAGCTGCTGGACGCCTTCGACTCGGTCTTGCCCGGCCACAGGGCCTCGGCGACCTCGAAGGTGGTCACGCCGGAGCGGTGTTCGAGCAGGTAGAAGAGGAACTCGAGGGCCTTCAGCGAGTCCCAGTCAAGCCGCTGCCCCTCGCGCACGACCATCGGATGACCGAAGCCGTGGGCGGCCACCACGCCCGTGAACGGGCGCCTCAGCTCCTCGACGCGCCGCAACCTCACCCCGACGGCCTCCAGGAGCTCCTCCTTCTTGACCGGCTTCGTGAGGTAGTCGTCCGCGCCAAGGGTCATGCCCTTGCGCATGGAGTTGCGGTCCTCGAGGGCGGTGAGGAAGAGGAACGGCACACCGCGCAGCTCGGAGATCTCGCGCACGTGGCCGTGGAACTCGAAGCCGTCCATCGGCGGCATGGAGATGTCGGACACGATCACGTCCGGCCGCAGCCCGTCGCGAAGCTCCGCGAGGGCCTCGATCGGATCGTCGAACGCGATCACGTCGTAACCGGCCGAGGTCAGCGTCAACTCGCTGACCTTCAGCATGGACGGTTCGTCGTCGACGACCAGCACCAACGTTGTCGTCACGCGTCGAGTCTACCAGCGCCGTGGGGAGCGGTTTCTATGAAGTACGCGACGATACGGCTAGTCCGGGACGACATCAATCTAGCCACTGCTCCGTCGTCTGGTAGTGCACCAGGGCGCTGTATTCGATGCCGGAACCGGTAGGAGCCGTCGAGAACTTGATGTCGACCACGACGTCGTCGCGGGCAAGGCCAGCCATGAACTCGTCCAACTGGCGCTCGAAGTTCTCGACGCTGCGCGAGGTCACCAACTTGAACTTCACGTCCATGCGTTCACCCTCCTTCAGCCCCGGCGAGCGACGCGCCCCTCGCCGCGTGACGTGCCCGCAGCGCGGCGCGCGGGCGAAGGAGATGATAACCGCCACCGGTGCCACAGGCCGAGGGCATGCGCGGCGAGCGACCTTCGGGCTCCCCGGTCTTGCACATGCCTGAATCCGACGCCGCCGTCCGAGGCGCCCCTGTTAGCCTTAGCGCGTGCCGGCACCAGCCAAGCCCCGCCCGAAGCGGGAGGTCGTGATGGCGGTCGTCCAGCCGTCGGCGAACGCCGTCGTACGGCTGCTCGAGCGTACGAGCGTCGCCCCGTGGCAGGTGGTGGTCGGTCACACGCTCCTGGGTTTCCTGGCGGCGGCCCTCGTGGCGAGCGCAAGCCATGCCAACTGGCTCGCCGCAGCCGTGCTGCTACAGGTGAAGACCGTCCTCGACAACGTCGACGGTGGCTTGGCCAGGGCAACCGGGCGGGTCACGGAGTTCGGCCGCTACCTCGACACGCTCTGCGACCTCGCGGTCAACGTCGCGCTCTTCGCGGCGCTCGCCCGGCATGGGTCGGTGCTGGGAAGCGCGGCGGCGTTCGCGATCGTCACGGTGGCCTTGAGCGCCGACTTCGGTGCCCAGAAACGTTACGAGGAGGTGCGCGGGCTGCGTACTAGACCCGCGACCGGGGCCGCGCCGAACGGCAGGTCGAGCAGCGCGTCGAGCAGCGCCGAGCCGGGCACGAGCCCTGGGCCGACCACCCGGTCGAGGGCCGACTCCTCGGCAACGGCCCCTTGGCTTCTGAAGACAGCGCGAAGCGTGTACCGGCTCGTGTTGGCGCCGCAAGACAGGGCCTACGAGGCGCTCGACTCCCGCCTGTTCCGAACGGTAAGCGGCCAGGCATGGGGGCACGCTACGGGCGCCGAGCGCGAGCGCTGGGCCGACCTCTTCTCCACCGGCGCACTCGTCAACCTCGGCCTCAGCACGCAGTACCTGGCGCTCGGGGTGGCCCTGGCGCTCGGCATGCCCTACGCTTACGTCGTGATCTGCTGGTGCCAGCTGCCTTACCTATTGACCGTCCAGGCCGTCAGGGTCCTGCGCTACCGCGGGGTGGGGGGCCGACGGTGAGCGGGTCCCGCTCCGGACCTGTCGCACGCGGCCAGGTGCGCGGACGCCCGGCCGCGCTCGTCACCGGTGCGGCCAAGGGGATCGGCAAGGCCATCGCGTTGGCGTTGGCGGCGGACGGTTACGACGTGATGATCCACTACCGCAGGAGCCGCGAGGAGGCCGACGCCGTCGTGGCAGCCGCCGGCGCGTTCGGGGCGCACGCCGTGGCGGCCGCGGCCGACGTCACAGTCGAACCGGAGGCGCGCGGGCTCGTCGATGCCGCGTACTCCCTCTTCGGCCGCCTCGACGTGCTCGTCAACAACGTTGGCAACTATCATCACGGCCCGCTCGCCGACCTCTCCAGCGAGGTCTGGCACGAGATGTTCGCGAGCAACCTCGACGCTACCTTCTACACGTGCCAACGCGCGGTGCCGTACCTGCGGCTCGCGCCCAACGGCGGCAGGATCGTGAACCTGGGCTACGCGGGGGCGGAGCTCGTCAAAGCGCGCCCCAGCATCGTGGCCTACGGGATAGCCAAGACCGGCGTCATCCTCTACTCCAAGGCGCTGGCGCTCGCCGAGGCGAAGAACGGCATAACCGTCAACGTGGTGAGCCCCGGGGTCATAGAGAACAGCGTCACCAAGCCGGTGCACGAGATCCCGATGGAGCGCGTGGGGCGGCTCGACGAGGTCATAGGCGCCGTCAGGTACTTCCTCAGCCCCGCCGCCGCCTACGTGACGGGCACCACCCTCGAGGTCGCCGGGGCATGGAACGTGTGAGATGAGCGCCAGGAAGCGGACCGACCATCTGCAGCCCTCGCTCTTCGGAGCGGACGAGGGGGCGGAACGCGGCGACGCGACCCCGTCCCAGGCGCTCGGGCGCTCAGGCGCCGAAGGCGCCCGCGAGCCGGGCCGACCGCGCCTCACCCTCGTCGACGGCCACGGCCTCGCCTACCGCGCCTACTTCGCCATCCGCCAGCTCTCGACGGCGGGAGGCATGCCTACCAACGCCGTATACGGCTTCATGCGGGCCATCCTCGACCTCTTGAAGGCGCAAGGCCCGGAGGACGGCCTCGTCGTGGCGTTCGACGCGCCCGCCCCCACCTTCCGCAAGGAGCGTTACGAGGAGTACAAGGCGCATCGCCCCAAGGCCCCGGACGATTTCTCCCTGCAACTGAACGCTATCAAGTCGCTCCTCGACCTCATGGACGTGCAGCGGATGGAGACGCCCGGCCTCGAGGCCGACGACCTCATCGGCTCCCTTGCCGTTCGCGCCGCCAAGAACGGGTGGTCCGTCGAGATCGTCACGAGCGACCGGGACGCCATGCAGCTCGTCTCGGACCGGATCACGGTCGTGAGCCCCGACGGCAAGCAGCGCATGGACCCGCGGGCCGTCGTGGAGAAGTACGGGGTTACGCCCTCCCAATGGGTCGACTACCGGGCCCTCACGGGCGACTCCTCTGACAACATCCCCGGCGTGAAGGGCATCGGCCCAAGCGCGGCCCGGAAGCTCCTGGAGCTCTACGGCGACCTCGACGCCCTGCTCGCGAACCTCGACACGGTACCCGGCAAGGCCCAAGCGGCCGCCATCGGCGACGGGCTCGAGATGCTGGAGCTCTCGCGCGAGCTCTCGCGCATAGTGACGGACGCCGAGGTCGCGCTGACCATCAGGCCCGCGAGCGAACGGCGCATGCGGCGCCAGGAGCTCACCGCCGCACTGCAGCAGTTGGAGTTCGGGAGCGTCCTCTTCGAGCTCGGCCTCACGGAGAGGACCGCCTACGAGCGCGTCGCCTGGGACGACGTAGCCGGCGCGGTCGACCAGGACGGGCCGTGGTCGTACGGTTACGTGCTCAGCGACGTGAGGCCTACGGCCGCGCTGGTGACCGAGCTCGCGCTCGCGGCGGGCGGGAAGGTCGCCGAGGCGCCGGCCGGCAAGGGCGCCGTGGAGCGCGCCGAGCAGCTAGGCGTCGTCAACGCCCCGGACGCCAAGGCGCTGGTCGTGGCCGCCCGCCTGGCGGGAGCGTCCGACGCCGCGGCGGGCGACGACCCGCTCCTGATGGCTTACCTCCTCGACTCCGCCGGTGCCAGCGCCGAGACCTTGGCGCGGCGCCTCGGGGTCGGAGAGTGGGGCGCGAGCGCCCGCGAACACGCCGCGGTCGGCGCGGAGCTGATCAAGGCGCTCGGACCGCGTCTGCAAGGTAGACAGCGCGAGGTGTACGAGCGGATAGAACGCCCGCTCCAGAACGTCCTGGCCGACATGGAGGTGGCCGGCATCCTCCTCGACACGCGGCTGCTGGCCGAGCTGTCCACCGAGGCCGCTTCGGAGCTGGCCGTTCTCGAGGCGCGGCTCGGGGCGATCGCGGGGACCGGCGGCTTCAACGTCGCCTCGCGCGACCAGGTGGCATGGCTCCTCTTCGAGAAGCTCGGGCTGCGCGCCGGCCACCGCACGGCCACCGGCAAGCAGAGCACCGCCGTCGGGGCGCTGGAGCCGCTCAGGGGTCAGCACGAGGCGGTCGACCTGATCCTCGAGCACCGCGAGATCGCCAAGCTGAAGGGGACGTACCTCGACCCGCTGCCCGCCCTGGCGGACGCTGCAGGGCGCGTCCACACGACGTTCGAGCAGGCCGTCGTCGCCACGGGCCGACTCTCGAGCGTCAACCCCAACCTCCAGAACGTGCCCGTGCGCACGGCGCGTGGGCGTGAGGTGCGCCGGGCCTTCATCGCAGGCGAGGGGCTGACGCTCCTCGTGGCCGACTACTCGCAGATCGAGCTGCGGATGCTTGCGCACATCGCCGAGGAGCCCGCGCTCATCGCCGCGTTCGCCTCGGGCGATGACATCCACCGCGCCACGGCGGCTAACGTCTACGGGATCGAGCCTGACGCCGTCACGTCCGACATGCGCCGCGTCGCCAAGATCATCAACTTCGGCGTCCTGTACGGCATGTCCGCGCAGCGCCTGAGTCGGGAGCTCGAGATCGCCTACGACAGGGCGGAAGCCTTCATCGCGACCTACTTCCAGCGCTATCCGCGCGTGCGCGCCTACATCGACGACACGCTCACCGCCGCCAGGGCGACGGGCTACGTAGAGACTCTCATGGGCCGCAGGCGCGCCGTGCCGGACCTACTGAGCCCGAACCGCAGCGTGCGCGAGGGAGCGGAGCGCGTGGCCTACAACATGCCCATCCAGGGCAGCGCCGCGGACGTCATGAAGCTGGCGATGCTAGAGCTGGCCCCGGCGCTGGCACGCCTCGGGGGCCGCCTGCTGCTGCAGGTCCACGACGAGATCGTGGCCGAGGTGCCGCTAGAACGCGCCGCGGAGGCCGCGCCGATCGTGCGCGACATCATGGCCGGCGTCATCGAGCTTAAAGTCCCGCTCGTCGCGGACGTCGGTGTCGGCGCGAACTGGCTCGACGCCAAGTAACCCGACCATGGTCACCCTAGGGGAACTGTGGCCGGTCCGGCACGATGAACGGCCGGCAAGTGGGTTCGGTCGACGCCGATAACTCGTGAAGGATCGAGAAAGAGCGCCGTGATAGTGACTGGGTATCATTGCTGCCATGTCTGACCGGCGTTATTTCGGCACTGACGGCGTTCGCGGGGTCGCCGGCATCCACCCCATGACCGCCACGTTCGCGCTGCGCCTCGGGATGGCCGTGGCGGAGACGGTTCGCGCGCGAACCGGCAGCAGGCCGCATCTACTGATCGGCATGGACACGCGCCGCTCGGGCCTCATGCTGGCCCACGCGGCCGCGGCCGGCATGACGGCTCGAGGCGCCGAGGTCACGTGGCTCGGCGTGTTGCCTACGCCCGGCGTGTCGTTCCTGACGCGAGCCTTGGGAGCCGACGCCGGCCTGATGGTGTCGGCGAGTCACAACCCCTTCGACGACAACGGTCTGAAGCTCTTCAACCGCGACGGCGAGAAACTGTCCGACGAGGTGGAAGCGCGCCTCGAGGAGCTGGTCGAGAGCCTCGCGGAGGACGACGGGGCGGCGCTGGAGCGGGTCGTCGGCGACGGCGTCGGCAGCGTGAGCGTGGCCAAACCATGGGACGGCCACAACGGCTCCGGCGGCCAGGCGAGCGCTCTGGACCTCTACGTCAAGCACCTGCTCGACAACGCCCCGTACCTGGACGGCATGCGCCTCGTGGTGGATTGCGCCAACGGGGCCAGCCATCTGATCGCGCCGCAGCTCTTCGCCAAGCTGGGCGCGCGTCTGGAAGTGATCAACGCCGGGCCGGACGGGCTGAACATCAACGTCGGGTGCGGCTCGACCCACCCTGAGACGCTCGCGAAGTACGTCAAGGCCGGCGGGTTCGAGGTCGGCGTCACCTTCGACGGCGACGCGGACCGCGCTCTGCTGGTCGACTCCAAGGGTCGCGTCGTCACCGGCGATCACATGCTCGCCATCACGGCCCTGTCGCGCGGCGAGACCGGCCTCGTGGCCACGCAGATGAGCAACCTCGGCGCGGAGACGTACCTTCGTGAGCGCGGCGTCGTCATGCACCGCGCCAAGGTGGGCGATCGCTACGTCTTCGAAGGGCTCAAGAAGCACGGCCTCACGCTGGGCGGGGAGCAGTCCGGCCACCTCTTGTTCCTCGACAAGGCGCCTACCGGCGACGGCATCCTGACCGCCCTGATGACGCTGGCCGCGGTGCGCAAGTCGGGCAAGCCGCTCGAGGCATGGATGGACGAGATACCCGTGTTCCCGCAGGTGCTGAAGAACGTGACCGTCACGCCGGGCACCAGGGACCGCGTGGCGGCCGACGGCGCCGTGGCCAGGGTCGTAGCGGCCGTCGAGGCCGAGCTCGGTACCAGTGGGCGCGTCCTGCTCAGGCCCAGCGGCACTGAACCGCTCGTGCGCGTGATGGTCGAGGGCTCCGACCTAACCCAGGTAGAGCGCCTGGCGGACCAGGTCGTCGCGGCGGTCCGGGCCGCCGCGACCGACGGCGT
>JBDZVI010000140.1:0-3585 GCA_040255585.1 Deinococcaceae bacterium
TGCCTTCAACGAACTCGAGCGCCGTGCCGGTGCCGCGCACCAGGTCCGGCAGCACCTCGAGGAGGCTCGCTTCCGCGACCGCCTCGCCGGGCCGCAGCGCCTCGGCCTCGCCCGGGGTGGCCGCCACCCAGCCGCTCTCGGTCACGTACACGCTGCGCGCCTGTCCGAACGGGACGACCAGGGTGCGGAGCTTGCGCTCCTGCAGGAGGCCGAGGGTCTGTTCGAAGCCCCAGACGCCGGCCTCGCGCACCCGGTCAAGCAGCTCCTCCTCGCGCGCGGCCTCGGTCTGCGCCATCAGGTCCGCCACCAGCGGCAGCCACTCGCGGGCGGGCGCGGCGGGGTTGGCCGGCGGCGCCAGCCTGCCCACCACCTTGGCGGCCATGCCGCCGCTCATGGCGCTCTCGAACGCACCGAGCGTCTGCGGCTGCCCGATCAGGATGACGCGGTCCGCCCGCCCCGCCGCCATGAGCTCCTCGACCTGGGGCGCCAGCGTCCGGTAGAGGCGCGCGCTGGCTTCCTCCAGGCGGCGCCTGAAGCGGTCGACGTCCGCCCCGCCACGCGCCGCCGCGTTGGCCGCGGCGCCCGGGTTGCGCCGGGAGGAGCGGAAGTCGGACCAGGCCTCCGTGTCGACGGAGCGGCTGTAATCTGCGACCTCGTCGATCTGGCCGAGGAACGCCTCGAAGACCCGCACGCGGTCCGCCGCGACGTAGATGACCGCGTAGCGCTCGTGTTGGTCGAGCGCGAACAGCAGCGGCGCGACGAGCGGGCGCCCCCAGTGCGCGAGCACCCCGTCCGCGGCCGCGAGGAACGGGAGCTCGCTCTGCAGGTGGTAGGCCTCCAGATCGGCGTTCGGGTCCTCTCCCGCGAAGAGCACCAGCGTGCGGCCCTCCAGGCGCGCGAAGTCCGACTTCAGGCGCCCGACCACGTCCGCCACGTACGCCTTGGGCAGGTCCAGGCCGCGCATGGCCTCGGCAGCGCGCAAGGCGAACGCCTTGCCGGCCGTGCCGCCCGCAGCCGGGCCTACGTCGACGTAGAGGGAGAGCATCGGCTCGGTACGCCGTTCGATGTTGTCGATGAGAGCAAGCTTGAGGTGGCTTCCGATCATCTCGTGGCCTCCTTCGGGCGAGGCTTAGCCGCGCCTAACTCGAGGTTACGCCGGGGCTTCGGTTCGGTCGGTGTCGCGCGGGCGAGCCGGAACGGGAACGGAGCACCTGAAGACTTCACACGTCCGCCGGCCTCGACCCACTAACCTCGTCCCATGCGGACCCGCAGTCCACTCCTCGCGCTGGTCGTGACCCTTCCGCTCGCCATGCTCCTGGCCGCCTGCTCGACCAGCGGACCGACGTCGCAACAGCGCACGGTCTCCGCGGAGATCCTGCGCGGCGTCAACGCCGCGCGCGCGTCCGGCGTCACCTGCGGAACGACCGCCAAACCGCCGGTGCCGCCCCTCAAGATGCACGACCTCCTCATCCAGGCGGCTCAGGCGCATAGCGACGACATGCTGGCCATGAACAAGCTCACCCACACGGGGTCCGACGGCAGCAACCCCGGCCAGCGCATCGCGCGCACCGGCTACCAGTACACGACCTGGGGCGAGAACGCCGCGATGGGCTACCCTAACGAAGCGGCGGTCGTGAAGGGCTGGCTCGGGAGCACCCCGCACTGCAACAGCATCATGAGCGCCTCGTTCACGGAGATGGGCGGGGCGCGGGCAGGCAACTACTGGACGCTCGCGTTCGCCACGCCCAAGCCCCAGAAGTGACGAGCCGGCTGGGGTCCCGTCAGTCGGGCTTAGCTGAGCAAGGGCGCTGACGGGCCCGGTCCCTGTGCACTTTCTCGCCGTTGGGGCCGAGCAGCGCGTGATACAGTTCGGCAGTCGTCATGGACGGTGTATCAGGAACGGTGTACTTAGGAGGAGTTTGCTAATGAAGCGTTACCTCGCGCGGACCTTGCCCGTCCTCGCCCTCGCAGTTGCCCTATCCGCCTGCTCCATGTTCGCCGCGCCGAATGCCAACAGGTTGCTGTTCGGGCTTGCTCCTGTCAACGAGTTGGGCTACGAGGTGAGCACCTCAGGCGAGATCACCATCGCCACCCGCACCCTCGTGCTCTCGACCCGCGCCGGGGGGCCTGTCACCACCGTCACCGGCTATCACATCGAGTACTACAACGCCAGCGGCTCGCTCGTGGGCGCGACCTACGACGACCCACGCAGCCTGAACGTCACCCTGCCGGCCGGTTTCCTATGCGACGAACCCGACCCCGTCGTCGGCTGCAACTCGCTCTCCGAAGGCGCACGGCCAGGTCCCGGCATCCCTGTTGAACTTCCCGCTGGAACCGTCCAGCTTCTGAATGTCGATATCGCCCAGCAGCACATCGCCGCCGGCTACCCCACGGGCTGGTACGCGGCTGTCACTCTCTTCTACGACAACGCCTTCGGCGCCTTCAGCCAGACCTACAATGTGGCAATTGTTGCACCGAACTAAGTAACCAGTATCCTACTGGTATGAACTCGCCCCCGCAGCCTGCGGGGGCGTTCTTTTGCGTCGGACACGCCTCTCTTCGCACGCTTGAGGCGTGGTCATGTGCCGGACGCGCTGGCCATCGACGCTGGGAGCGATAAGAAGAGCGTAAGAATTTCCTAGGAAACGCGTAAGGACCAAGCCCGTATAACTAACCCGTACAGGAAACGGCCAACCCCGGAGCCACGCCACCCGCATGGCGTGCCCGGCGGCAACGGGAGGAAACACGATGAAGCGAATCACCATAGTAGGACCCCTCGCGGTACTGCTCCTGCTGCTCGCAGCCTGCAGCACTACGGCCCCAACGACGCCGGAGCGCCACCGCCCGCGGCTCACCCTGACCGTCTCGCCCGACTACCTGCGGGACGGCCTGGTCGACACCCCCTACACCTTCACCCTGCAGGCCACCGGCTTCCGCGAGACGGACGAGGTCACCACGTTCAAGTGGAACTTCGCCGGTGGCAGCACCGGCGAGCAGGAAGTCGACATCGTCGGCGGCGTGGCCAAGATCGACATCAGCCAGTCCTACTCCGAGGCCGGCGTGTACGCGCTCGTCGCGGCGGTCGAGAACAGCGGACGCTCGGCGACCGCCTCGGCGATCCTCAGCATCGGCGGCGCCACGCCCGAGCGAGACGTGAAGATCGAGTCATGCGGCGACTGGGTGAGCCAGAAGTCGGGCTCGTACGGCGTGACCATAGACCGCTGGGACATCAGCTCGGTGCCCGCCGGGGCCGTGTTCGCTTCAGGCATTTTGCTCTCCTCGGGGGTTTCGGGCTCGGCCCGGACTTCGACATAGAGGCAGGGCGTCTCGACGGCCTTGCCTTCGCGGACCTGCGCCCCGGGGTCGGCGGGTACAGGGACGAGGGACACCTCGAACGGCGTCCAGTCGACCGCGCGATAGACGGGCACCTTGCCGTCCTCGCGGGTGATCTCGTACTTGCGGACCTGGTAGCCGACCGAGACGTTGCGGATGATCTTGCCGCGGACGTCCTGCCAGATCGGCTCGACGTCCTCGCGATCCGAGAACCGCACCGTGGCGACGCCCTGGCCGCCCTTGAGCGCGGCG
>JBDZVI010000059.1:0-2233 GCA_040255585.1 Deinococcaceae bacterium
TCTAGGCCCGGGTCCGCAGACCCACCGTACGTTCGCCGGCGCTCGGTGCCCCGTGGAGCGTGCCGGGCTGACGCGTGCCGGGCCAAGGCAGCGCGACTACTAGTCCGGTCCCTAAGCTCCGTTAGCCAGCCAAGACCTGGCGGTCGATGGACCCGCGTAGTCGGGATCTAGGAGTCGGACTCCTATGCCGTCCTGCAAACACCCGGTGCGACCGCAACCCTTTCAGGAGGTTACGTCGGTAACCGCGACCCTGACGACAACGAGCCGCGACGAGACCCTCGACGGTGAATTTGATAACTCGCAGATGGTCCGACCCCCTTGCTATTGGTTGGACCGCTGTCAACATTGGTCGGACCATCTCCTTATAGGTCCGACCACTTCTGCTACAATCCGTCAGGGTCACGCAACTTGGCCCGTTCGGTCCGCCGCCGCTCCCTCGGGGCTCCCGGCCGACACAGGGCCATACCGGGCCGCGCAGGAGTTCAGACGGTGAGCGAGGCAGGCGTCAATCGGGTCGTGGAGCAAGCGCGCGATGCGCTGGCGACGTTCGTGAAGAACGCCCCCGAGGGCACGAAGCTGCCGCCAGAGCGCCAGCTCGCCCAGCGCCTCGGCGTCTCACGCACCACGCTCCGCGACGGCGTCAGCCGCCTGGCGCAGCTCGGCCTGCTCGAGGTGCGGCATGGCGACGGCACCTACGTGCGCTCTCCGGGCGCCTCCCAGCTCGTGCCGCTCCTGCGGCCCCTGGTCGAGGGTCGGCACACCACGCTGGAAGAGCTGTTCGAACTCAAGCGCCGCGTGGAGCCGGCGGTGGCGGCCATGGCCGCTGGCAACTGCACAGACGCGCAGGCGACCGCCATGCGCGCCGCCATCCAGCGCGAACGCGACGAGTTCAACGGCGCCGCCCTACCGCGGCGGACGAGCCGTAAGTCGCCGCAGAGGCGTCAGGTGCACGAGTTGATCGCGGACGCCGCGGGCGAATCGCTGCTCGTGGCGCTCGTCAGCCTCGCCAACGAGCTCGTCGCCCCCTACCTGGCGAAGGGCCTCTCCCCAGCCCAGCGCCGCTTGGCGCTGGAGCAGCGTTCCGCCGTCGTGGAAGCCATAGCCGCCGGCGAGGAAGAGGCCGCCGCCGACGCCATGGAGCTCTACCTGAACTCGCTGGCGCGCGCGCTCAAGAACGGCGCGTTGCATGGCACGGCGGCCGACTGACCTATCCCGAGGAGCCTGGTCGATGCTCGAGAAGGGCCCCAGGGACCCGCCCGAACCCTCCGAAGACCGTGCCTACGCGCCTCAGCCGCGGAGCTGGCGCACCATGTAGGCGCCCTCGCGGATCCTGCTGAAGCGTTCCTTGTTCTCTGAGAGCCGCTCCATGGCCCGCGCGGCGCGCTCCGGGCTGATGCCGAGGCGCTCCGCCAGGTCGAGGCTCCTCACGATGGCGGGCGTGCCGGGGCGCGACAGGTAGCCTTCCAGGAACGCCATGTCCTCCTCGACGGAAGCGCCTATCGCCGGCACCTGCAGGCCCTCGAGGTCGACCAGGTGGCGGCGCGGCGCCGAGGCCTTCTCGGTCACGTCGGTATCGAGCAGCAGGGCATCCTCGAGCACCGCCGCCGGGGCGGCGCGGCGGGCCTGGCGCTCCGGCTCCATGCCGGGAGCGTCCACGCCGCGGCCCGGTGCGACCGGGCCCTGGCCCAGCCTCAGCGCGCCCGGGCCGGCCGCAAGTGGGCCGGCGCCGGGTGCCAATGCCCCGGAACCGGGGGCGAGCGGACCGGCACCGGACGTAAGCGAACCGGTCGTGGGCGCCGCTCCCCAAGCCGGCGTGTCGGCATAGCCGCCGCCCGCGGTCCTCGGCGCCTGGACCGTCCTGGGCGCCGGCGCCGTCTGGGCGTCACGGGGCGTCAGGGCGCCCCTCTGAACGATCGGGAGGTTCGCCTGCGGCGACGGTTGGAAGACGGTGATGCGTTCGGAACCCCTGACGGGGACGGCGTCCAGGTCGTGGGTGTCTGCTCTGCCGTCTGCGTGCGCGTACCCGTGGGAGCCGTCGTGGGCGCCACCGTGCGAGCCGTCCCCGGCGCCGCGCTCGCGTCCCAGCGCGAAGCGCAGGCTGCTCAACCGGGCGATGACGCCCTTGAGCGGGCTCTTGGCCGGCGCCTCCTCGACGAGGTGGTCAAGGTCGGCGCGCTCGTCGGCGCGCTCGTCGGGGCCGCCATCGAGGTCGGCATCCAGATCAGCATCGAAG
>JBDZVI010000059.1:2333-5164 GCA_040255585.1 Deinococcaceae bacterium
TTGAGGGCTTCCGCCCTGCGTTCGGCGATCACCTGCGCCTCTTGGCGCTCCACGGCGGCCTGCCAGTCAGAGACCGAGCCGCGGGCGGCAAGCGCCTGGGCGCGCTGGGCTTGCGCGGAGGAGGTTTGGGCACCATCCGTGGTGCGCGCGCCAGCCTGCGCCCGTGCGCCAGCCTGCGCTGCTGCGCCAGCCTGCGCTGGCGTGCCCAGCGCCGCCGATGCGCCGTGCCCCGAGGCGGCGGCACGCTTGCCGGAGCGACGCCCGTCACCCTCGGCGCGGCCACGTTCGCGCTTGTGGACCGTCAGGCGCAACGCGTCGTCTTCGAAGACGAAGACGAGGCGGTCGTTGGCGCGCAGCCCGTGCAGCTCGAAGAGGTCCGCGAGCCCGGCGAGCGTGCGCGGCGCCACGAACTCGAGCAGCAGCTCTCCCCCGTCGCTCTGGGCGACGAACTGTCCTTCGGGGAAACGTCCGATCAACGCGCGCGGCAGGAGGACGGACCCGCTCCTTACGCACACGGTAGTGAGGTCCAGCACGTGGGTTTCTACGTTCGACTCGACCGCCCGCGACTCCGCCGCAGGCGGGTTATGCATGTCATGCTCGGCGGCCATGTGCACACTTTGCCACATTTCGCGCGCCGTGTGGTCAAGTTCACCCGTTGGGAACGAGCAAATCTCATAGAAGCCCCCGTATGAGAGCGTCGTGAGCGTGATGCGTCAACGGATAGAGACGCGATTCTGTCGTTCTGGACGGCGCCCGAGGCTTCCCCGAGGCTTCCCTTGAGGCTTCTCCGGAGGTTCTCAGGGGCTTGTTCGGAGCTTGTCGGAGCTTCTTCGGAAGTTCCCCGGAGGTTCTCGGGAGACTCTCAGGAGACTCTCGGGAGGTTCTCCGAGGCTACGTCGGGGCGGCGCCCGACCCTCCGGTCGGCGCCGCAGACCCATACGACGAGCCTGGTGTATCCTCTCGCTCCTGGCACCGCGCAGCCCCAGCGCGCGGCGACCCTCCCAAGGACCCGAACCCATGCAAGAGAAGCGCCACGCCGCCGCCATCCCTTTCATCCTCGTCACCCTGCTGATCGACGTCCTCGGCATCGGGCTCCTCATCCCCGTGCTGCCCGAGCTGGTGACGGAGCTGGCGGGCGGCGACCTCGCCGCCGGCTCCACCTACTACGGCTGGTTCATCGCCGCCTACGCCGCCATGCAGTTCCTCTTCGCGCCCGTCCTCGGGGGCCTGGCCGACCGCTTCGGGCGCAGGCCGGTGCTCCTCGTCTCCCTGCTCGGGGCCGGCATCGACTACCTCGTGATGGCCATGGCGCCCAACCTCACCCTCCTCTTCGTTGGGAGGGTGATCAGCGGCGTGACGGGGGCCAACATCACGGCCGCCAACGCCTACATCGCGGACGTCAGCGCGCCGCACGAGCGCGCCAAGAACTTCGGCCTGGTCGGCGCCACCTTCGGCGTCGGCTTCATCGTCGGACCGGCGCTCGGCGGGCTCCTCGCCGGCCTCGGGCTGCGGGCCCCGTTCTACGCGGCGGCCGGGCTCGCCCTCGTCAACTGGCTGTACGGCTTCTTCATCCTGCCGGAGTCCCTCAAGCCCGAGCTGCGCCGCGACTTCTCGTGGCGCCGCGCGAACCCGATCGGGTCGCTGCGCTCGCTCGGGAGGTACAGGCTGGTGCGCGACCTGACGTTCACGTACGTGTGCTTCGGCCTTGCCCAGAACGCCATGACCGCCACGTGGGTGCTGTACACGACGTACCGTTTCGGTTGGGACCCGTTCCTGAACGGCATCTCCCTCGCGGTCGTCGGGGTGTTCTCGGCGCTGGTGCAGGGGGTGCTCGTCCGCATGTTCGTGGCGCGGTTCGGGGAGCGCGCCGCGATCCTGGTCGGCATCCTGATGGCGGCGGTGTCGTTCGTCGCCTACGGGCTGAGCCCGTTCGGATGGGCGCTGTACATCGGCATCGCGATCGGCAGCCTGGGCGGCCTGGCCGGGCCTTCCGCGCAGTCCCTCATCTCGCGCGCCGTCGCCGCCGACGAGCAGGGCGAGGTGCAGGGCGCGCTGGCGAGCCTGCTGAGCCTCACGGGCGTCGCCGGTCCCCTCATCGGCACGACGCTCTTCGCATACTTCACGAGCGCGGCGAGCCCCGTCGACCTGCCCGGCGCCCCGTTCTTCGTCGGGTCCGCCCTGCTCGCGGTGGCGCTGGTCGTGACCATCAGGGCCTTCGCCACCAGCCCGCGTAGCGCCACGGAGACGACCGCGAGCAACGACGCCTGACCCGGCGGCGCGACGCTTGACTCCGTACGCCCGGCGGCGCGACGCTTGGCTCCGTGGGCCCGGCGGCGCGACCCTCAGCGTTGGACCAGGCGCACCATGCCGCGGACGCCGGAGCCGAGGGTCTCGGCCAGGTAGACGTCTAGGCGCCCGTAGCTATCGTTGCGGAACGCTAGCGACACCGCCCACACCCCGTTGGCGGCGCGCCACTCGCCCTGCGACAGCCCAGCCGGCGCGTAGCTCTCCACGAGCGTCGTGAGGCGTTCAGCCAGGTACGAGGCGCCAACGCTCGCCACCATGAAGCAGACCTCCGGGTCCTCGACGGCGCCGTCCTCGCAGGGCACCTCGTTCGCGTGGAAGCTCAGGAGGAGGTCGCTGACGACCATGCCGTAAGGGCTGGCCTCCACGTTGTCGCGCGCCAGCGCGGGCGCGGCCGTCAGGAGGCCCAGTAGGAGGATGGTGGCCAGGGTTCTTCTCATGCGTCCACAGGCGGGCGTGGGGCCCTCTTGCTCTTCGCCGGCCATCTTCGCATCCGGGGCGAGGTCGTTTGATGTGTATGCGCGCCC
>JBDZVI010000059.1:5264-9041 GCA_040255585.1 Deinococcaceae bacterium
GCACGGAGCCGCCCGATACAATCGCCGCAACCGGCGCCGAGGCCAACGACGCGCCAGGTGTCGCAGAGGAGTCGGAAGAGGAGTAGTGGGCGAGTGAGCCGACCGGACAGCGAGCGAGACGAGGCGAGCACGGGAGACGAGGGTGCGATCGGCGCGGCCCAGGCGCCGGGTCGACGCGAAGAGCTCCTAGGTCCGGAGTCGACCCGGCGTGAGGAGCTCGAGCGCATGAGCGTGGAGCTGGAGGCGTCTGGCGACTACCGGGTCCTGCGGCGCCTCGCGCCGCGCGCCAGCTACGCCGACGTGGCCGAGCTGCCGGAGTCAGCGCGCCTCTACAAGGCCCTCTACCTCGACACGGAGACGACGGGCTTCGACTCCCGCAACGACAAGATCATCGAGCTCGGCATGCTGCGCTTCGAGTACGACGCGGAAGGGAACGTCTACGGCGTCGAGGAGCTGTACGACGCCTTCGAGGACCCCGGCAGGCCGCTGTCAGACGAGGTGGTCGGGCTCACGGGCATCACGGACGACGACGTGCGCGGCCAGCGCTTCGACGACGCGGTCGTCGCGGCGATCGCCGCCTCCACCGACCTGGTGATCGCCCACAACGCCGCGTTCGACCGCCCCTTCCTCGAGCGGCGCTTCACCGTGTTCAAGGACAAGCCCTGGGCGTGCTCCTCGCGCGACATCAGCTGGCGCGCGCTCGGCTTCCGCTCGTCCTCGCTGGAGTTCCTCGCGTTCAGGCGGGGCTTCTACTACGACGCGCACCGGGCGCTCGTCGACTGCCGGGCCGGCCTCGAACTGCTGGCGGTGCCGCTCGCCGAGGGCGAGGCGCCGCCGATGCGGCTCCTGCGCGCCAACGCCTCGCGGAGGACGGCGCGGCTCTGGGCCGAGGGGGCGCCGTTCGAGAAGAAGGATGTCGTGAAGGCGCGCGGTTACCGCTTCAACGGCGCTAACCGCGTGTGGTGGGTGGACGTGCCCGTCGACGACCTCGATGAGGAGCTGGCGTGGCTGGCCTCCGAGGTCTACGGCGCGCGCCGGCCCCTTCCCTACCTTGAGTACGGGGCGCTGCAGCGCTACTCCGGCCGCGTGCCGGAGGCGCCACCGAACGATCTGCCGCGGCGGTAGGCGGCTGGCGCGGCGGTAGGAGGCTGGCGCGCCGCTGCGCTTACGGGTGTATCGCTGCACGCCGGGAGCGTACAGCTACGTGGCGGACGTGCCGCTAGGCGGCGGACGACCCGCACAGGCCGACAAGGCCGCGCACGCGATGACGGTCGAGACGGTGGAGACTGCGCACGCAATACCGTTATTGCGCGCGCAGTGTCAGGCCCGGTCCAGCGGTTGCGCGCGCGGTTGGCGGTCGGCGGTTGGCGGCACGGGGCGTCGGCCGATCGGGATCCGGCCTCCGCTGCGGCCGCGCGCTGAGCAGGAGCACCAGCGGCGGCAAGCAGTCGAGCGTGAGCGGCAGCCCCCCGAGCCAGTCGAGCGTGACCCTTACCGCAACGGCCCACGCCGCGACGGGCCAGGACGAGGATCGCAGATGTTCTCGGTCGCATAGCCTGGCTGTGTCGCATAGCCTGGCTGTGAGGAGGCGGAGTGCGAGGAACTCGAGCGGTGCTGGCGGCAGGCAGGCGGCACTCAGTCGCTGTGCATCCCGACGGTACCGTCGTAGCCGTCGGCAACAACAAGGCTGGTGAATGCGAGGTCGGTGATTGGGTGAGCGTTGTTGCTGTCGCAGCGGGAAACGTTCACACCGCAAGGAACACGGGGAAGTCGCACACCATCGGTCTTCGTGCGAACGGCACCGTCCTGGCCACAGGCTGGAATGACGACCAGCAGTGCGAAGTCGGCACCTGGCAGGGCATCGTCTCAGTGGCGGCGGGTTGGCGACGCACGCTCGGCCTCGTCTCCGACGGCACCGTGCTGGCGACTGGCCGCGCTGCCGAGGGCGCTTGCGATGTGAGGTCCTGGCGAGACATCGTGGCAGTCTCCTGCGGCGACTGGCATTCGGTAGGTCTTCGCGAGAACGGATCAGCGGTAGCAGTCGGCAACAACCAGCGAGGACAGTGCGAAGTCGACCTCTGGCGAGACCTCACTGCCATCTCCGCCGGATACCTGCATACCGCTGGGCTCAGGTACGACGGACGGGTCGTCGCTGTAGGAGCGACCATGGATGCGTGCGACGTTGACAGATGGGAGCAGGTAGTCGCGATAGGTGCGGGGAGCTATCACACCGTGGGCGTCACCGTGACCGGGCTGGTCCTCGCCGTTGGAGACAACAGCTATGGACAGTGCGACGTTGACGGCTGGGAGAACATCGTCGAGGTGGCAGCAGGCTCGACTCATACGCTCGGTCTGTGCGCTAACGGCACCGTTGTCAGCACCGGAAACAGCGAGGACGGCAGGCGTGATACTGCGCACTGGCCGAGACTCCTCCCCCGAAACTAGCCAAGGCTCATCGGCATCGGCATCCGTGGATGCTTGGCCGCGCGTCCCAAGTCAGCGATAGACTGACACCCGCGCAGACGCGCACGAGGTGAGCGCGTTTGCAGTACCTCGGCTACGTAGCAGTACCTCGACTACCTAAGTGACGGCTACCTAAGTGACGGCCACCAGGGTGTGACGCCCGCCCTAACCGCGCCCCTTCCCCAGGAAGCGCCTGACCTCCGCCAGCGGCCGCGTGTTCAGGACGTCGGCGCTCGTGAACCACGCGCGGCGCAGCTGGTCGACCCCGTAGCGCATGGTGGCGAGCTGGTCGACGCTGTGGGCGTCGGAGCCGAGCGTGACAGTAACGCCGCGCGCCCTGGCCGCCATCAGGTTCACGTCCGACAGGTCGAGGCGCTGGTAGGACGCGTTGTGCTCGACTGCGACGCCGTTGGCGAGGCACGCCTCGAAGACGGCGGCGAGGTCGAGGTCGAAGGGGTCGCGTTCGCCGAGCACCCTGCCCGTCGGGTGGGCAAGCACGTTGACCTGCGGGTGGCTCACGGCCTTGACGACCCGCGCCGTCTGCTCGGCCCGGCTCAGGTCGAAGTGCGAGTGCACGCTGATCAGGACGATGTCGAGGCGCTCCAGCCACTCGTCGGAGAGGTCCAGGGTGCCGTCCCTCAGGATGTCGACCTCCATGCCGCGCAGGAGGGTGATGCCGGCCTGCGACCCACCGAGCACCTCGTCCAGCTCCTCCCACTGGCGCGCGAGCTTCGCCTCGTCCAGGCCGCCCGTCATGGCGAGCGCCTTGCTGTGGTCGGTGAGGGCCATGTACTCGTAGCCGCGAGCGACGCACGCCTCGAGCATCTGCACGACCGTCGCCTTGCCGTCCGACCAGGTGCTGTGCATGTGGAGGTCGCCCCTGACGTCGGCCAGCGTGATCAGCTCCGGGAGCGCGTGCTCGGCCGCCGCCGCCAGCTCGCCGCGGTCCTCGCGGAGCTCGGGCGGCACCCAGTCGAGCCCGAGCCTCGTGTAGATCTCCTCCTCCGTGCGGCCGGCCACGCGCTTGCCGGCGGCGCCGGGCGTGGCGGGCCTGTCAGGGTCCGCGCCACCCTCGAAGAGGCCGTACTCGCTCAGGTGCAGGCCGTGGTCTAGCGCCACCTGCCGCAGGGCGACGTTGTGCGCCTTCGAGCCCGTGAAGTAGAGGAGCGCCGCCCCGAACGCGTCTTCAGGGACCACGCGCAGGTCGACCTGGATGCCGTTCTTCAGGCGCACGCTCGAGCGGGTCTCGCCGCTGCCGAGCACCTCCGCGACCTCCGGGTAGGCGGTGAACTCGCGCGTGACGGCGGCGGCGGT
>JBDZVI010000059.1:9141-13524 GCA_040255585.1 Deinococcaceae bacterium
CGGTACGAGCCGGCGACCTCGAGCCTCAGCACGCCCGGAACGGCGCGCAACCGCTCGATCAGGGGCTCGACGACGAAGTCGACCTCGCCGAGCCGCGTGCGGCCGACGTTGCGGTGGTAGGCCTCGATGCCGCGCTGGATGGCCTCCAGCTTCTTCGCGCCCACGCCCGGGAGGCCGGCGAGCTTGCCGGCCGGGATGGCCGCCTCGAGCTCCGCGACGCTCGTGATGCCGACGGAGCGCCACAGGCTCTGGACAAGCTTCGGCCCGACACCCTTCACGCGCGTGAGCTCGATCAGGCTCGGCGGCACCTCCTTGGCGAGGTCCTCGAGCTGGGGGAAGCGCCCGGTCGTCGCCATGACCGTGAGCTTCTCGGCGATCTCCTTGCCGACGCCCTTGATGTCGGTCAGCGGCTCGCCGGCCGCCACCATGGCGGCCACCGCCTCGCCCAGGGACGCGATGGCCTCCGCGGCGTTGCGGTAGGCGCGGACCTTGAAGGAGTTCTCGCCGTCGATCTCGTTCAGGTCGGCGTACTGCTCGAGGAGGCGGACCATCTCGGCGTTGCTCATGCCGTCCTGATTCATGCTGACCTCGCTCGACCCGGGTCGCTCGCGCGGCCGCCACCCCTGCGGAAACCGCTCGACCCGGAGCTGCTCTCGCCGGAGCCGCTCCATCCGGAGCCCCTCACGTCGACCTCCTCACAGCGCGGCGCCATGCTGAGCCAGCAGCGCCAGGAACTCGCTCTCGTCCAGCACGGTGACGCCGAGGTCCTGCGCCTTGGTCAGCTTGCTGCCCGCGCTCTCGCCCGCGACGACGTAGCTCGTCTTCTTGCTGACGGAGCCAGACGCCTTGGCGCCGAGGCTCTGCACGAGCGCCTCGGCCGCCTCGCGCGTGAACCCCTCCATCGCGCCAGTGAAGACGAACGTCAGGCCGGCGAACGGCCGCTCCCCGACGGGCTCCCCTGTCTCCTCGGGGAGGGGGCTGACGCGCCCGTCCAGCAGGTCATCCAGCACGTGCGCCGTGTGCGGCTCGTTGAAGAAGGCATGGATGTGGCCGGCCATGACCTCGCCGATGCCGTCGACGGCGTCGAGCTCGGGGGCGCTCGCGGCTCGGATGCGCTCGAACGTGCCGAAGCGCCGCGCGAGCGTCCTCGCCACGGCCGGCCCGACCTCCGGCACGCCGAGCGCCGTGAGGAAGCGCGGCAGCTCCGGCGTGCGCGAGGCGTCGATGGCCACCTTGAGCTTCTCGGCCGAGCGCTCCGCGAAGCCGTCGAGGCCGACGAGCTGGGAGGCCTCGAGGTCGTAGAGGTCGGGGAAGCGCTTGACGAGGTCGCGCTCGACGAGCTGCGCGACCGTCTTCTCCCCCAGCCCCTCGATGTCGAGGCCGCCGCGGCTGCCGTAGTAGGTGAGGCGCCCGACGAGCTGGCCGGGGCACTCGAACGAGTTCGGGCAGAGCGTGTACGGGCCGCGCCGCACGAGGGGCGTGCCGCACGACGGGCATTCGGTCGGCATGACGAACGGCGCGCCGCGGTCGTCGCCCGTCTCGACGCGCTCGACGACCTGCGGGATGACGTCGCCGGCGCGCTCGACGCGCACCGTGTCGCCTTCCCGGATGTCCTTGCGCTCGATGTCCTCGATGTTGTGCAGGTTGGCGCGGCTGACGGTGACGCCGCCGATGTTCACGGGCTTCATGAGGGCCACGGGGGTGACGATGCCCGTCCTGCCGACGCCCGCGATGATCTTGAGGACCTGCGTGACCTCCTGGCGCGGGAGGAACTTGATGGCGTACGCCCAGCGCGGATGGTGGGCGGTGGTGCCGAGCTGCTCACGCTGGGCGATGTCCTCGAGCTTGACGACCACGCCGTCGACCTCGTACGCCAGCTCGTCGCGCCGCTGCTCGATGCCGGCGAAGTACGCGAGGATGCCATCGACGTCGGTGGCGGTGGCGTTGAGCTGGTTGACCGGGAAGCCCCAGTCGGCGAGGGCCGCGAGGAGCTCGGACTGGGTGGCGAAGGCCACGTCGCCGTCGAGCACGTCGTAGCAGTAGATAGTGAGCGGCCACCTGGCCGTGCTCTTCGGGTCGATCTGCCTGACGCTGCCGGCTGCCGCGTTGCGCGGGTTGGCGAAGGGCTGCTTGCCCTCGTTGATGAGCGCCTCGTTGACCTCGTCGAAGTCCTGGATGGGCAGGTAGATCTCGCCGCGCACGGTCAGGTTGGCCGGCACGGGCCGCAGGGAGGAGCGCAGCCTGATGGGGACGCTGCGGATGGTGCGGACGTTGGCGGTGATGACCTCGCCGACGACGCCGTCGCCGCGCGTCACGGCCCTCGCCAGGAGCCCGCCCTCGTAGACGAGCTCGGCGCTCAGGCCGTCGATCTTGGGCTCGAGCGAGTACGCGATGGCGTCGGGCGAGCCGCCGATGCCCGCCACGGCCCGCCGCAGGCGCGTGTCGAAGGCGCGCAGGTCTTCCGGGCGCGCGCTGGAGTCGAGGCTGAGCATGGGCCGGGCGTGCCGCGCCGTGGCGAAGCCGGCCAGCGTGGCGCCACCCACGCGCTGGGTGGGCGAGTCGGGCGTGACGAGCTCGGGGTGTTCACCTTCGAGGTCGCGGAGCTCGGCCATGAGGGCGTCGTACTGCTCGTCCGAGATCTCGGGCGAGTCGAGCACGTGATAGAGGTAGTTGTGATGGTGGATCTGCTCGCGCAGGTCGGCCAGCCTGGCGGTGACCCCGGTCTCGTCGCTCATGCCCGCCATCCTATTGCCAAGCGGTCCGCGGTTGCAGCGAGCCTTGAGGGGCCGGTCAGCGCCCCGAGGCGTTACGGGTCAGGCGCGCGGCCTCGCGGGTCGGGATCTCGCGGGTCGCCGTCTCGCCCTGCGCCACCCTGCGGTTCCGGGGCCTGCGGTCGGCGGCGTGGACGGGGCGCTGGGTCGGGCGGTTCACGTTGGCCAAGTCGCGGCCTGCTGCTTCCAACCAGGCGGGCCACTCGCGGCCGGTCTGGTCCTGATGGGCCTGCGCTTGATAGACCGGCACTTGATAGACCGACGGCGCCAGGGCCATACCCGACTCGGTTGACACGACGACCAGGTCGCGGGCCCTCACGGCGCGACCCGAGTAGGCGTGGGCGGCCGCAGTGTTGCCGGTAGTGGCACGGCCAGTTGTGGTGCGACCGGTTGCCGTGCGGCCGGCAGCCCGGCTACCCGTGGCAGGCCCGCCGGCGGCTCGGGCGCGCCGCGCCAGGAGGTACTCGATGCCGTCGTGAACGGCGACCAGGACGCCGACGACGAGGCTGAGGCCCAGGAACAGAGCGAGTACGTAGAGCGCCGGAGTGAGCATGACAGGAGGCTACCTTAGTTATTAAGGTATCGGTGTGAGTTGGCGCACATGGGTCCGCCGCGGCGGGTGGGGCTATCACCTCGGTTACGCGGCCCGCGGGCCGGCGGTTGAGCCCGACGGGGGCGGCGGGCACTCCCCGTGCGCGCCCCGCCCTGGGCAAGCCACGTGCGCGCCCCGCCCCGGGCAATCGGCCGGCGAGGCCACCTGGTAGTTTCCGGAAATCGACAGATATGCAACCTGTAGGTTGCACGTATGCCCGCTCCGCGAACAACACTTGAAGGCGCGCCAGCCGATCCGGCGACCCGGCACGGCGCGGCAACCCGGTGCGGCAACCCGGCACGCCGCACCGTCCCGACGCGGCGGCGGTGCGGCGGCAAGCGCGGCGGCGCTCGCTCTGCCGGGTCGAGGCCGGGCCCGTACACGCACCACCACATATGCTCAGGCGCGTGGAGCCCGCGCACTCGCTCACCCTCGCCATCGGCGGGCTGACCCTCGCCGTCATCGCGTTCGGGCGGGTGCCTGGCGCGCGCCTGAGCCGCGCCGCTGTGGCCTTCGTCGGGGCTGCGGCCCTGCTCGCCGTCCAGGCGGTCGAGCTCGACGCGGCCGTGCGGATGGTCAACGGCGAGGTCCTGCTCCTCCTCTTCAGCCTCATGGTCGTCAACGCCAGCCTCGCCAGCGCGGGCGCGTTCCGGCTCCTCGCCACGCTCGTGACGAGGGGGACGCTTGGACCCAAGCGGCTCCTTGCGCTGCTGGTCCTCAGCGCCGGCGTGCTGTCGGCCCTCTTCCTCAACGACACGGTCGTGCTGATGCTGACCCCTCTCGTGGTGCGGGCCGCGCGCCGCCTCCGGCTGCCGCCGCTGCCCTACCTCCTCGGCCTCGCGCTCGCGGCGAACGCCGGGAGCGTGGCGACGGTGACGGGCAACCCGCAGAACGTGCTCGTGGCCGTCGGCGCCGGGATCGGCTACGGCGAGTTCGCGGCGCGCCTCGGCCCCGTCGCGCTGCTGGCGCTCGCCGTGACGCTCGGGGTGCTGCTCGTGGCGTTCCGGCGGGAGCTGCGGG
>JBDZVI010000059.1:13624-19687 GCA_040255585.1 Deinococcaceae bacterium
GCGCTCGCCGTGACGCTCGGGGTGCTGCTCGTGGCGTTCCGGCGGGAGCTGCGGGCCTGGCGGTTGGCCGCCACTGCGGGCGCCGGTGCCGATGTCGGTGCCGCGGCAGGCCCCGCCCCGCTGCCGCAGGTCCAGCGGGGCCGACTCCTCGTCAGCGGCGCGGCGGCTCTCCTCATGCTGGCCGGGTTCGTCGCCGGCGTGCCGGTGGCGGTGGCGGCCGCGGTCGCCGCGGCGCTGCTCCTCGCCAGCCACGGGCGCGGGGCCAGCCTCATCCTCAAGCGCGTCGACTACGAGTTGCTCGTCCTCTTCGCGGGGCTCTTCGTGGTCGTCGGCGCCATCGCGGCGACAGGGCTGCCGGAGCGGTGGTTGCTCGGGCTCCTCGGGGCGGGGGGCGGGGCGGCAGGCGGCCTGGTTGGCGGCCCCGTCGGCGGCCAACTGGGCGGTGCGTTAGGGAGCACGCTAGGTGGCGCGGCGGCCGGTCAGGTCGCCACGGGGCCGGCGGGGCTCGGCGTCCTCACGGCGGTCACGGCCGCGCTCTCGACGCTCGTGAGCAACGTGCCGGCCGTGCTCGTGCTACTGCCTGCGCTCGCGCTGCCCACGCTGGCGCCGCCCGCCGGCACGACGCTCGGCCTGACCGCAGCCATGGCCGCTACGCTGGCCGGGAACCTCACGCTCATGGCGTCCGTCGCCAACCTCATCGTGGCCGAGTCGGCCCGGCGGCTCGGCGAGGAGGTCGGGTTCTGGGCGTACCTGCGCGTCGGGGTGCCCTTCACGCTGCTCAGTCTGCTCCTAGGGTGGCTCTACCTCGCGTTCGTAGCGTGACCGGCCGCGACGACCCGCGCGCGGCTTCTCGAGTGAACCGCTCTTCGGCCGCCCTCGGGCCTTGCGGACGGGCGTAGGGCGGCGACGCCACTCTCAGGGACAGTGGATGGAGCAGATGCCGTCGTCGTCGCACTCCCACACGCACATCTCCTCTTTGACATTGCCCCGCACCTCCGCCTGACCCTTCCCGATGGGCCGGGCATCCTCCGGGATGGCATCCACGCCGTTATCGACCAGGAAGACTTCGAGCAGGATGGTGTCGACGTCGCTGGTCCGGATGTCGTTGGGGGTGTTGTGGAAGTAGTAGATCTCCGGCGACGTCGTGTCTACCACGGTCCCATCGACACCCATCAGGTCGGACAGGTCGCCGTGCGTGCCGCTCGTCGACCAGCGGAAGCGGTAGTTGCCGACGGGCGGGTCGCCAACGGCGAGCACCTTGAACCTCGCAGACGACATCTCCAGCGAGACGGTGGCGACGGGTGGGTCGACGAGGAACCGCGCGGGCATGACCTCCGCCTCCCACGACGCCACGGCGGGCGCAGAGGCGAGGTCGGCCACGATCTTCGTGAGGTCGCCGCTAACGAGGACGGTCTCGACGGCGAACGCGACGGCCGCGGCGCTGGCGTGCGCGGCCAGGCGGGCGTCGGCGGCGTCGATGGAGAACTTGCGCTGCTCGCTCAGGTTGAGCGCGTCCGTGAGCGTTCGGAGCGTGTCCAAGCGCAGCGGCTCGTTGGTGACCAGCTCCTGCAGCGCGAACTTCAGGGCGGCCGCGTACCCTTCTCCGCCGCCCTTGAGGTACACGCCGAGCTCGAGCAGGTGGCTGTCGTACACCCGCTTGATACCTTGACGCACGGCCTTCAGCTGACCGGCCGTGAACTTGGCGACGCCACCGAACGCGAACACCCCGACCACCGGGATGAACAGGTCCTCCAGGAAGAGGTCGACCGACTTGTCGAACGCGATGTCGTCCCACTCGTCATGGAACGACGTGAACCGCGAGTCATTCCAGATCGGCAACTTGTCGCTGGTGAGGCTGGGGCCGATGAGCACGAGCTCGTACTGCGTGAGCGTTGCCTCCGCGTGCGACGACAGCACGAGCGGCTCGCTCAGCACCGGCGCCCACGGGGCGTCGCCGGTGACGATGTCGCCCAGGGCCGCGAAGAACTCGAGGCTGCCGGTGGCGGGCACGTCGACCGTGCCTACGAGGACGGGCGGGTCGACCTCATGCGAAGCCTGGTCCACGTCCTCCCATGCCACCTCGTACGCCAGGAGCGCGGCCGGGCGCCTGAGGTGGTTCTGGACGACCACGCCCCTGCCCGCCGGGTTGTGAAGCACCATGGCGCCCGCCTGCATGTCGGTGCCCCCTTGGATGATCACGCTGTCCTCACCGGCCTGAGGCTGCAGCTCGGTGCCGTGCGCGTTCAGCAACCACGGCGCGAACGGGCACACCGCCTGCCTCTGGAGGGCCGCCTGCACCTCCGGGTCGCCGACGATGCCTGCCTGCGCCGCGAGCATCGCGTCGCGCATAGCCTGGTCGGGGGCATCCAGCCCGTTGCCGCCCGCCAGTAGGAGGCGTTGGAGGTGCGCCATGACGTCGGCCACCTCTGGTCTCTCGCTCAGCAGGCTCCGTACGACGTCCTGTTGGTCGGCTGGCAGCAACATGCCCCCGACGAGGTAGTACAGGAGCGCCTCCGACGTGCTCCGGAGCGAGAGCTGGGCGTCGGCGCCCTCGGTGACCCCCAACGCCACGAGGTCGCCCGCGGGCGTCGAGACCGCCAGTTCGCTGCTGGTGCCCTTCATGACGTACGCGGAGAACCGCCCGTCCGGCCCCACCGGGTAGACGCCGAAGGGCGTGGTGACCTCGAGCGACGCGACGTCAAGGGAGTGGCCCGCCGGCAGCGCCAAAGTGCCGGTGACGCGCGCGGCCCCCAACGGGACCGGGTCGCCGGTCGGGCCGCCGCAGGCGCCCAGAACCAGGCAGAGGGCCGCGGTGAGGATGCCGATGAGCACGGGCGAGCGGACGGTTCCGGTGCGGTGTCGGGACATATGCCATTGTGGAACCCGTTCGGTTAAAGCGGCGTTAAATGAGCACGGGCGCGTGGGGCACGCGGCTTTCGACCCCGGCTTCAGGTGGGGCTTATCAAGCGGTCCGCTTGTCAAGCGTTGTCAAGCGGTCCGCTTCTCGACCGGCTCCGACCATTCCGCCAGGCGCCGGCTCAGCGCGCCCATGGCCGCCCCCGGCGTGAGCCTCAAGGCGGCGTCGCGGAGGCCGACGGCCACAGGGCCGGAGGCCTGCGCGACCCGGCCTGCCATGCGGGAGCGGAGCATGAGGGTCGTCGTTCGCTGCCGCCTCAGCGTGGAGTAGCGGGCAAGCGCCGCGTCGAGGTCGGTGGTGCCCGCGCCTCGGAGCAGCAGCGCCAAGGTGGCCGCGTCCTCGATGGCTTGTCCCGCGCCCTGCCCGAGGTTCGGCGTCATGGCGTGCGCGGCGTCGCCGAGGAGCACGGTCCGTCCGCGGGCGAACGAGGCGAGCGGTCTCGCGAGGTCGTAGATGTCGTGTCTCATCACCCGCTCGGGCGGCGTGGCCTCGATGCACGCCTGGATGGGCTCGTGCCAGTCCATGAACCGCTGCCTCACGGCCTCGTGCTCGTCCGGGAACGCCGTGCCCTCGGGCGTGGTCATGGTGCCGAACCAGTAGACCCGGTCGTCAGGGAGCGGCACCACCCCGAAGATCCGCCCGCGCCCCCACGTCTCCCCGGCCGCGCCCCGAAGGTCGATAGGCCGGGCGGTCACCCCGCGCCAGGCCGTGTAGCCGGCGTAGCGGAGGCCCGTGTCCAGGCCCAGGGCGGCGCGGTTGCGGGAGCGGATGCCGTCGGCGACCACGACGAGGTCGTAGTCCTCCGTCGCTTCATTCAGTGTGGCCGACGGGGCGCCAGTCATCGTGGCGGACGAGGGCCCATTCGTTGTGGCGGACGGGGCGCGGTCAACCGCGACGACTGGAGCGCCGTCACCTGCGACGAGCGCCGAGCATCCCGTCCGCACGGTGCCGGGGCGCAGGCGCTCGGCGAGGGTCTGGTGCAGCGCGACGCGGTGAGCGCTGCGCATGGATGCGACGGCGCCGGGTGGCACGGTGATGAGCCAGCTGCCGGACGGGTGCCGCTGACCGGCACGCAGCGTGGCTATCGTTCCGCTGGATACGTCCCTGACGGCATCGCCGAGCCCCAGCGCGTCCAGCGCGGCGAAGGCGTTGCCGAACAGCGTCAGGCCCGCGCCGCCGGGGCTCGGGTCCGGTCGCTGCTCGTACACCGTCACGGCGTGACCGTCGGACTGCAGCCCCGCCGCGGCCACCAGACCGCCGATCCCCGCGCCGATGACGGCGATGCGCAACGTCACGGTCGGCTCTTGGGTCTCGTCGGGGCGAGTTCCCGGATGAGCCCTTCCTGGTCGTCCTGGTCCGGGGCTGGCTGTTGGCGTGCTACCGAGGCGTCGCGGCATCGATCACGCGCTTGTGCACGAGCACCAGGTCCTCGATCAACTCGTCGGAGAGCGGGGCTGCCAGCGTGAACTGGACCGCGTGCTGGGTGGTCTTGTAGCCGGCTAGCCGGTCGCTCAGCTCCTCGAGCGCCCACGACGACGGGTAGAAGCTCATGTGCTTCTTCGAGGCGGTGAGGTAGACGAGGGGGCGCCCGCGGTACAGAAGGGTCGGCATCGCATAGCTCATCGTCTCCTCTACGTCCGGCACTATCCGCTTGACCAGCGCACGGACCCGTTCGAGCTCCGCTCGACGCTCCGGGTCAACATCGGCCAGGTACTCGTCGATGGTCTCCGCCTTCGCCTTCATGGCCACATGCTAGCAACGGCTCGGTCCGCCGACCGCGCGGGTGGGGTGGGGCAGCAAGCCGGCCGCGCGGTGCACCCGCAGGCACGGTCACGCGGACCGCCGGCGGGGCGCCGCCTGGACGGTCGCCTCACCCGCGGACGGCCCGTGTCACACCGACTGCCTCCGCGGCCGCTATAGACTCGCCCACGTGGCAGACCCGGCAGACCTCCTCTCACGCAACCGCGTCTGGGCAGCCGACATGGTCGCGAGCGACCCGGACTTCTTCGCGCGCCTCGAGTCGCAGCAGGCGCCCCGCTACCTCTGGATAGGCTGCTCCGACTCGCGCGTGAGCGCGAACGTCATCGCGGGCCTGGAGCCGGGCGAAGTGTTCGTCCACCGCAACGTCGGCAACGTCATGGCGAACGCGGACCTCAACGCGCTGACCGTCCTGGACTTCGCCGTCTCCGTCCTGAACGTGGAGCACGTGATAGTCGTCGGGCATTACGGCTGCGGCGGCGTTTCCGCCGCGCTCGACGGCAAGAGCCATGGGCTACTCGACAACTGGCTGCGGCACATCAAGGACGTGGCTGCCAAGCACGCCGCGCTCCTCGACTCCCTCCCGACAGAGGCCCGGGCCAGGCGTCTCGCTGAGCTGAACGCCATCGAGCAGGCGCGCAACGTCTGCCACACGAGCATCGTCCAGGAGGCGTGGGCCGCCGGGCATCCGCTCACCGTGCGCGCGTGGATCTACGCGTTGCATGACGGCGTGCTGCACGACCTCCGCTTCATCGTGCGGGGGCCCGGGGACCTGCAGCCCGCGTACCGGCTGTCGCTCGGGGAGGCCGGCGAGGGCTAGGCGGGCGCTCGGCGGGCGATGCCTTGGTCGAGCAGGTGGTCGGCGGACAGCTCGAGCGGGCGGCCACGTTGACCGGTTGAGGGGAGCGCCTGAGAGGCGCTCGGTGGCCGGGCGAGGAGGTAGTGTCCTAAGTAGAGGGATATGCAACAGCCAGGTTGCATATGGGTCCTATTCGCGAACAACAGACCACCGTGCGCAGCCGCCGCGAACGAGCCCATCATCCAACGACGGCAGACGATGATCGCGTTAGCAGCGGAGTAGTCAGCAAGAGACCGACCGGTCTAGATAGCTCGCCTATGTGGTCGCGCGATCAACTTCGCCACTAGCCCCTCACCGCTCGCCGCGGGCTATCCTGCGCACGTGACAGACGCGAGCCCTCCTCCAGACCCCCACGCCACCCCGACCGCCGCGTCCGCGGAGGCGATCGGGCGCAACCTCGACTCCGTGCGCGACCGGATCGCTGCCGCCTGCCGCCGTGTAGGCCGCGACCCGGGCGAGGTGCGGCTCCTGCCTGTCAGCAAGACGGTGCCGGAGGAGCGCATCCGCATGGCGTACGCCGCCGGCTGCC
>JBDZVI010000005.1:0-84348 GCA_040255585.1 Deinococcaceae bacterium
ACTTCCCGAACCGGCGCTCGCGCGCCTGGAACGACCTGACGGCGCGTAGGAAATCGACCCGGCGAAACTCCGGCCAGTTGGCGTCGCAGAAGTAGAACTCGCTGTACGCGGTCTGCCACAGGAGGAAGCCGGAGAGGCGTACCTCCCCGGAGGTGCGGATCACGAAGTCCGGGTCCGGCAGGCCGGCCGTGTAGAGATGGTGGGTGATCTGATCTGCGGTAAGGCTCGAGGCCAAGTCGGTCAGCGTGGCACCCTCGGCCGCCCGTTCCGTGGCCAGGCGCTTCACCGCGTCAACGATCTCCTCGCGCCCACCGTAACCGAGGGCAACGTTGAGGTGCATGCCGTCGTAGTCGCGGGTGGCTTCTTCCATGGCGGCGAGTGCGGCCTTGGCCTCGTCGGGGAAGTCGGCGATGTCGCCGATGATGCGGACCTTCACGCGGTTCGCGTGCAGGCGCTCGTCGTTCAGTAGGCTGCGCGCCTGCTCCGCGAAGAGGCGATGCAGATGGCCCACCTCTTCCGCCGAGCGGGAACGGTTCTCTGTGCTGAACCCCCACAAGGTCACGTGAGGGATACCGAGTTCGAGGCACCAGTCGAGCACCTCTCGAGCCTTGCTCGCTCCGTAGTCATGCCCGGCCTTGACGTCGATGCCGGCCGCCTTGGCGAAGCGCCGGTTGCCGTCCATGATGATACCGATGTGGCGCGGGAGGTGCCCCGCGGCCTTCACGGCGCGCGCCAGGCGCCGCTCGTACAGCCAGTAGAGCGGCCTCGTCGCGGCCGTCACGAAACCGAAGGCGCGTAGGGCCCCGTTGGAGGCGGTTTTCCCAGGCACGGCGTACTCTACCGCAGCCCTACTTGCCCCTCTTGTCGAGCATGGCCGACGGCGTGCGGAGGAGGATGTCGATGTCCCACCACACCGACCAGTTGCGCACGTAGTGCGCCTCCATGGCCTGGCGCTCGTCGAAGCTGACGTCGTTCCGCGCCTCCGTCTGCCAATAGCCGGTCATGCCGGGACGGGCGAGGAAGATGATGTCCTGGTCCTTGCCCATCTCCTCGCGCTCGCGCTCCATGTACGGCCGCGGGCCGACGAGGCTCATCTGACCGCGTACGACGTTGAGGAGTTGCGGCAGCTCGTCGAAGGACACGCGCCGAAGGACGCGCCCGACGCGCGTCACGCGTGGGTCGCGCTCGAGCTTGTGGAACCGCGCGTACTCCTCGCGTAGTTCCGGGTGTTCGCTCAGGAGGGTCTGGAGCCGCTCATCGGCATCCACGTGCATGGTACGGAACTTGATGCAGCCGAAGGTCTTGCCGTAGCGCCCGATGCGCGGCGAGAAGTACAGGGCCGGGCCGCGCGAGTCGAGGCGGATGAGGAGCGCGACGATGAGTAGGGGCACGCCGAGCACGAGCAGGAGGAGGCCGGCGCCGAGGAAGTCGACGACGCGCTTCACGGCGCGGTTCGCGCTGGACGCGAGCTGGTTGCGCACTTCGAGCCCGAGGGCGGTGCCGAGGGGGGCCGCCACCACGGAGTTGGTAGGTAGTCCGCGCAGGTCGGGGAGGTACTGGACGTACTTCAAGCGGTTGCCGGATTGGAGGAGGACACGGTCGAAGGCGGCGGACGTGGCCGCCTCCGGGCCGATGATGGCGTGCCGGACGTCGTTCGCACCGAGGTACGTCCAGGCCTGTTCCAGCGTGCCGGCGACGGGTAGGGACACGCCCGCCCACCTGCCGCGGTCGCCGAAGACGGCCATGGGATGCAGGCCGATGTCGGGGTGAGCCAGGAGGTGGCGCGCCACCTGCGCGGTGGCCGGTTCGGTGCCGATGACCACGACGGGCCTTCCCCAGAGCCGCAAGCGCTGGAGGACCTTCTGGGCCAGGATGCGGAAGGCCGGCGCCAGCGCTGCGGCGGCGGGCACGGCCACGAAGAACACGGAGGCAGTCAGTCCGAACACGTCGGGCAGGAGCAGTGTGACGAAACCGACCGAGACGGCCGCCATGAACGCCGCCCTCACCGAGCGGCTGAGCTGCCTGTAGGACGGGAGGCCGTAGCCGGGGTAGAGGCCTGCCGCCGCGGCGACGGCCGGCCAGGCGAGCGTGGCGTAGACGAGGGGAACGCGCCAGCCGATGGCCAGGGACATGCCCGGGTCGAACTTGCCCGCCACGTACATGCCGAGAGAGAGCGCGGCGGCTCCAGCTACTGCGTCGGCGAGCGCCAGTCCTAGCCTGACCGCGGCGGCGCTCCCTACTCCCGTCTCCGCCTCGGCCACCTCCCGCCGGCCGACGGCGCGCCAGCCGAGCACGGCGGCCAACGGATAGATCACGGCTCCGGAGAGCAGGGTGGCGTCGAAGACGTTGAGGATGAGCACGCCGAGCAGAACGAAGGCGGCGGGTTGGTCGCGTTGCTGTATGGCCCGTAGGGAAAGCAGTGCGAAGAGGCCGACGAAGCCCAGTAGGCCGATCAGGCCTCGGTCAACCCAGATGGCCAGGAACGAGTTGTGAGCGTGGGCGGCGACTGGCCGAAGCAGCGTCTCGTCCGGGTGCAGCGTCGTGATGGCGAGCGGGAACCCGCCCGGCCCCCAACCCAGCAGCGCTCTAGCGCTGATGGCCTCCAGCGCGTCGCGCCAGATGGGGAGCCGCGACGTACGCAGGTCGGTGACGCCGCGCGCCGCCGGACCAGGACGGTAGGGCAGTTGGACGTACGAACCGACGAGCTGCAACTCCGCGAACGACGTGGTCACTCCTGTGGCATTGGAACGGTCCGGTACGACGCCGACGTACCAGGTGAGCGGGCGCTCCCCGTCGAAGTGGAAGGTCACGGACGCGCGAACCCAACCGCCCTCGAGTTCCAGGGCGCTCGAGGACACGACTTGGATCGGGCCGTTCGTCGCAGTGCGGTGAACGCCCGCCTCCAGTATGGTGCCAAGGTTTGCGGCCGTCTGGCCGACGCCTTCTCGACCCCAGCCGTCGAACCCGGGGCGCGCGCCTGTTGGGGCGAGGATGGTGGCGCTGAGGGTGTAGGTCTCTCCCGGTACCAGGGTGACGGCCTGTTGCAGCCGCGACCACGGCTCCAGCGACGTCTTCCGGACGTCGAAAGCCGTCCTCGGGGTGCCGTCGATCATGGCGTCGCGCGTGGCGAAGCTCACGCCGAGCGGGACCCACCAGTCCCCCTTGCTCAGCTCGGTACCTCTGAACTCGTTGGCGGGCTCCTTCTGTGGGGCGAAGTCGGTGAGTAGACCGGTCGTGCCGAGCCCCAGCCTCGCAGGTACTCCGACCGCGAAGAGCAACATGATCAGGATCAGGACGCGCTCCGCGGCGCGCGTTCCTACCGTGCCGCGCCTGGCTACGAACTGCAGGCCGAGCGCGATCGCCAACCAGGCCCATACAGCTTCGCCGGCACCGGAGACGATCACGCCGACGGCGCCGATGGCCATGGAGATGACCCTGAGCTGCGGCGACGGGACGACGATGGCCAGTAGCGCGGAGAGCACGAGGATCGCGTGTCCGAAGACCGCCGGGTGGACGTTCCAGGCTATCGAGTCGAGGACCGTCTGGGCCAGGTCGAAGCGGAACTCGCCGATCTGCCTGAGACCGACCACCAAGGTGATCACGAGACCGACGACGAGGCCTGCGCCTATGTCCTCCGACACGGTGACACTGCGGGCGTTGCGGCGAAACTCGGTTGCCGACCGGAAGATGAGCCAGATCGCCATGATCTGGGCGCCGGCCAAGGCCCCGTCCAGTGGGTGGCCTGTGAAGAAGAACGGCGCTCCGAGGAGGACGCTCGCGAGCCACCACCAAACGTCTGCGCGCTGCACTTGCAGGCGGCCCGCGAAGATAGCGGCTATGGCTATGAAAGGGCCGACCGCCGGAACGGCCGCGAAGCTGACACCAGCCAGGAACGCCGCGCCGCGTTGCATGCGGCTGGTGCTATGCAGGGCCGCCATTCGTCAGGAGTCTACCGTGACGGCCAACGGCGGAGACGCTCCGATGAAGCAGGACTATCTATACGGCAGAGGGCTTTAGGTAGGATGACTAAGCGTATGCACGGCTCTGAAGGTTCGCGGATCGTTCTCGTGCTGCGCGACCTCGGCATCGGCGGAGCCGAGCGGGTGGTCGTGCGCCTGGCGAACTACCTCGCCGCGCAAGGGGTCGACACGCACCTGGTGACGTTGGTGGGCGCCGGCCCACTGGCCGCTGAGTTGACGGAAGGCGTCAGCCTCCACGACCTCGCCGCCGGGAGGATCAGGAGCGCGATCGCGCCGCTGTCCCGCCTACTGGCTCGGCTACGGCCCGACAGTCTTCTCTCGACGCTGCCGCAAGTGAACGCCGTCTCGGTGCTCGTGGCGCGGCTATCGCCCGCCCCATCGAGGGTCGTGGTACGCGAGGCCAACGACCCGCGTCACGAGATGCCGTACTCTCGCAGGCTCTTCGGCGCGACGGGACGGCTGATCGCGGCGGCCTACCGCAGCGCCGACCTGGTGGTAGCCGTCTCGGAGGGCGTCAAGGCGGGCGTGGAGCAGGTCTACCGGGTCGATCCCTCCAAGGTTCTCGCCTTGCCCAACGCGAGCCTGGATGATGGTCTGCTCGAGCTGTCGCGAGCCGCGCTGAACGACGAGTGGTATGGCGGTCTGAAGAGACGGATCGTGTGCGTCGCCAGGCTGTCCGCGCAGAAGGACCATGCCACACTCTTGCGGGCTTTCGCCGACCTCGGGGAGGGAGAGGGGACCGGCCTGGTGCTGATCGGGGCAGGTCCGCTCGAGGTGGAAGTGCGCGGGCTGGTCGACTCGCTGGGTCTGACCGGGCGCGTGAAGATGGTAACGAGCGAGGCGAACCCCTTCAGGTGGCTGAGGAACGCCGACCTGCTGGTCCTGGCATCGCGCTGGGAAGGTTCACCGAACGTGCTCGTCGAGGCCCTGGCGCTCGGCGTACCGGTGGTCGCCACGGATTGCCCATCCGGTCCACGCGAGATCCTGGCTGGCGGCGAGTTCGGCGAACTGGTCCCGGTGGGCGACTCCGCCGCGCTGGCCGAGGCGATGCGTCGGACACTCGCGCGCCCGCGCGACGCTCGCCGGCTGGTCGAGCGTAGCCGGGCCTTCCATATCGAGAGCGTGGGACCGCGATGGCTGGCGGCGCTGCTTCCGCGATGACCATCCGCTTCCGTCCACGGGCCGTCTTGGAGTGGAGCGCGGCGTTCGTTTACGTGCTGCTCCTGTCCGGGGCCCTGCTGCCGCCTCTCCTGGCCCCTGGCGGTTCGGGAACCGTCGACCTCGATGCCGGCCTGCCGGCCTTGCAAGCAGCCATGGTCGCTTTCCTGGCGATCGTCGGCGCGTTGTTCTGCCTCCATTTCTGGCGGAGGCCGGTCGTCCCCCTGTTGAAGGCCGCCTGGCTGCCGTTGGCCCTCGCCACGCTGGCCGTCGCGTCCATCTTGTGGTCGGTCAACCAAGAGCTGACCGCTAGGCGCTCCCTGGCGCTCCTCGGCACGGTCCTGATCGCCGCGTACCTAGTGGGCGTGCTCGGCTACAAGCGCAGCGTCTCGCTGCTCACCATCCTGCTGGCGGTGGTCGCCCTGTTGTCGCTGGTCGTGGTCGTGGCCACGCCGGACTTCGGCGTTCACCAGGTAGGCGCCCACGTCGGACGTTGGAAAGGTGTGTACCTGCACAAGAACCTCCTCGGCAGGGAGATGGCGCTGGCCGGAGGGCTGTTCACTCTCGCCGCCATACATGCGAGGCGGCCGAGCGCACGCTTGTTCTGGGCAGCCATGACGGTGCTGGCCGTCGTACTGATCGTGCAGGCCCAGTCGGCGACGGGGCTGCTCGCGGTCGCTGGCGCCATCGGAACCGCCGCGGTCGTCCGGTTCGTTAGAGGCCGCCCCGACCTGGCGGTCGCCTTCGTAGCCCTCGTGCTCGTGTGCGTTACGGTGGCCGGCACGGTGATGACCATCGCGCCGGACAGCCTGTTCGCCGCGGTGGGCCGAGACGCCTCCGTGACGGGGCGGACCACCTTGTGGTCGCTGGTCCTCGACAAGGTCGCGGAGCAGCCCGTTCTCGGTCACGGCTACCGGGCGTTCTGGGGTAGTCCGGGTGGCGAGGCCATCAGCCGGACGTTGGCCTGGCGAGTGACCCACGCGCACAATAGTTGGCTTGACGTGGGGCTCGACCTTGGGGCGGTAGGCAGCCTGCTCGTCGCCGCGTTGCTACTACTGCCCCTCAAGCGCTGGCTCGGGGCCAGGCGCTCGGCCACGAGGTACCACGAGACAGGTGTCGTCGTCGTGGTGTCAACGCTCCTCGTCTCCATCTCCGACTCGGTGCTCTTGGGTCCGAACAACCTCTTCCTGCTCCTCCTCTTCGTCCAGTGCATGGCCGCGGTCAAGGCGTACGCGCCCGTAGCCACGAGCGAGCCGTCGGGCGCGGGCACCGCGGTTGGTCGCGCCGCCTTCGTCGAGAGGGCCTAGCGGAGCTGTGGGCGGCGCGCCGGTCGGGGACTCGTCGGCCCGGGTATGGCTGCTGCAGAGGAGCGACGTCCTCGGAGGCACCAAGGCGATAATCGACGGGCTCGAGCGCAGGTTGGTCGCCCACGGGGTCGACGCTTCCGCCGTGTACCTGCGCGACCTGCGGGAGCACGAGGCGGCTCGTGAGAGCCGCTGGGCCGGTCCCCTCCTGACCGTCAGGGACCTTGGCAGGTTGTGGCTGCGCTTGACGCGCGAACGCCCCGCCGTGATCGTCACGTTCACGCCCCTCCTCGGGGTAGTGGCGGCGCTCGTTGCCAGATTGGCGACCCGCTCGAGGGTCGTCTCGACGCTGCACACGCCCAGCGACCGTATCGGCAAGGGCGTGCTCAAGCTGGACGCGGCGGCCGCGCGGCGCGGCTGGTACAGCAGGATCGTCGCCTGCGCCCCGTCCGTCGCGGCGAGCTACGCGGGCAACGGCGCGGCCTACACGCGGCATATGACGGTCATCGCCAACGGCGTGGAGCCGAGCGCCGAACCGAGGCGAGGCAGGTCGGCGGAACTGCGCTCTGAAGTCCAGGTCCCGCTGGAGGGCCAAGTGGCGGTCGCCGTCGGCCGCCTCACCGCGGGCAAGAACTATGGGGTGCTGTTCGAGGCGCTTGCTGCCGTGCCGGGCTGGTGGCTGGTGCTACTCGGCGGAGGCGAGGCCCGGGCCTCGCTGGAGGCTCAAGCCCGTGACCGCGGGGTCGGGCAACGGGTACGGTTCCTGGGACGCGTGCCGCGCGAACGCGTCGGCGAGTGGCTCTCGGAGTGCGACGCCTTCGTTCAACCGTCGCTCTACGAAGGCCTGAGCTTGGCCGTGCTCGAGGCCATGGCGCGCGGGGCGCCGGTCCTCGTCAGCGATATCCCCGCCAACCGCGATCCCATCGAGGCCCCCGACGGCCCGGTCGGCTGGTGCCTGCCGGGGAACGATCCGCGCGCTTGGGCGGCGGTGCTCCACGAGGTGGCTGCCGATCCGGTCGCGGCAGCTGCGCTGGGTGAGCGGGGCCGCGCCAGGCAGAGGGCGGAGTTCGACGAGGAGACCATGTACGGCAGGTACGTGCAGTTGGTCCTCGAGGAGCTGGGCGGCCGGTGAGGAGCTACCTGACTGCGTCCGCGGTATTCGCCCTCCTGGTCGGCATTGTCGCTCTCGTCGCCGACCGCGTTCCCAGTCTGGCGAACGCCGTCCCGCCCCCCCGTCTGGCGTGGGCTTTCATCCCGCAGGGCGTGCCCGAAGGCGCTCCATTCGCCGCGTGGTTCGGTTTCGATGCCGCCGCGCCTTCCGGGCTGCCGGCCGCCGTGCAACTGCGCGTCTGCGACCTGGAGGGGGCATGCCTGCTCGGGGCCCGCAAGGCCGTCACCGAGCGCTCGAGCAGCGGCCTGGTGACGATCACGCGCGCGCTGCCGCCGGGAGAGTACGACTTGCACCTGCTGGTCTTGCGTCCGAACCGGTTGGGGGTCACCCGCACGGTCCAGGTGGTGTCCCGGAGGGTGACGTATGGCGGTTAGCCGCGGCTCTGCCCTCCCGTCCACCTCGGGCGCTTGGGCCATCCTCGCGATCGTCTGCCTCTGCGTGGTCGCGACCGGTCTCGCCACGGGTGGGGTGGGTCAGCTGACCGCTCCATCCGTGGCCGCGCCGCCCTTGATGCCACCGACCGCCTTCGGAGGCTGTGGCGAGCCTGCCTTCATCGCGGGGTCAGGTGAGGCCACGGGCGGCGAGTTGAGAGCCTTCACCAACGCCCTCGTCCTGGTGCCCGGTTGCGAGGCCGCAGGGAGGTTGCTCCTCACGGGCAGCCTGGCGCGAGGGGTGGGCCCCGCGGTGAGCGTCACCTACGTAGGCGCCGGTGGAGAGTCGACCGGCTGGTACGGCGAGGTCGACACCGGAGGCGTCGAGGTGCCCCTCCCGCCGGCGACGCGGGCGCTCGTGTCGTTCACCAACGACCTGGCCAGCGGAGCAGAGGACCGGAACCTCAGGCTGGAGGTAGCGCCTTGATGGGCCGGGCTCTCAGGAACGTGGCCCTCAGCGCCCTCCTGGGGGTCTTGATCGTGTCGGTCTTACGAGGACGACCGTGGCTCCTCGGCTGGGCCGCGCTCATCCTCGTCTTGGCGAGGTCGACCTTGGCGCGGCGACCCCGTTCGGCGCGGGTCGCCTACCGGCTGACCCCATGCTTGGCCATCGCCGCAGCGCTCGGCCTGGCACTGCAGGCGCTGGGTGTGGCTGTCCATGGCGACCTGGGTCGATCTGCCGGGTTCTTGCCGCACGCCAACACGGCGGCTGCGACGACGGTGGCCCTATGGACCTTGCTGGCAGTCTGCTCCGCCATGATGCCGAGCCGGGGCGGTAGGTGGTGGACCATCGGACGTGGCCTGCTCGTCTTCGGGAGCTGCTTGAGCGGGCTACTCTTGTTGGCCGCCGGCAGCCGGTCACTGATGTTCGGCCTGCTCTTCGGCATCGTGGTAGCGGCGGCGGCTCGCAAGCCTCGCACCTTGGGTTGGCGCGCCTGGCTCCCAGTCGGAGCGGCCGTCGCCACCCTTGGTGTCGGACTGCTCGTCTCGGCGCGCCTACGCCCCGACGTCGACTCCGTGCTCGGCTCGTTCGAACGCGGCCCCATCTTCATGGCCGCGCTTGAGATCGCCGCTCTCTCGCCCTGGACCGGCTTGGGGGACGGCGCATGGACCCGTTGGGCGCCCTCGGTGGAACCGTCGCTGCCCCTGGCGGCGGCTGTCCACACGCATAGCGTGCCGCTCGAGGCGCTGGTGGGCGGAGGAGCGATAGGCCTTGCGGCCCTCCTCGTGCTGCTGGTGCTTGGGGCGCGCTCGCTTCTCGCGCGCCGGGCGGGCGACGGCGCCCTCGCCGGTAGCGCGCTGATCGTCGGCGTCGTCGCCCTGGCGGTCCAGGGGCTCGTGGACCTGGCAGTCTTGTACCCTGGCGTGTACGCTCCGTTGGCGCTGGCCATGGCTAGCTGGGACGTACTGTCTGACGTGCGGCCTGAAGCGCGGAAGGAACGAGGACACGGTGAGCAAGGGGTCGAGCGAGGATCGTCAGGGGCCGTCTCGCGTTGATTACAGGGTTCTCGGGGTGCGGATCTCCCCGCTGACGCTCGACCAGTGGCTCGCCGTCGTCGCGGATGGCGTGGAGAGCCGCACGAGGCGTCTCCTCGTCAGTCAGAACATGCATAGCGCCTACCTCGCCGTGAACAGCCCCGCCCTGACGGCCCTCCAGGCGCGCGCCGACGTGGTCAGGATAGACGGCATGCCGCTCGTATGGATCGCCAGGCTGCTCGGCCTCCCCGTCACGCGGGCGCAGAGGGCTGGTTTCATGGACCTGATGCCTGTCCTCATGTCGGCGGCCGCAGAGCGCGGTTGGAAGGTCGCGGTCATAGCAGGTCGGCCTGGAGTGGCAGAGCGGGCGGCCACGAGGCTGCGCTCGGAGCATCCGGGGCTGGAGTTGGTCACCGAAGACGGCTACTTCGCTCTCGACGACTCGGACGGCGAAGTCTCCAGGCGCCTTGAGCGGGTGGCCGCCGAGCGCGCCGACGTCGTGCTCATCGGCATGGGCATGCCCCGGCAGGAGGAGTTCCTACAGCGCTACCTCGACCGGATCGCAGCACCGGTCGTCGGCACGTGCGGAGCCGCTTTCGATTACGTGGCGGGCGCCATCCCCATGGCGCCGCGTTGGCTCTCCCGCCTCGGTCTCGAATGGCTCTTCCGACTGGTGGCCGAGCCCCGCAGGCTCTGGCGGCGTTACCTCGTCGAGCCCTTGGGCCTGTTGCCGAGGCTGACGGCTGACCTGCGCAAGCGGCGCCTGGGAGAGACCCACTTCCGGTTCGACACCGTCGAGAACGGTCGCGGCGCAGCGTGAGGCGGACGCTCCTATCCGTCGCCGCTCGGGTGTTGACTCCGGCGGCGTTCGCGCGACTGCACTGCGCTGCCAAGTTGGGTTACCGGCCGAACCTCGACAACCCCACGACCTTCACGGAGCGGCTCTTGGCCAAGCGCGTGTTCGACCACGACCCCCTGATCCCCCTGACGGCCGACAAGTTCACGTTGCGGGGGTACGTGGAGGAGAGACTGGGTGAGGGCTACCTGCCGCGCCTCTACGCTGTCATCGAGTCTGTCGCGGACGTCGACCTGACGAGCCTGCCCGCCGACTACGTGATGAAGGGTACGCACGGTAGCGGTTGGAACCGCATAGTGACCGGCTCCGACCTGACGCGGGCCGAGGCCATGACCCTGGCCACGGACTGGCTGGGGCGCTCTTACTACCGGAAGCGGCTCGAATGGGCCTACCGCGACCTGACGCCGCGGGTGGTGTTCGAGGAGAACCTGGCGCCCGGCAGACCCATCGACGACTACAAGGTGTTCGTGTTCGGTGGGGTGCCGCGCATCATTCAGGTCGACCGCGACCGGTTCACTGACCACCGCCGCACCCTTTACACGCCCGAGTGGCGAGCGGTCTCCGTGGCCTGCGAGTACCCGCTCCTCGCCGCGCCGGTGGAGGTTCCCCCCCGTCTCGGGGAGATGCTCGGAGCGGCCGCCAAGTTGGCCGAACCGTTCGCCTTCGCTCGAGTCGACTTCTATAGCCTCCCCGACCGCCTGGTGGTCGGGGAGATCACGCACTATCCGGAAGGGGGCGTGGTGCGCTTCGAGCCGCGGGCGTTCGACTTGGAACTCGGCGCCGTGTGGGGCGGCGGCAGGCCCGTCGGTGGAGAGTTCCTGACATCGTGAAGCGCGGCATGCGCGACGTGATGCAACTGATGACCGGTACGGCTGCCGGTCAGGCCATCGGTTTCCTCGCCGCGCCGCTGCTCAGTCGCCTCTACACACCTGACGATTTCGGGGTCGTCGGCGTGTTCCTCTCCGTTGCCACGGTCCTCGGGGTCGTGGCGGCTTTACGCCTCGAGCTCGCGGTCGTCGTTCCCAAGGCGGACGAGGACGCCCAACACGTGATGGCGGCCGCCATGCTCGTCGTGGCGGGCGTCGTGATCGGCACGACGCTGGCAGTCCTGTTCGCGGGGGCGGCCGCCTCGCGCGCCCTTGGCGCCCCCGCGCTCGTTCAGCTCCTCGGTATCCTGCCCTTCTACGTCGGTTCGCTGGGGACCTTCCAGGTGTTCAACTATTGGTCGACGCGCGTCGGTAAGTTCGGGCGCCTCGCGAGCGCCCAGGTGACACGCGGCGTGGTGGGCGCGGCGGGACAGATCGGATCGGGCGCCGCGCACTTGGGTGCGCCGGGCATGTTGGCCGGGCAGGTGGCGGGGCAGGTGGCGGGGACGCTCGTGCTGCTCGGCAGATCGGCGCGCGCGGGGCGCCTCGACCTACGCGCTCCCGTGAGCTTCGCGCGCTCGGGCAAGGTGCTGAGAGAGTACGCGGACTTCATCGTCTACGGCGCCCCACAGTCGCTACTCAACGCCATCGGGCAGGGCCTGCCCGCGATCGTTCTCACGGCGACCTTCGGGGCGGGGGCCGCGGGCCAGTACCTTCTCGCCAGGCGCGTCGTCACGGCTCCCTCCAACCTGCTGGGCCAGTCGTTACGCCAGGTCATCTACCCGCACCTCAGCAGGCAGATCGACCGGCAGGCGGTGCTGCCGTTCGTCGTCAAGGCGACCCTGGCCTTGTTCGCCATCGCGGCCGTGCCGGCCGCGTTGCTCGCCGTCTTCGGCCCACGCGCTTTCGCCTGGGGTCTTGGCGACCAGTGGCGGATCGGCGGCGAGTTCGCCAGATACTTGGGCCTGAACCTCATCGGCGGACTCATGAACATCCCCGCCGTCAGCTTGGTCCCCTTGCTCAGGATCCAGCGTTGGCATGCCGTCTACGAGGCGACCTACACGTTGGCCCGCGTTGGGGCGCTCGTGGGTGGCGGCATGGTGGCGGGGCCGGTCGGTGCCGTGGCGGGCATGGCCTTCGTCGGCATAGCGTTCAACGTGTTTCTGATAATCGCTGTAGTAGCGCGGCTCAAAGCGCGCCTGGCCTCCCGCGCCGCCCAGGAGTAGGGTCGGCTATCATCTGGTCTCGCATGGGAAAGCTCGTGGACAGTCTGAAAGCCTTGCTGCCCGACCGCTTGCACACGGACATGCAGTACCTCTGGCGTTTCGGACGCCTCAGAAACCACCGCGACCCCAAGACCTTCCACGAGTTGCTGATAAGGAAGAAGGTGTTGGACGTCGCTCGGTACCGCGAGCTAGGCGTGCTGTCCGACAAGTACGGAGTGCGTGAGTTCGTGGCGCGGGTCGTCGGCCCGGAGTACCTGATCCCGCTGATAGGCGTATACGACGGCGTGGACGATATCGATGCCGAAGCCCTGCCGAACGCCTTCGTGCTGAAGGGTACCCACGGCTCCGGCATGAACCTGATCGTCAGGGACAAGGCGCGCGTAGATTGGGACGAGTTCCGGGCTGCTGCGCGGCGATGGCTCGCCACCGACTACTCGCGGCTGTATCGCGAGGCGCCGTATAGAGCGGTGCCGCGCAGGCTGGTGGTAGAGGAACTGTTGTCCGGCGTGGACGGGGCGGTCCCCGTCGACTACAAGTTCTTCGTGCTCTCCGGGAAGGTGCGCCTGCTGGAGGCCGACTACTCCCGCTTCACGCGGCACATGCAGGCGTTCTTCCTTCCCGACGGCAGGCGGCTGGCGGTAGATAGGGGCCGCGCCGTGCCGGAGCTGTTGCCGCCGTTGCCAACGCAGTTGGCGGAGATGGTCGATCTGGCGGAGAAGCTGGGGGCGGGTCACGAGTACATCAGGGTCGACCTCTATGACGTCGGGGGCCGCACCTATTTCGGAGAACTGACGTTCTACCCGTCCGGCGCGCTCAACCTGTGGCGTCCCGCGCAGTTCGAGTACGAGATGGGCGCAGTGTGGCGGGAGGGCAGACCGATAGGCGAGGAGTGGGTGGCCGGCGGGTAGCTCGCCGTCAGGCCCAGCTGGCCTCGGACGCCGCCACGAACCCTGGGTTCGAAAGCGCGTCGCCGACGTACTTGAGCGCCCGCCCGCCGCTCGCCTCGACCATGGAACCCCCCGCCGCCTCCAACACCGCCTGCGCCGCCGCCGTGTCCCACCACATCGTTGGGCCGAGGCGCGCGTAGAAGTGGGCGGTACCGTCGGCGACCAAGCATGTCTTGATGGCCGAGCCGCGCGCGATGGTCTGCACCTCGCCGTACTCGGCGCGCAGACGTTCGATGAACGCCGCCGTCGACGGGTTGGAGTGCGAGCGGCTCACCATCACGCGCACGGGCTCGCCCGCGGTGGGTGGGCGCACGTGTATGGGGTGCGCGCCGCCTTCCGCGTCGAAGCGCCAGGCGCTCGCGGGCTTGCCGGCGTGGGAGGCCAGGCCCGTGTAGGTGAGGCCGGCGACCGGAGCGTGGACGACGCCGAGCACCGGCACTCCGTCCTCGATCAGGGCGATGTTCACGGAGAACTCGCCGTTGCGCTTGACGAACTCCTTGGTGCCGTCGAGCGGGTCGACCAGCCAGAAGCGTCGCCATGACCGGCGCTCCTCGAACGCGGGTGCCGGCGACTCCTCGGCGATGACCGGCACACCCGGCGCGAGGGCGGCGAGGCCGTCCTCTACGACCGTTTGCGAGGCGACATCGGCGGCCGTCACCGGTGACGCGTCGGCTTTGGTGCTGACGGCGAAGTCCGTGGCGTAGACCGCCAAGATCGCCTCGCCGGCGGCCTTGGCGATGGCCATCACGTCTTCACGTAGAGCCTCTAAGTCCAGAGCGGTCGTCCCGTCGGGTGTCATTGCGGCTAGCGTAACGCGCTGCCGCACCGGCGTAGTGGAACCGGTGGCCTCCCCCCTTGACCCTCACGTAACGTGAGGCTCTAGGGTGGACGTCGGAAAGGAGGCTATGCCTGTGAAACGTGCCGAGAACGAAGCCATGACGGTCGGCGAGGTGGCCAGGCTCGCGAACGTGAGCGTCCGGACGCTCCATCATTACGACGAGTTCGGCTTGCTGTCGCCGAGCGAGCGCAGCGAGGCCGGCTATCGCCTATACACGCCGGGCGACCTGGAACGGTTGCACGCCGTGCTCGCTTACCGCGAACTCGGTCTCGAGCTTGGCGCCATCCAGGAGCTCCTCTCCGATCAGGCGGCCGACCCCGTGGAGCACTTGAAGCGTCAAGAGGCGGTGCTCAACGCGCGGCTCGAGAAGCTCCTCGCGGTGCGGCGGTCGCTACGCAAGCAGATGGAGGCGGTACACATGGGAATCAACCTGAACCCGAAGGAGCTGCTGGAGGTCTTCGGCGACGAGGATCCCACCAAGCACGCGAAGGAAGCCGAGGAGCGCTGGGGCGACACGGACGCCTACCGCGAGAGCCAGCGCCGCACGAAGGGCTACACGAAGGAGGACTGGCTGCGCATCTCGAAGGAGAGCGAGGCCATCGAGGCCGGGTTCGCCGAGCTGCTGGCCGAGGGCGTCGCCCCGACGGACCAGCGTGCTATGGAGGCGGCCGAGGCGCATAGGCGGCACATCTCGCGCTGCTACTACGAGTGCGGCTACGACATCCACCGGGGTCTGGCCGAGATGTATCTGGCCGACCCGCGCTTCACCGCGCACTACGAGCAGCGCGCCGAAGGGCTGGCCGCTTTCGTGTCGGCCGCGATCATCGCGAACGCCGAGGCGCGGGGCTAGCAGCGGCCCCCAGCCGTCCAGCAACCCGAGCAGGTACCGCCCGTACCTGCTCCCGCGCATGGCCGCGGCGATGATCGCCGCGGCCTCGCTTCAGCTCGCGGCGAGGTGTCCAAGCGCAACTACGTTGATGCCGTCGGGCCGCGTGAAACTGGCGTTCCCGGCCGTGATCACGTTGAGTGACCTCAGCTGTTCGGCGCGGCGAGCGGAGACCTTGCCTCGCAGCTTCGTGAGGTTGGCGGCCGCGGCTTCGATATGCGAGCCGCCCCCGAGCTTGACCTCGAAAGCTGACCAGGTGCCGTCCCCCAGCTCGACGATGGCATCGACCTCCAGGTTCGAGTCATCCCGGTAGTGGTACACGCTGCCACCTAGTGCATCGGCATGGACGCGCAGATCGCGTACGCATAACGACTCGAACAGGAGCCCGAACGTGTTGAGGTCTGCCAAGAGGCTTTCTGAGCCGGCGCCGAGGGCTGCGGCGGCGAGCGATGGGTCGACGAAGTGCCACTTCGGCTGTACTCTCACGCGCACTCTTGAGCGTAGGTGCGGTGCCCAGGCGGGCTGCTCCTCCACGACGAATATGCGGCGGAGGGCATCCAGATACTTGCGCACGCTTTGCGCCGAGACGCCCTTTGTCGACCCGGCCTGCTCTGTGATCTCCGCTTCCGCTCCTAGACGCGCGGCCGAGATCTCGCAAGCGACGTTGCGTGCGAGGGCCCTTACCAGGGCGAGCATCCTTATCGGGTCCACGACGAGGTCGCTGGCGGGCAGGTCGACGCGCGCGATGTCCTCCAGGTAACTCGTGAGGTAGGTGCGCGCCGAGCTGGCGCCGTGTAGCACGAGCGCGGGCCAGCCGCCGCGCTCGATGAGCTCCGCGTACCGTGGGACCGTGGGACCGCCAAGGCCTGCCACGGGCTTGCCTTCCAACAGGTCCGCGAGGCTGAATGCCGCCGTGCTGTCACCGCTCTCGGCGAGCGTCATCGGCCTCATGGTTATGCGGCGGAAGCGTCCGGCTCCGCTGTGGCGCGTGCGGTCATCGGCAGGGGTGGCCGAGCCCGTGAGGATGAACTGCCCTGGGCTGCCTCTGCGGTCCACTTCGTGTCTGACCGCGTTCCAGATGGTCGGCGCCAGTTGCCATTCGTCGATCAGGCGTGGTGTGGCTCCCGCCAGCAACGTCTGCGGGGAGACCTCCGCTAGTGTGACCAAGTCCGGTGAAGCATCAAGCCTCAACGAGCTGGCTGCCGCATGAAGGCCGCTGGTGGTCTTGCCGACGGCACGTGGACCCTGCAGGATCACGGCGCCGAACGACTGGAGCGACTCGGAGATCGCTTTGTCAACGGAGCGCTCGAGGTAGGCGGGCATCGCCACAAGATATCACGTTTGCGTGAATTTCGATATCACGTTTGCGCTCGGCAGGTTATCGCATTTGCGCTCATCGTGATATCACGTTTGCGCTATCGCCCCGCGAGCGGGCTCGCCACCGCGATCATGCCAAGCCCTTGAGCCCGCCCGGCGCCTTGCGCGGCTGGTGGCCCGCTGGTCACAGATCACCTACCGCTCCAACAGCTCCAACAGGTACCGCCCGTACCCGCTCCCGCGCATCGCCTCGGCGAGGCGCGCGACCTGCCCGGTGCCTATCCAACCGTTCCTGAGCGCGACCTCCTCCGGACAACCGATCTTCACCCCCTGCCGGGCCTCCAACGTCTCTACGTAGTTGGAGGCCTGCAGGTAGCTCTCATGCGTGCCCGTGTCCAGCCACGCCATGCCCTGGCCGAGCAACTCCACGCGCAGGCGGTCTTGCCGCAGGTAAGAGAGGTTGAGATCCGTGATCTCGAGCTCGCCGCGTTTCGATGGGCTCAGTAGCCGCGCCTCGTCCGCCGCCCCGGCCGGATAGAAGTAGAGGCCGGTCACCGCGTACCGGCTGCGCGGTCTGGCCGGCTTCTCCTCGATGCTGGTGGCGCGGCCATGCTCGTCGAACGCCACCACGCCGTAGCGCTGCGGGTCCGTCACCTGGTAGCCGAAGACGGTGGCGGAGTCGGTCCGGGAGCCAGCAACGGCCAGCAGGTCGGTCAGGCCGTTGCCGTGGAAGAGGTTGTCGCCGAGGACGAGCGCGGAGGGGCGGTCGGCCAGGAACTCAGAACCTATGACGAGCGCCTGCGCGATCCCTTCCGGGCGCTCCTGCACTGCGAACTCGAAGTGCATGCCCCACTCCTCGCCCGTGCCGAGGAGCGCGTGGAACGCCGGTAGGTCGCGCGGCGTCGAGATCAGGAGGACCTCGCGGATCCCGGCCAGCATCAGCGTCGTGAGCGGGTAGTAGACCATCGGCTTGTCGTAGATGGGAAGGAGCTGCTTGCTCACCGCCAGCGTGGCGGGGTATAGGCGCGTACCGGAACCGCCCGCGAGCACGATGCCGCGGCGGTTCATGCCGATGGCGCCCCTGCCATGCCAACGCCCAACCCCAGGCGCCCGAGGTCGTAACGCTCGGAAACGGAGCGCACCCACTCCCGGTTGTCCACGTACCACTTCACCGTGTCTCGCAGGCCCTCGTCGAACGGCACGAGCCTTCGCCACCCAAGCTCGTTCTCGGCGCGGCTCGAGTCGACAGCGTAGCGCCGGTCGTGGCCGGGTCGATCCGCGACGCTCCTGATCAAGAGGCGGTAGTCGCCTTGCCCTGGCGCCAGCTCGTTGAGGTGGCCGAGGAGCAGCTCCAGGAGGGCGCGGTTCGGTAGCTCGTGGCCTCCGCCCATGAGGTAGGTGGCGCCCGGCCGACCGCGCTCCGCCACGACCACGAGGCCGCGAGCGTGATCGTCGACATGCAGCCAGTCGCGGACCTGCATGCCGTCGCCGTACAGCGGCACGCTCTCGCCCGCCAGCGCGCGGTTGATGGCCAGCGGCACGAGCTTCTCAGGGAACTGGAACGGTCCATAGTTGTTGGCGGCGTGCGTCGTCATGACGGGCAGCCCGAACGTGTGGAAGTAGGCGCTCGCGAAGTGATCGGCGCCCGCCTTGCTGGCGCTGTACGGCGAGCGGGGGTCGTACGGACTGCCCTCATCGAACACGCCAGTGGGACCGAGGCTACCGTAGACCTCGTCGGTACTCACGTTGACCAGCCGGAACGCGGCGCGCTCGGCCGCCGGAAGGGCCTGCCAGTAGCGCCTGACGGCCTCCAACAGGTTGAACGTGCCGATCGTGTTGGCCCGCAGGAAGGCCCCCGGACCGTCTATCGAGCGGTCGACGTGCGTCTCGGCGGCCAAGTGGAAGACGACCTCTGGGCGCTCCTCCTCGAGGAGGAGCGCCATGCCGGCCGTGTCGTTGATGTCGAGCCGCACGAGTCGATGCGCCGGCTCACCCCCCGCGGGCCGCAGGCGCTCAGGGTCGGCAGCGTACGTGAAGGCGTCGACGCTGACGACTCGCGCGCCGTCTGTCCCACCGCGCGCCACGAGCTGGCGCACCAGGGCGGAGCCGATGAAGCCCGCCGCGCCGGTCACCAGGTAGGTGGTCATGGTCGGCCTTCCGGTAACGCCTTCAAGTCGGCGAGCGAAGGCAGCTGGGCGTCTCTTGCGGACAGGATCGGATCGACGATCCCCCAGTCCACCCCGACGGTCGGGTCGTCCCAGCGCAGACCCGCGTCCGCGGTCGGCGTGTACGAGTTATCGGTCTTGTACAGCACGTCTGCCACCTCCGAGAGCACGAGGAAACCGTGGGCGAAGCCGGCGGGAACCCACAGTTGGTGAAGCTCGACATCATCGAGAACGGAACTCACCCATCCGCCGAAGGTGGCGGAGCCGCGTCGCAGGTCGACCGCCACGTCAAGTATCCTCCCGCGTGCCACGCCAACCAGCTTGCCCTGCGCGTGCCGCCCCTCCTGGAAATGCAACCCGCGGAGCACGCCGCGAACCGAGCGCGAATGATTGTCCTGCACGAACCGCAGCGGCAACCCGGCCTCGGCGAACGCCCCCTCGTTCCACCGTTCGAGGAAGAAGCCGCGCGAGTCCGGCCTCACGGTCGGCGTCACCAGTTTGACGTCAGGGATGGCCAGCGGGGTCACGTTCATCGCGTAGCCCGCCTCCTCCAGGCGGTGCGCAGGCGCTCGAAGCGTGTCACGTCGAGCGACACGTCGTCCGGCAGCGGCACGCCGGCCTCTACCTTACTAGCTCGTCGCACCCCGGGCGCGCGGCGCGCGGCCAGCTCGAACACGCTCTTGCGCTCGGTGGCGACGTGCATGGTGGCGTCCCCGATCTCGCCCAGATGCGCGATCAACTCCGCCAGCAGCGGCGCGATGACGTCGACGTAGTCCTGGGACGTGAAGAGGTCGTCGAAGGCCGTTGGGTAAGGCCACCGGCGCGGCCGGAAGCTCGTGCGCACCACGAGCGAGCCCGGCAGGGTCCGCACGGCCTCCTCCGCCACGAGCTTGGTCAGCGAGTAGTAGTTGCGCACGGGTCCAGGCACGTCGTCCTCGCGGTAGCCTCCGCGGTCCCCGAAGAACACGTAGTCGGTCGAGACGTGCACCAAGCGCGCCCCGGCCTCCCGCGCGGCTCTGGCGATGTTGCGCGTGCCCACCACGTTGACCAGCCAGCACCGCTCGCGCTCCGTTTCCGCTGCACGGACGTCGGTGTAGGCGGCGCAGTGGACGATGACGGTCGGCGCCGCGGCGGTTATCGCGCGAGTCGTCTGGTCAGGATCGGTGATGTCGAGGTCACGCGAGGTCGGGGCGAACGCCCCGGGCAGGAGGGCGAGCAGCTCGCGCCCGAGGGTGCCGCTCCCGCCGGTCAGCAGCAGGCCGCCGGTCCTCGAGGGCGGCGACGTGGTCATACCGGTCCTAACGACCCCGGCTCGTGGTTCGGCGCTCCCGGTCGTCGTGACGGCCTATGTCGGTAGGGACCTGGCTACTGAAAGGGTTGCCGCCGCCCGTGGCCAGGACGGGCGGGCGCGCCGGCGTGGCCGGCTCCGCCACGGCGGCACGCAGGAACACGAAGAGCGTGGCGAGCAGCCCGCCGACCAGGCAGGCTGCCAGGGTGATGGTCAGACGGTTCCTTGGCTTGGGTTCCAGCGGCTGGGAGGCGCCGATGATAACGCGTGCGGCGTCGTCCACCATGCCCTGTTGGAGGGTGAGCAGCGGCATCACCGCAGCCACGCGGTCGTACGCGGCCGTCGCGTTCCTGAGGGCCGCCTGGGGGGTCGCCGCCCGCAGCTCCAGGTCGGCCAGACGCTCGCGCAACGCCGTGGCTTCCCTCTCGGCCCTGTCGGAGTCGTTCTGTAGCTGATCGCGCTCGGCCACCTGCCCGGCCAGGTCGGCCGCCAGCGATTCGAGGCGGGCGCGGCTGACGAGCGCGAGAACGCTCTGGTCGCCGGCGGCTACGCCCGCCGGGAGTTGGGAGATCGCAGCCGCGAGTCCGGCCGCCGTGGCGGCGTCGAGGGCGCCGGCGTCGACCAACGCCCTGACCTGGGCCTCCAACGGCGTGGGCGACGCTTCCGTGCGCGCCTCCGCGGCGGCCGCGAGAAGGGCCTGCCTGGCCCCGTTCGACACGATCAGGATGTCCAACTCGGCGAGGCGCGAGCGCGCGGACGCCTGCTGGACGGCCAGCTGCGCCAGCTGGCTCTGCAGGGCCTGCCGGGCGTCCTCCTTGGAGAAGGCCGTCCAGGCGTCCCGGGCGACCGTAAGCTCGGCTTCCCGCGCGGCCAGTTCTCGACCGGCCGCCGTCACGGAGACGTCGACGGCGCCGCGCATCGCCTCCGTCGCCGCCCGCGCGCTGGCCTGGGCCCAGGCGTTGGCGAGGTCCGCCGCCCCCTTCGGGCTGTCGGCGGTGGCCGTGTGCTGGACGGTGAGCTGGCCGCGCGACTGGTTCGACGTGTCGATCGCGGCGAGCTTGAGGCTCGACATGAGACGCCGCAGCCCTTCAGGGTCAGCCGCCTGGTCCTCATCGGTTGCCGCGGCCTCGCCGCCGCTCCTCAGAGACTCCGTCAACACCGCGTTCGACAGCGCCAGCGACGTATACGACTGCACGCCCATGCCGACCTGGGGCACCAGGCTCGCGAGTTCTCCCGTGGTGGTCGGCTGCGGGGCCGTTACCTGCACCGTGGCGCTGGCCACGTACGTCGCAGGACGCGTCGATAGGTAGCCGAAGGCGGCTAACGCGAAGGCTAGGGCGACCGCGACGATGGTCACGAAGCCGCGACGGAAGATCAGGTAGAGCTCGCGGAGCGAGACCTCGTCGGTGTGCTCTATCCGAGTGCGCTCTATCTGGGGGTGCTCTGACACGGTTGCTGACTCCTGGGGTGCTTTCGACGCCCGCCTAGGATACGTCGGGAAGCGGCACGTGGCTCTGACGGATCGACATCGGCGCGAGGACCTACCGTCCAGCTACCTCGCGCAGCATGCCCGCGCGCTCCAACCGCTCCAACCACGGCCGCATGTCGCCCAACTCCAGACCGAGAGCGTCGGCGGTGCGGCCAAGGGTATCGCCCTTGCCGAGCGCCTCGAGGAGCCGTTGACCGTCGGGCCCGTGCTCGGAGCGGAAGGTCATGTGAAGGGCCGTCATGGGGTTCAGCGCGTCGCGACCGCGCAGCGTGAGGGCGAACCGGCGGTCCTCCCAGCCCGGGGGCTCATCGGGGAGTTCGAGCTGCGGCGCGCGCTCGACGGCCTGCTCCGCCAGAGCGTAGCGGCGCGTCGGACCTTCGGTCGGCGCCATGACCTCCAGGAACGGCTGGCCCTGCTTGTAGAAACGGAAACCAGCGCCGAAGACCTCTAGTCCGGTGAACGCGGTGCCGTCGGAGGGTGCCGAGCGGCCGAGCGCGAGGGCGGCGAGCGGGAGCACGACGGCGGGCTCGAGGGCGTCGAGCTCCAGGAGCCCCTTGGCGCGCGCCTGCCCCGCCTTCTGCAGTGCGCGCATGGCCTCGGCCCGGTCGTGGACGACTCCGCCGACCTCGTGCACGGCCGCCCTCACGCTCCCGCCGACGAGGAGGGCGACGGAGCGTTCGCGCTCGGTGGCGTAGCTCAGCGAGCCGTCGAAGCCCGACTCGTGGAGGCGCTCCAACAGGTCGGGGAGGTCGATGGCGCCGGGGGTAAGGCGCTGGGGCGGCGCGAGCCGCGGCAGCGCGCGCAGGAAGGGCGACTGGCTGGTCGGGAAGCGTGGCGGCAGCTGCGGGGTGACGGACGGCTCGTGCGTGTGGAGGTGGAACCGTTGTTCGGGCGCGTCGAGCCGCGCGTACGGCCCGAGCTTGAAGCTCGACTCGACCTGCCCGCGGGCGAGGAGGAGAAGCGTCGTCCCCTTGCCGTCGGCCAAAGCCAGCGTGCCGGAGTGCCGGATGGCACGCAGGTTCTCGAGCAGCCACTGGGCGCTGTGCTCGCCCGTGTCACCGAGCATCCCTTGCGCCCCGGCCACTCCGGCCGGGCCGGCGTCGGGCGCGCGGCCGCCGGCCGTTGGCGTCAGCCCCAAGGTCGCCTGCTCGCTCCGAGGCGTCGCCCCTTGAGCCAACCGAGCGCTGCGCTCGTTGCTGCCCGAATCCGTCACGAGCCCCGCTCCCCCTCGTTCAGGACACGCCTCAGGAGGTCGCGGTCAGTACGGTGCGTCAGGAGCTCGATGGCCTCTGATGGAGCGTAGAAGCCCCCCGCGACGAACGCCTCCTCCGTCACGTTGGTGGTCGTGTCGTCCGCCTCGCAACGGAACCAGGTGATGAGGCGCTGCACACCCCTCGGGTTGCGGTAGTAGGTCGTCCAGGTGCGTTTGGGGTGGTCACAGCGCGCTTTCACGCCCGCCTCCTCGGCGACCTCCCTGAGGGCCGCCTGCAGCTGGGTCTCTCCCAGTTCGACATGTCCCTTGGGGAAGACCCACTGGCCGCTACCGTGCTTGAGGAGGAGCACCTTCCCGCCAGGCCCGAACACCACGCCGCCGGCGCCGGCCTCCGTCGAGGCGGCCACGTCGCGCTGATCGCGTGTTCTGTCGTGGTAGTGGCGGGACATGCCCCAACATGCTACACCGCTACCAGAAAGGCGCTCAGGGAGCCGGTCGGGGTCCGCGACGCCCGCACCCCGGGCCCCGTCAGGGCATCAGCGCCTGGCGACCAGCCCGCCGCCGTGTAAGAACTCGAGGAGGCCATCGGCCAGCGCTTTGGCGAGCTTGCCCTGGTAACTGTCCGTGGCCAAGTCGCGACCTTCCTCGGGGTTGCTGACGAAACCGAGCTCCACGAGGATGGCCGGGATGCGCGCCGTGCGGATCACGTAGAACAGGTTGGCTCTCACGCCGCGGTCGCGGGCTCCCGTGGCGTCTATGAGGTTGCGTTGCACGGTCTCGGCCAGAGTGAGCGAGTAGTTGAGTTGCGCCTCGCGCAGGATGTCCGCCGCGAGGTCGCGTGCGCTGGCGCGCGCCTCCTCCGTGAGAGCCTGGCCCTCGGTGCCGCCGCCGTTCTCCTCGATGGCCCTGTCGATCAGGGAAGGATTCAGCGGCTCTCCGAACACCCAGGTCTCGATGCCGGAAGCCGAGGCGTTGGCGGCCGAGTTCGCGTGGATCGAGACGAAGACGTTGCGTTCCGGCGTGGCGAAGAGGGAGCGCTGTTGGAGGGTGAGGAACGTGTCGTCACCCCGCGTGAGGATGACGTCGACCCCCTCGGCCTCGAGGAGCTGCTTGAGCTTCATCGCGACGGAGAGCACGATCTGTTTCTCGATGGCGAAGCCAGTCGCCCCCGGATCGTGGCCGCCGTGGCCGGCGTCGATGACCACGACCTGCCGGTGCTCCGGCACGACCTGGAGCGCCTCCTGTATAGCCGGCTCGGTCTGCCCGGCTCCAGGGGCCGGCTGGAGCGCCGTCACGGCGTTGCCGCGTACGCTCGGCGCGAAGTCGACGTACAACGTGCGGCCGGTCGCTTTCGGCACGATGCCGACGCGGAAGCCGCTACCGGAAGCCTCGAGGTCGAACTTGGTGTGGACGCCGATCGTGACGCGCCCAGCCTCCGCCGTGACGCCGACCGCGCTGAGGTTGGGATCGTCGACCGCCACGTCGTAGGATTCCGAGCGCGCGCCCGGCAGGACGATCACGAAGGCCTTCCCGCCGGCCGCGACCTGGTAGTCGGCGTTCTCCGGGATGTCGATGGCGACGCGCGAGACGCCGTCGGTCAGGCCGGTCCGCGCCCGTGCGAGCGTGTAGCCGAGACGGTCGGCCGTGTCGATGGTGATGATGTGACGTTCGGCGTTCCACGAGCTCACGCCCTCGAAGGCCGCGACGAGCGGAGTTATGGCCACGTACGCGACCCCGTCGACGAGGATGGCAAGCGGGCTCGCCAGAGTGGTCTGACCGCCGACCGGCGGGGAGAGGGTGACGGTGCCCGGCGCCTTGATCAAGCCGGCCGCGATATCGGACGTGGCCTTGAAGCGCGCCGTCCTGAGGCCGTCTGAGAAGACGAGGACTTTCTCGTCTGCGACGTAGCTGACGGTTAGCTTCAAGGCTTCTGCTAGAGGCTGAGCCCTCGCGAAGGCGTTGGAGCTGTCGCCCTGTTTGATGAAGTAGTAGGGGCCGGCCTCATCCAGCAAGCCGCCGTTGACCGCGAGGTAGTTGTGCCGCTCCTGAGCGGCGGCGGTGACGCAAGTCAACAGCAGGGTGAGGATTAGGAACAGCCGCTTCACGTCGCCGGGGAGTCTATCACGCGCCACCGGGGTCGAAACATGAGGAAATTCGCGCCAGAGCGGCTTAATGAGCCTCACGGTGGGCGTTGCTCAGCGAGTTGGTCGGACCATTCGGTCGGGTCGGTGGTCGGGTTGGAAGTCGAGTCAGTGGTCGGTGCCGCGCTCGACGGGGCCGGGCACCGGCTGTGTGGCCGAGGTCTCCTCGAGCTGCCGCAAGCGCGCCTGCGCGGCGTCTTCCGTCGTCAGCCGCGCGGCCCCGTCCTCGAGGTGGTGGTAGAGGGACTCCACGTCGGCCCTCAGCCGCGTGATCAACTGTCCTGACTCCTGGAAGTGCTGCGCCACCTCGCCCTGGAAGCGGTCCAGGACGGCCTGCAGCTGCCGGAGGCGTTGCTCGCTCGGCTGCCGGCCGCGCAGGTAGATCGAGAGCCCCCAACCGGCTCCGACACCGACCAGGAAGGCCACTCCGGCCCATAACCACACGCTCATGCCGCCGAGCATAGCAAGCACCCACGATCGTCCCAGTGTCTTCCTCAGGGCCCCTTCCCCTACACTGCGGCCAGCATGGCGAACCCAGGACGAGCCAAACGCGATGGTCGGCCAGGCGGGGCGGCTGGCGGCACGTCGGGAGGTCCCGCGGCCAGCCCCTCCGCCAACCCGGCAACGGCGTTGACAGGCGTTTACCTGAGGCCACTGCGCGACGACCTCCTGCCGGCTCGCCACTCGGCAGGCGCGCGCAGGCGGGCGGGGCAGCTCCAGGCGTTCCTGCGGCCGTTGCACGAGGTGGCCCGCGTCGCGCTACGTTCGGAGGCCGACGTGACGCTCCTGGTCGTCGACTCGCGCGACTGGTACAAGCTGGCGCGTTACCCGTACGGCCTGCCGTTCGCCCGCACGGCCATCGGAGGCGCTCAGGCGAACGTGATCGTGGCCGCCGACCATCAGCCGCGGCTGCTGCAGCAGTTCGACGGCGCCATGCTCGCCGCGGCCCGCGCGGGCGTAGGCGCCCCGGCGCAACTCGGTGAGTTCATCGACCTGCTGGTCGGGCACGAATGGGGCCACGCCGTCGCCAACCTGAGCGGCTTGCGCACGCGCCTCAAGTGGCTTGACGAGTTGAACGCGACGTACCTCTTCGTGCAGGCGCTGCGGGCCACCTCGCAGACCGACGTGCTGGTGCGCCTGGCCGAGTGGTCGAAGTGGCAGGTGGCGGGAACGAGCACCGCGGCCGGCGACCTCGCCGCGTTCGAGTACCCGCGCACGCGGGCCGGCTGGGACCGGCTCCTCTGGTACCAGGGGGTCTTCGCCGAGCGCGCCATCGAGTTGTCGGCGCGTCGTGGCTGGGACTACCTGACGGAGCTGCGGTCCGTCCTCCCACCCGGGGACAGGGGGGAACTGGCCCGTAAGCTCGTCGAGCTCGAGCCCAGCTTCCGACCATGGTTCGCAGTGTTCGGTCGGAAGGGCAAGTGAGGGCACGCGTTCGGGTGTCGGCGCGCTCGTGGCGGCCCGCCCGCTCCAGGCTCGCCCTCACGCGCCGACCCGACCCTACGTCAGGAGCGCGAGGTCGTGACCGAGCTGTTCGAGCACCCTGCCAAGGTCGCGGCGCGCTTCGGGCGCGCAGCGTTCGAGGTAGCCCTCCGCCTGCTCGAACGCTGCGCGCGCGCGTTCGGCGGCCCCGAGGCTGAGCGCCGCCTGGATCAGGGCGAGGGAGCCTTCCGCCAGGAGCTCCGGCGGTATCGGGAGGCCGAGCAGGCGCTCGAACAGGTCGAACGCGCGTGCCGAGTCGTCCTGCGCGGTGGCCAGGTCGGCGGCGGCGAGGTAGTGGGCGTAGGCGGCGTCCGGCGCTCCACCCAAGGCGAAGTGCTCGGCGGTCATGGCCGAGAAGGTCAGCGGCGCGTTGCGCTCGAGCCACGCCGCGATGCGCAGGTGCAGCACCGGTCGCTCCGAGAACGGGATCATGCGCAGCAGGCCGTTGCGCAGGAACTCGCTCTGGAAGCGGTACTCCAGCTCGTCGGGGATCGAGGAGGTCGTCTGGCCGACGAGCATCTTCTCGCGCAAGAGCACCTCGACGTCGCCCGAGACGGTCGGGCCGGCCAGTTCTCGCAGCAGCCCCTCCCACACCACCTCGCCGGCGAAGGCGGCGTGGGCGAGCAACCGGCGATGGGGGGCGTCGATCATGTCGAGACGCGCCTGCAGCAGGGAGGCGAGCGAGCCGGGGAACGAGTCGAGCGAGGCGACGGAGAGAGCCCTCCCGAGCTCGAGCACGAACGCAGGCACACCGCCGACCTGCTCCACCAGGCCGGCGGCGGCCGTGCGTAGAGTCGGCCCCGCCACCTCACCGAGGAGCCTGAGGCTCTCGTCGGGTGTGAGCGCGGGGAGGTGCACGGCCGTAGGGTGGTCGACGGCATGACGGCGCGAGGTGCGCAGTATGAGCATGGGCGCCTCTGCCGCGGCGGCCAAGGCGAGGAACTCGCGCGAAGCGGGGTCGCTTGGCTCGTTCTCGACCACGAGGACGAGCGGCCGCACCTGCTCGTGCTCTGTGCCAGGACCCCGGCGCGTGAGGGCGACAAGGAGGTCGCGCCAGGCCAGGTTGGTCCTGTCGATGCTGCGCCTCTCTATGCGCGTCCAGGTGGAGCGCTGAGCGAGATCGAGGCTCTCGAGGATGAGCTGGTGCCAGCGCGGCTCGCCAGGCAAGAGGCCGTGCAACAGGCGTTGCACGCGTTGCGCGGCGGACCGCGGCTCCTCGGCCAGGTGCAGCGCGAAGAGCTGGCGACCCAGGCCTGTGAACGCCAGGTCCTCCGTGACGGACTGTTCGAGCCAGAGCACCAGGGGCCGGCCCCCGAGGCGCTTGAGGAACTCGCGCGCGAGGCGCGTCTTGCCGCGGCCTGCCTCTCCGACCAACCAGGCCTCGTGCGCGGTGCCGCTCGCGATCACCTCATCGTAGACGGACTTGAGGACCGCCAGTTCGTTGACGCGGCCTATGAACGGGACGTGGGCGTACGGGTCGGTCTGCTGCTGCTTCGGCATGACCAGCCGGTGCGCGGAGGTGACGTCCGGGAAGCCGTGCAGGCTGATGGGCCCGGTCGACTGGTAGTGGATGCGGTGACGAGTGGCCTGGTGCGTCTCGGGTCCGACCCATACGTCGCCGGGCGCCGCGGCCTCCTCCAGCCGCGCGGCCAGGTTGACGGCGCTGCCCATCACCGTGTACGAGCGCACCCTGCCGGAACCGATGGCCCCGGCGATGACGATCCCCGTGTTGACGCCCGCGCGGCCTTTGAGGGGCAGGCCCCTGGTCTTGCCGATGTCCTCGATGGCCCGCAGGCTGGCGGCGCCTGCCAGCACGGCCCGCAGGGCGTCGTCGGGGTGCGAGTGCGGCGCCCCGAACAGGGCGAGCAGCCCGTCGCCCTTGAGCGCGTCGACGTAGCCGTCGTAAGTCTCTACCACCCCCGTGACGACCGTCAGGACCTCGTCGGCCAGGTCGCGCAGGTCCTCCGGATCGAGGTCGCGCGTCAGGCCGCTGAAGCCGGAGAGGTCGACGAAGAGCATGGTCACGCGCCGCCGCTCGCGGGCAGCGCCGGCCTGCCGGTCGAGGGGCACTCCGCACATGCCGCAGTAGCGCATGCCCGTCGGGTTGGCCGTGCCGCACGCCGAGCACACCACGTTCAGGCCTCCTGACCGAACGCGCGCGTGGTCATGGACTCACCAGCCGAGGAGCGGCGCCGGGTCGATGAACGGCGAGCTGCCAGAGTTGGAGGCGCGTTGCGCGTAGAACTGCAGGACGTCAGGAGGGGTGAGGGTGCCGCCGCCGAGGTAGCCGAGCACGGTGCCTTGCTGCACGTTGTCGCCCAGGTCGACGAGGGGCTGGCGGAGGTTGACGTAGACGCTCGTGAGGCCCCCCGCGTGCTGAACGCCCACCATGTAGCCGAAGTTGGCGCCCAGGTAGGTAACGGCTGAGACGCGGCCTGTTTGCACGGCGCGCACGGCCGAGTTGTTCACCGGCGCCTGGATGCCGAGGTACGAGTTGTTCCCTTCGCCGAAGCGGCTGATGAGCTTCGCCCCGTCGAACGGGCGTGTGAAGCCGGTGGTCAGGGGCGCGAGCGGCGCGGTCAGGGCGTCGGCCCGGCTGCGCGCCTCGTCGGCCTGGCGCTGCAGCTCGAGCTGCTTCTCTCGGTCCTGCGCATACTGTTGCGCCGCCGCGCGCGCCGCCTCCTCTTCCGCCCTTAGGCGCGCGATCTCCTGCTCGAGTTGGCGGTTGACGTCGCCGAGGCTCCCCTCGAGCCGCGTCTGCTCCTCGAGGAGGTTCTGCTGCAGGATGAGCTGACCGGCGCGCGTGGCGTTCAGCTCGCTCAGGACCTGTTCGAGGCGCTGGCTGGTGGCCGCGAGGTCGGTTTCGGCCTTGGCCAGGTCGGCCTCGGCCGCCTGCAGCTCCAGGAGTTGCGCCTCGAGCTGCGCCTTGGCGGCCCTGCGTTCGTTGAGGACCGCGTCGAGCTCGTTGACGACGTCAGCGTCCTGCTCCGCCAAGATGCCAAGGTAGTGGTTGCGCACGCGCAGCTCGTGGAAGGTCCTGCTCGTGGCGAGACCGGACGTGAAGTCGCGCCCGCGTTGCTTGTAGTGGCTCAGCAGTAGGTCCTGGATGCGCTCGGCCATGGACGCCAGACGGTCGTCCAGGGCGGCGACCTGAGCCTCGGTAGCGGCGCGCTCCACTTCCAGGCCGGCGATGCGGGACAACAGCTGTTCGCGCTCGCGGCGCTTGGCCGCGAGCTGCTCGCTGACACGGTCGCGCTCCGCGATGCGCTGCTCCAACTGGCCGGCGGTCTGCCCGAGCGCCTTCTCGATCTCGGCGAGTTGCTTCTGCCGGTCGGCGAGCAGGTCCTGGTACCTGGCGATGTCCTGCTCGAGCGCCTGACGCTCGGGGCTGGTGAGGCTCACTTGGGCGGCTGCTGGACCCAGGACGACCGGACCAAGGGCCGGCGCCGCGACCGTCAAGACCACGGCCAGGCTCACGCCGCGCCTTGCAGCGCGGCCCACGCGACCGCCAGGGACCAGGCTCGCGGCGAGGCCCGCGGCCCGGCTCAACGAGCGAGTCACGGCGTGGAGCAAGCAGACGCATGGCACGCGCCAAGTGTAGCAGCGGTTCGTGACCGTCGGATGACGCCCCGGAGGCCAATCAGTCCTGCTCGCGCAGGTGTTGCGCCACGGCGATGGCGCTGCCGACGAGGCCGACGAGGATCGCGAGGACGGCGAGCAGGGAGGCGATCCAACCGAGCAGCGCGCTGTCGCGTACGAACGGCACGAACGCGAACTGCTCCGCGAGGCGCGCCACGGCGGCCTGATAGCCTGGGATGGCCAAGCCGAGCGAGAGCACGGCGCTGATGAGGCCGAGCAGCAACCCCTCAAGGAGGAACGGCGCCCTGATGAAGCCGCGGCTCGCGCCCACCAGGCGCATGACGTCTATCTCCTCCTTGCGCGCGGTGATGGCGGCCCTGATGGAGTTGACGATCGCGAACACGGCCGCGCCGAGCAGCACGACGATGAGGATGGAGCCGCCGATGCGCAAGACGTCGTTCAAAGCGAGGAACGTCGCGACGGCGGCGCTCGAGTCGTCCACCTCGTCGACTCCCGGCAGCTGCTCGAGGCGCAGCCGCACGATCGAGGTCTGCGACGGGTCGTACAGGCGCAGATGGAAGGTGTCTGGCAGCGGGTTCTCTACGAGGTCGGCCGCCCTGCCGAGGGCCGGAAGGTCGGCGACCATCTCGGCCAGCGCCTGGTTCTTGGAGACGAACTCGAGGCGCTCGACCTCCGGCCACGCGCGCACCGTCGTCATGAGCTGCTGGACGTTGGCGCCGTCCGCCAGGTAGGCCGCCAACTCCAGTTCGCCCTGCAGTTGGGCAAGCGCGTTGTTGAGGTTCACGCTCACCAGACTGAAGCCGACCAGGATGGTCAGCGAGAGCGTCATGGTCGTTATGGTCGAGACGCTGGCTACCCAGTTGCCGCGGATGGCGCGCATGGCCTGGAGCAACGCGTACGTCATGCGCGCGGCTCCGGGCGCCTGTCAGCCTCGTATGGCGGGGTCACGGGCACCAATCTACCGTATGCCGGATGGCCGGGAGGAACCGCCTCTAGACGGGCGGCTCCTCGGCCCACGGGATCATCCGAGCGCCGCGATGACGGCGTCGGTGAGGCTCTCGGTGGAGGCGCGGCCGCCGAGGTCCGGTGTCAGCTCGCCCTCGGCAAGCACCTCGTCGACGGCGCGCTCGATGCGCCTCGCCGCCTCGCGCTCGCCGAGATGGTCGAGGAGCATGGCGGCCGTCAGGAACGTGGCTATCGGGTTGGCGACGCCCCTGCCGGCGATGTCGGGGGCGCTGCCGTGCACCGGCTCGAAGACGGCGTACTTCTCGCCGAGGTTGGCGCTCGGCGCGAGCCCGAGGCCACCCGTGAGGCCCGCCATGAGGTCCGAGAGGATGTCGCCGAAGAGGTTGGTGGAGACGAGCACGTCGAACGACTCGGGGTCGCGGACGAGCTTCATGGCGGCCGCGTCGACGATGATGTCGTACGTCTCGACCTCCGGGTACTCCTTGGCGACGCTCATGACGGTGTCGAGGAACAGGCCAGAGGTCAGTGGCAGCACGTTCGCCTTGTGCACGACCGCCAGGCGCTTGCGGCGGCGCATGGCCTGCTCCAGCGCCACGCGCGCGATGCGCTCGCTGGCCCGCTTGGTCACCACGGCGTCGGCGATGGCCACGTCGCCGTAGCGCCGCTCCTTCTCGACGTACAGCCCTTCCGTGTTCTCGCGCACCATGAGCATGTCGATGCCGTCCCTGCTGCCGGGGATGGGGCGCGAGCGCGCTGGGCGGAGGTTGGAGAAGAGGTCGAGCGTTCGGCGCATGTAGCGGATGGCGCCCTGGTGGCCCTCCACGCGCTTGGACGGGCTCGTGAACGCGCCGGCGAGGGTGGCGTCGGCCGCCCGCACGGCGGTCAGGGTGGCTTCTGGCACGCTCGTGCCTTGGGCGGTGAAGGTACCCCAGCCGGCCTCGGCCAGGCGGAACTCGATGGGTAGGCCGGTGGCCTCGAGCAGCCGGCGGGCGGCCGGAACGACCTCCTGGCCGATGCCGTCGCCAGGGATCAGGCAGATGGTGTGCATATGAGACTCCTACCGTGGCGCCGGACGATGTTGGGCAGCGAGTCGGCGGCGCCTGGCGGCCATGCCGCGCGTGCTGGCGCCTTGCTGCCGCGGCCGGCGAAGCGGTACCAAGCTACCACGGTCCGCTCCGGGCCCTGGCCGCTGGTAGGATGGCCACGATCGAGGTGCCGCGGTGACGACATTGAACGGCCGGCTGAGTGAAGGGGTGGTCGCCAACGTGCTGCAGTACCTGGCGCTCAGCCAGGCGACGGGCTGCCTTGCGCTCGTCCACCCCGAGCGCCGTCAAGGGCGCGTGTACCTCGAGAACGGCGTCATCGTGCTCGTGGAGGCGCGGCCGCTCTACGACCTGGCGGCCATGGCGGCCATGCTCGAGTGGCGCGAGGGGCGCTTCACGTTCCGCCCGGGCGAGGCGCCGAAGCGGAAGACCATGAGTCGGAACGCGGATACCCTCCTGCTCGAGGCGTCGCATCTGGTTGACACGGGCGAGGTAGCCCGCGGCCCGAGCGCCGCCGCCGACACGGTCCTGCACGTCGCCGAGAGCCGCGACCGCGACGAGTCCGTGATGCTAACGCTGGCGGCCCTGCACCTGTGGCGCACCATCGACGGCGTCAACAGCCTGCGGCAGTTGGCCGCGACCATCGGGAAACCGGTGGAGGAGACCGTCGCGGCGGCTCAAGAGCTGCTCGACAACGGCCTCGCGGGTTTCGCCACCCTGGCCGTCGCGGACCCGCGGTTCGTCAGGGAGGTGGCGCGCGAGACGATCGATCTGATGGGACCGGTCGGCAGCATCGTGGTCGAGGACGCCCTGATGGATCTCGGGGTCGGCCCGGACACGTTGCCTGTCAGCGCCGCAGGCGAGTTCTTGGAGGAGGTCGCGCGCGCCATCCATTCGAGCGAGCGCCGCGCGGAGTTCTTGCGTCGCGCCACCGAGTTGCGTAGGCTCTTCTCACTCGACCAGCAGGCACGCGGAGGACGTAGCGACGTAGATGCCCGCAAGGGCGGTCGAGGGGGCTCGGGGCGCAACGGCTCCGCTCACACGGACGTCGCTCGCGAAAGCGACCGTACCGACGCCGCGGCTCGCGGCGAGCCCAAGGATAGGGGCCCGGCTCGCGGCGACTCTGCCACCCGACCCAGGAGGAAGCCATGAAGTACGTGGTGCTCGTCAGAGAACCGCTGCCGGACGACATGCTAGAGGTGGCGACGAAGGTCGCGTCCGGCTTCCGCATCCCCGTCGACAAGGCGGAGAAGCTCCTCACCCGCGCGCCCGGACCCGTTACTCGGCCCGTGCAGGAGCGCGAGGCACGCACCGTGCAGAGCATCATGGAGGCCGCCGGCCTCGTTGTCGAGGTACGCGAGGAGGACCAAGACGGTCCGCTGGCCGCTTTCTCGACGAGCGAGCGCGACCGTCCGGCCACCGGACCGGCCGTCTCGATCGACCCGTCCTCCACCGCCGTCCTCGCCAGGAGCGAATCCGACGTCCCCGCCTACTCCGACGGCCCGGATGCCGCCGGCACCGGTTTCTCTGGCGCTGGAGCCGCTGGCGCGGGAGTCGGCGCCGCCGGCGCGACGGACGTGAGCGTGGTGACCAGTGGCGAGGGGCGCGCCTGGCGGACGGCGGATCGGCACCCCGACCCGGCGCCGGAGAACCAAGACGCGCGCTTCGGGCGCTCTACCCGTCACGACGCGAACCAGGATCCGGTGCAGAGCGCGGACCAGGCGCGCAGTACGGATCCCGCGCTCGGCGCCGCCGGCGAGCGGAGCGCCGACACGGTCGAAGCGCGCAGCACCGGTGCCGGCGGCGAGACGGACGCACGACGTGGCTCGGATGGGCGCGAGTCAGACAGGTTCCACGCCACGCCCGTGCCTGGTCATACGACGACCACGCCGCCCCGCGACCCGCTCAGGACTACCCTGGTGCGCGAACCCCCCGTGCTGGAGCGCGGCGCGTTGCGACGCGGCGTGGCGAGCGCCGCTACCCTGCCAGGCGTGGTGACCCTCATCGTCACGCTGCTGGCCATCTGTATCACCGTCCTGCCCATCCTCAGGAACGCGGAGCAGAAGCGGGTCGTCGGCGTCGTCGACGCATTCGCCACGACCGTGGAAGGGATGTCGGGCGGCCTACCGCTCGCCGCTCCCATCGTGAGGGTCGAGCTCGGCGTGGTCCAGGCCGGCGGAGCCGGGGCGCCCGGCTGGGGCCTCGACTACCTCTTGCTCGTTGACACCGACCAGACGCCGCTGGTCGCCTGGTACGACGGCGTGGAGGGCGTCGACGCCTTCCCGCCCGAGGTGCTGGACGCCGCCCTCGCCGAAGCGCGGAGCCTACTGGCCGGCGGCGAGGGGCCCGGGCGCGGCTCGAGTACGGACTGGTTGGCCAACCTCGCCGACAGCGGCCGCAGTCTCCTCGCCCTCGTCGGTCTGGGCAGCGAGAACGACGTCGTGGCGGGCACGCAGGTCAGGCGTGGCGGAGCCCCGGCCGCCGCGGTGGCGGGCGCAGTGGTGGCTGGTGCGCGGCCCGACAGCCTGCGCCTGGTCGGCAACGCTCTGTTGACGGCGCTGCTCGTCGGCTTGGTGCCCGTGCTGTTCGGGGTGCTGGCGGCCCTGTCGCTCACGCGCGGTCTGCGCGACTCCATCCGGTACCTGCTCGTCGCCACCGACAGGATCAGCCACGGCGATCTAGAGCAGCCGGTCGAGCTGAAGCGCGACGACGAACTCGGTCAGATCGCGAAGGCGGTCGAACGCATGCGTATCAGCTTGCACGAGAGCCTGGAGCGGCTGCGGCAGCGCCGCTGAGGCGCGGCTCCGACGACTTGAGCGCGCCCCTTGGATGAGGGGCGCGCTTCATTGCTGCTCGGCTCAGCCCGGCATGGGGTGGCGCTCGGCCAAGGCGGCGACCTCGGCCGCGACGCTCTCCGGCTCCTCGCCCTTGAGGCCCCTGTCGATCAGGTCGGCCACCGTCGCCATCTCGGCGACGGTGAAGCCGCGTGTCGTTATAGCCGGCGTGCCGATGCGGACACCAGACGTGATCCAGGGCTTCTCGGGATCGAACGGCACCATGCTCTTGCTGACGGTGATCCCGACCTTGTCAAGACGCTTGCTGGCGGTGTTGCCGTTGATGCCCGTGCCTTGCAGATCGACCACGAAGAGGTGGTTGTCGGTGCCGCCCGACACGATGCGGTAGCCGCGCTCGCCGAGGCGCGCCGCCAGCTCGATGGCGTTGGCGAGGATCAGCGCCTGGTAGTCGCGGAACGAGGGCTGGAGCGCCTCGAAGAACGCTACGGCCTTGCCGGCCACGACGTGCTCGAGGGGACCGCCCTGGATGCCAGGGAAGATGACGCGGTCGATCTTCTTGGCGATCTCCTCGTCGTTGCCGAAGATGAGGCCGCCCCGCGGGCCGCGTAGCGTCTTGTGGGTCGTGGTCGTCACGACGTGCGCGTAGGGCAGCGGGTGCGGATGGAGTCCGGCCGCTATCGGCCCCGCGATGTGCGCGATGTCGGCCATGAGGATGGCGCCGACCTCGTCCGCCACCGCCCTGAACGCGGCGAAGTCGATGAAGCGGCTGTACGCGCTGGCGCCCGCGATGATCATCTTCGGGCGGTGCTCGTGCGCGAGGCGCCTCAGGGCGTCGTAGTCGATCCGCTCCGTGCGACGGTCGACCGGGTAGCCCACGACCTCGTACGAGCGGCCGGAGAAGTTCACCGGCGACCCGTGCGTCAGGTGGCCGCCGTGGGCCAGGTCCATGCCGAGGACCTTGTCACCCGACTCGAGCAGGGCGTAGTAGGCGGCGAAGTTGGCGTTGGAGCCGGAGTGAGGCTGGACGTTCGCCCAGGCGGCACCGAACAGCTCCTTGGCGCGGTCGATGGCGAGCTGCTCGACTTGGTCGACGACCTCGCAGCCCCCGTAGTACCGCTTGCCCGGGTACCCTTCCGCGTACTTGTTGGTGAGGACGGAGCCGACGGCCTCCATCACCTGCCTGGAGACGAAGTTCTCGGAGGCGATGAGTTCGAGGCCGCCAGCCTGGCGGGCGTACTCTGCGCCGATGAGCTCGAAGGTCCGCTCGTCACGGACGGGAACGTACGCGTTTCGCGTCATGGCCGCAAGTATAGCTTCCATGCTCCGCGACCCGGCGCCCCCGGCGCGGAGCCGCGTGAACCGACCGGTGCCGACCCATGCGCGCCTGGCGCGTTCTGGTCGCGCCACCTGAACCCGGCGCGCCGGGTCTCCCGTCCCGGCGGGCCGGCTGGGCTTGTGAAATCCTGAACTCGACGGGACACCCCCTTCGGGTGCGTCCGCCGATCGGAGGGCGAACATGAGCGGTCCCACGAGATCCGGACTTCTGGCAGGCAAGGTAGCGGTGGTGACGGGCGCGAGTTCCGGCATCGGCAAGGCCATCGCGGAGGATTACGCGCGCGAGGGCGCCTCCGTCGTCCTGGCGGACATAAACGACGCGGCAGGCGAGGCCGCGGCGGCGGCCATCAACGCCGCGGGCGGCGTGGCGAGCTACTGCCACTCCGACGCCGCCGACCCGCAGGCGGCCGACGCGCTCGTGCGGTTCGCTCAAGAGCGCTACGGCGCGCTGCACGTGGCTTGCAACAACGCGGGCATCTCCGGAGAATCGAACCCCGTGGCCGACCACTCGGTGGCCGGCTGGCACAAGGTCATCGACGTCAACCTCAACAGCGTCTTCTACGGCATGCGCGCGCAGATCCCCGCCATCCTGGCCGCCGGCGGCGGCGCCATCGTGAACGTGGCATCGATCCTCGGGCAGGTCGGCTTCGCGGGCGCCCCGGCGTACGTGGCCGCCAAACACGGGGTCGTCGGGCTCTCCAAGAACGCCGCCATGGAGTACGCGCAGGCGGGCGTCCGCGTGAACGTGGTCGGCCCCGGCTTCATCGCCACGCCGCTCCTCAAGGACCTGGGCGACGACCTCCTGGCCGCGATAGCCGCGATGCACCCGATCGGCCGGTTGGGAACCTCCGAGGAGGTCGCCGGGCTGGTGACGTTCCTGTCCTCGAGCAAGGCGTCGTTCATCACGGGCAGCTACGTGGCGGTCGACGGCGGTTACTTGACCAGGTAGCCCTTACGCCCTAGGCGTTCACTCGATGAAGGGCGCGAGCAGGCTGGCGGCACGCTCCAGCTTGCTCGCGCTGCCGGACACGAGCGGCAACAGGCGCTCCAAGGCCCCGCCGATCGCCAGAAGGGTATCCCGAGTGGTCTCGCCTTTCGCCTCGATCTCGACTTCCGAGAACAGCGCGGCGTCTATGAGCGCGCCGTCGCCGCGCCCGCTTGGCGGCCGGCATACGACCTCGTCGAAGGCGAGTTCCGCTACCGGCGCGCCCGAGTTCGAGGCGGACCCGGGACGTTCCAGGACGAACGCCACGCGCGTCGTCTCGATCTCGAGCCGCGGCTCGAGATCGGGCAGGGAGACGAGCGAGGCGAGGCGCGCCACGATGGCGACGGGCCAGGCCGGCGCCGCGGATGCGCCGAACACGACGGTCTGGTCGCCCAGCCGCGTGCCGGCGGACGCGTCAAGCGGCACCTCGAGCTCCTCGCGCTCGAACACGCCTCGGACGGCGTCGCCGCGGCCCTTGACGGTGGCGACGGCCCCGGCATCGGACGTGCGCAGGCGCAGGGCGAGACCGTGGCGCTCGAGGCGGAGGGCGGCGTCGTCGAAGTAGACGTCGAGCTGCCGGCGCGTCCCGGAAGGGCGTGCCACCACGCCAAGGGGCGCGAGGGCCGCGGCCAACTCGTCGGCTTCGGGCACCGCGCCGTCCGGCGAGGAGTATTTGAGTTCCAGCTCGCGCCCCACGCTCCAAGTGTAACGGCGCGCCAGGCCCGGCCGCGGCCGCCCGGCCACCTGATACACTCGTGGAGACGGGCCAAAGCCTTCGCCGGGAACCGAGCGGCTCCGCGCCGCTGCACTAGGAAAGGGAGCTCAAGATGTCCCAGATCCGCAACGTGGCTGTCTTATCGCACAGCGGCGCCGGCAAGTCGTCGCTCGTCGAAGCCATACTGTTCCGCGCCGGCGCCATCCAGACCCTCGGGAAGGTGGAGGACGGCACGAGCGTCTCCGACGTCACGGCGGAGGAGAAGCGCCGCAAGATCTCCATCTACTCGACGATCCACCCGTTCAGCTGGCAGGGCGAGGAGTTCAACGTCATCGACACGCCCGGCTACGCGGACTTCGTGAGCGAGATCCGCGGCGCGCAGGCCGCCGCCGACGCGGCCATAATCGTCGTCTCCGCCGTGTCCGGAGTGGCCGTCGGCACCGAGCGCGTCTGGACGTCGAGCCTCGAGCGCGAGCTCTCGACCATGGTCGTCATCAACAAGATGGACCGGGAGAACGCCGACTTCTTCCGCACGATGGCCGATATCGAGGCCACCCTCGCAGGCAACATCGCAGCCATCCAGATCCCGATCGGACAGGCAGAGGAGTTCAGGGGCATCGTCGACCTCCTCACGATGCGGGCGTACGAGTGGCCCGACGGCACCACGCCGGTCGAGGTCCCGCTCCCGGCCGAGGTCGAGGGCTTGGCCCGCGAGTACCGCGACCGCCTCGTCGAAGCCGTCGTCGAGACCGACGACGAGCTGATGATGCAGTACCTCGAGGAGGCCGAGATCGACCAGGACGCGCTCCTCGCGGCGTTCTACGCGGCCGTCCTGCGCCACGAGCTCACGCCCGTTCTCCTCACTTCCGCCACGAAGGTCATGGGCATCAGCCTCCTGCTCGACTTCCTCACGCGCGGCGTGCGCCACGTGCACGACCACGGCCCGCTGCCCGTCGAGTCCGGCGAGCCGCCCACGCTGGGCGAGGGCCAGCCGTTCAGCGCCAGGGTCTTCAAGACGGTCGTCGACCCGTACCTCGGCAAGGTCTCCTTCATGCGAGTGCTGTCGGGCGCCCTCAACGCCGGCGAGCCGCTGCGCGACGCCTCCAACGGCGCCGACCTTCGCACCTCGCACATCTTCGCGCCGCGCGGCAAGGACCTGACGGAGGTCAAGCGGCTGACGGCGGGCATGATCGGCGCCCTCACGAAGGCCGACGAGGTGCGCACCGGCGACACGCTCACCGCGCCGGGCGCCGAGTTCGTCCTCGCGCCCATCCGGCTCCCTTCGCCCGTCATGGCGCTGGCGCTCTTCCCGAAGAACCGCTCTGACGAGGACAAGCTCGGCGAGGCGCTCGCGAAGGTCCTCGACGCCGACCCGACGCTCAAGCTCGAGCGCAACCCCGACACGAAGGAGACGGTCCTTTGGGGCATGGGGCACGTCCACCTCGAGATCGCCGTGGCGGCCCTCAAGGACCGGTTCGGCGTCGAGGTCGAGACACGCCTGCCGGCGATCGCGTACCGGGAGACGATCCAAGGCAAGGGCGACGCCCGTTACCGGCACAAGAAGCAGTCCGGCGGTGCCGGCCAGTTCGCCGAGGTCGCTCTCACTGTCGAGCCCCTGCCGCGCGGCGGCGGGTTCGAGTTCGAGTGGAAGGTCGTCGGCGGCACCATCCCGACGCAGTTCCAGACGAGCTGCGAGAAGGGCGCGCGTGCCGGCATGGAGTCGGGCGTGCTCGGCAGCTTTCCGCTTCAGGACGTCAAGGTCAGCGTCTACGACGGCAAGGACCACCCCGTCGACTCCAAGGACATCGCCTTCCAGTTCGCCGCCACCCAGGCCATGCACGAGGCCCTGCAGCAGGCCAAGCCGATCCTGCTCGAGCCTTTGGCGCTCCTCAAGGTACGCGTGCCCGACCGCTTCACGGGCGACGTCATCTCGGACCTGAACACGCGCCGCGGGCGCATCCTCGGCATGGACAGCGAGGGCTCCGTCAGCGTGGTGAGCGCGCACGTGCCGCTCGCCGAGATCCAGGCGTACTCCGCCGACCTCCGCAGCATGACCGGCGGGCGCGGCGCTTACTCGCTGAAAGTCGATCGCTACGAGGCGGTGCCCGCCCAGGTGGCCGAGAAGGTCCTGACCGATGCGAAGCAGGCGCGCGTAGCATCCTGAACCCGACCGCTAGGCGCTCAGGCGCGCTCCAGTTGCTCGCGCACGTCCTTCGCGAGTTCGCGACCGAGTTCGGCGGCTTCGCGCGCCTCCCCGGTCACGTAGGCCTGTAGGACGGTGCCGCCTCGCGCCACGGATCCGAACAGCGTGAGCTCGCCGTCTTCCGTCACGGACGCGATGGAGCCGACGTGCAGGTCGGGCAGCCCGGCGGCGAAGGCGAACTCGGCCCGCGCGCGGTCGAAGCTGGGGCGGTGCTGCAGAGAGTAGGCGGTCTCGAAGGCCAGGTCGTCGTCCTCGCGCACCACCAGCGCTACCGCACCCTGCCCGGGGGCGGGGGCGAAGACGGTTTCGTCGAGCACGACGTCGATGGCGCTGCGGAGGTCGAGGGTGATGAGCGTGGCGGCGGGCAGGACGGCGGCGTCGACTCCGGCGCCGACGCGCGCAAGCAGCGCGTCCGGCGCCGACGCGTCGACCTCGACCTTGAAGCCCGGGTTGACGCCCGCGAGGAACGCGGCGTCGCGTTCCGACGTGACGGCCACGCGTGCCGCATCGGGCAAGGCGCCCAGCGCGCCCTTGCCCTTGGCGGCCAGCGCCGAGCGCGGCTCGCCGCGCCGCAGGACGGCGGCCAGCTTGAGCCCGTCCGGCAGGGTAGGGGGCAGGCACTCCAGCTGGGCGACGGCTATGCCGACCTCGCCACCGGCGAGAGCCTGGAGGAGGGGACCGCTCTCCTGACCGCCGGTCTTCGAGACGGTGCGAAGGCGTAGTTGGAGGTCGGGCCACTCGTCCGTGAGGAGCTCGAGCACGCTGCGACCGTGACGGATGGCGAGTAGGCCCTCACGATTGCCCAGAACTATCCTGGCCATGGCGCTATTTGTACCACGAACCCCGAAGTGCGCGAGACGAGAAAGCGCGTGCTGGCGCGGCTTATCCCTAGGCCACCGCGGCGCGGAGGCGAGCGGCGCGGTCCGTCTCCTCCCAGGGGAACCCGGCACGGCCGAAGTGGCCATACGCGCTGGTAGCGGCGTAGATCGGGCGGCGCAGGTCGAGTTGCTCGATGATCGCGGCCGGCCGGGCGTCGAACTCGGCGGTCACGACCTCGGCGAGGCGGTCGTCTGGTAACGCCCCCGTGCCGAACGTGTCCACGTACATGCCTACCGGCCGCGCCACGCCGATGGCGTAGGCGAGCTGCACCTGACACCGTTTGGCGAGCCCGGCGGCCACGACGTTCTTGGCGATGTAGCGGGCGTAGTAGCTGGCCGATCGGTCGACCTTGGTGGGGTCCTTGCCGCTGAACGCCCCGCCACCGTGCGGGGCGGCTCCCCCGTAGGTGTCGACGATGATCTTGCGCCCGGTCAGACCCGCGTCCGCGGTGGGCCCGCCCTCGACGAACCGCCCTGTCGGGTTGATGTACACGCGCGTGCCATCGTCGAAGAACTCGGCGGGCAGCGCCACGCGCAGCACGTGCTCGAGGAGGTCGGCCTTGAGCTCGTCCATCGGGACGTCCGGATGATGTTGGGCAGAGAGGACGGCGTTGCGCAGGCGAGTCGCGACGCCGTCCTGGTACTCGATGGTCACCTGGGCCTTGCCGTCGGGGCGCAAGTAGGGAAGCAGGCCGCTCTTGCGTACCTCGGCCAAGCGCTGCGCCACCCGGTGGGCTAGGAGGATCGGCAGCGGCATGAGCTCGGGCGTCTCGTCGATGGCGTAACCGAACATGAGGCCTTGGTCGCCGGCCCCGATCTTCTCCTTGGCGTCGTCGCTGCCGTCGTCGGCCCTATCAACGCCTTGGGCGATGTCGGGCGATTGCTCGTTGAGCGCGATGAGGACGGCGCTGTGGTCGGCATCGAAGCCGTAGGCGGCGTCGATGTATCCGACCTCCCGCGCCGCGGAGCGCACGATGGCCTGCACGTCGACGTCGGCCTTGGTGGTGACCTCGCCCGCGACGAGGGCGAGCCCACGCGTCAGGAGCGCCTCCACGGCGACCCGCGCCTGCGGGTCCTGGGCGAGGATGGCGTCCAGCACGCTGTCGCTGATGCGGTCTGCCAACTTGTCAGGGTGGCCTTCCGCCACGGACTCTGCACTCACTAGGCGGGACATGCGGGTCGGGACCTCCATGGGAACGTCGCCGAGGCGACAACCAAGCCAGGATACCAGGCCTACGGCGCGGTTATCATCGGCGCGTGCTCGTCAGGGATGCGATCCCGGCCGACGCCGAGGCCGTCAGGGGGCTGTTGGCCGGCGTCTACCGCGAAGGCGGGGCCTTCGTGGGCGACGGCGCCGAGAGCGTCGGTTCCCTGGCCAGCCGGATAGGGACGGCGCCGCGCCGTAGCCACTACGCCGTGGCGGTGCTGAGCGGCGTCATCGTCGGTTGGGCCGAGTTGCAGCGCTCGTCGGCCAGGCGCCTGGAGCACGTGGCGGTCCTGACCTTGGCGGTCGCGCCCGGCGCCAGGCGCCGCGGTGTCGGACGGGCCGTGCTGCGCGAATGCTACGACTGGTGCGGCCGGGTCGGGGTCCTCAAGATGTCTTTGAACGTCAGGGCCGGCAACCTCGCCGCCATCGGGCTATACGAGAGCGAGGGGTTCGAGCATGAGGGCAGGGAGGTTCGCCAGATAAGGCTGCTCGGTGCCGAAGGTGACGGGTTCGAGGACAACCTGATCATGGGGAAGTGGCTCGCCCGCTAGCCTCGCAGGGCCTCCCCGCCGGGGTAACGCGCTCTCGCGTAAACGTTACACTGCGCCCATGCAGACGGCCGATACGCGGGGCCCGAAGCCGGCGCCCGGCGAGGCGCCCGAGCAACGGGTGGCTCTCTACGTCGACACGCAGAACCTCTACTACGCGGCCCGCGACGGTTTCGACGCGAGCGTCGACTACCAGACGCTGCTCGACACGGCTCTGCGCGGGAGACGCCTGGCGCACGCCAACGCCTACGTGGTCGAGCGCGATGGCGACAGCACGGCCCACGGTTTCTTCGGCAAGCTGAGCAGCCTCGGCTACCGGGTCAAGCGTCGCAAGGTGCGGGTCCACCGTGTGGACGACGACGGCGCCGTGCGCCTCGAGGGTGACTGGGACATGGGCATCGCGGCCGACATCGTCAGGGCTCTCGATCACGCCGACGTCATCGTGCTCGCCAGCGGCGACGGCGACTTCGCGCCCATCCTCGAACTCGCCCAGGAGCGCGGGAAGCGCGTGGAGGTCATGGCGTTCCGCGAGGCGGCCGGCCAGTCGCTGCAGGACATGGCCGACCGGTTCGTCGCGCTCGGCGAGGTGCCGGGGATCTTCCTCGCGGGACGCTGAACGCCACAGGAGTGTTCGGCCGCTGCCACCGCGGTGAGCTCCCCCCTGCGGGCCGGGGCGGGTAACCGGACCTCGTCAGTAAGAATGCTCTTAGGCGCGCATGCGTAGGATGGACGCATGAGAGTGACCATCATCGGCACGGGTTACGTCGGACTCACGACGGGCACCGCCCTCGCCTACCTGGGCAACGAAGTTACGTTCGTCGACAAGAAGCGCGAGGTCATCGAGCAGCTCGCCGCCGGCATACCGACCATCCACGAGAACGGGCTCGCCGAGATCATGGCGGCGGGCAGGCAGCATGCGACGTTCCGGACGGACATCCCCGAACTGAGCGGCGAGGGGGTCGTGCTAATCGCGGTCGGCACCCCGTCCAGGGAGGATGGCGACGCCGACCTGTCGTTCGTGGATGTCGCGGCGACCGAGGTCGCCAACAAGGTCCAGCCGGGCGCCCGGCTCGTCGTGGTCAACAAGTCCACCGTACCGGTCGGCAGCGCGCGTCACGTGGAGGGCATCATCACCAGACGGCTGGCGGCTCGTGGCGTGAGCGCCGAGGTGCACGTGGCGTCCAACCCCGAGTTCCTCGCTGAGGGCAGGGCCGTGCAGGACACCCTGTACCCTGACCGGATCGTAGTGGGTTCCGACACGCAGGCGGCGCGCGCCATGCTCAGGGAGCTGTACGCACCCATCCTCGAGCAGACCTTCGACCCGCCTCCCGGCTCCCCGCGGCCGGAACGGCTGGAACTGCCGCCCTTCATCGGGACGACCACCACCAGCGCGGAGCTCACCAAGTACGCGGCCAACGCGTTCCTCGCCACCAAGATCAGCTTCATCAACGAGTTCTCGGTCCTGGCCGAGAAGGTGGGGGCCGACATCGTCGAGGTGGCTCGCGCCATCGGCCTCGACAGTCGGATCGGCGGCAAGTTCCTCAACGCAGGCATCGGCTGGGGCGGCAGCTGCTTCGGAAAGGACACCGCCGCGGTGATGGCGCTCGGCAACTCTTACGACTACCAGATGCCGCTCGTGCGTGCGGCCGTCGACGTCAACAAGCGTCAGCGCATGTACGTCGTAGAGAAGCTGCAACAGCACCTGAAGGTCGTGCGGGGCACAACGATCGGGCTGCTCGGCCTGGCGTTCAAGGCCAACACGGACGACATGCGCGACGCCCCCGCCCTCACGCTCGTCCGCGAGCTCAGCCAGCGCGGCGCCGTCCTGCGGGTACACGACCCCATCGCCATGGACAACGCCAAGCGCCACTTCCCTGACCTGCCAGTCGAATACTGCGCTTCCGAGGTGGAGATGGCCGACGGTTGCGACGCCATCGTGGTCGTCACGGAGTGGCCGCAGTACCGGCAGGTCGACTTCGCGGCTTTGGCGCGGGTGATGCGCGGCGACCTCCTGCTCGACGCGCGTAACCTCCTGCAGCCGGCCGCCGTCACGGCCGCCGGGCTCAACTACGTCGGGATCGGGCGGTAGCGTCGGGCTCGCGAGGCGACGGTCCCGGCCGCTGCCGTGATGGGGCGCCGGCCGCTCACCAACCGGAGAACGTGGCTCCGGCGGGCGCCAGCACGAGCCGCAAGCGCAGCGTCATGGGGTAGTAGGGCGTCAGATCGATCGGCGTGCCGTCAGCGCCCCGCGTGTAGCGCTCGTCCAGTGGGCGCGACGCCGAATCGCGCAGCACGACGAGCAGCCGGCTGAGTCCTCGCGTCCAGTCGACGCTCTCCTCGCCGGTGAGCGCGCGCATGTCGAAGCTGGCGCTGAACGCGCCCGTGCCCGTCACGACCAGCTTCGTGGCGTCGGTGCAGGGCGGGCTGATGACCGAGTCGTCGCCAGGCACCAGGCAGAGCTGAAGCTGCATCGGCGTCGAGCTCGGCTTGGCGCTCACGTCGGCCCGTAAGTACAGGGTGCCGCGGTCCACCCCGGCCGCGCCGGCGACGCGCGCGCCGGAGCCGGCCGCCGGATCCACGAACACGAAAGCGCCCTGGCCGCCGTCGTTGATGCTCCTGGCCGTGATGGTGCCGTCGTACAGGGCGATCTGACCGGAAGGCGTGGTCGGAGTGGGGGTCGGTGTTGGCGTCGGTGTCGGTGTCGGCGTCGGGACCGGAGTGGGCGCCGGAGTAGGCGTGGGCGTAGGCGTCGGCTGAGGCGCGGGGGTCGGTGTCGGGGTCGGTGTTGGCGTAGGTTCCGGCGTGGGTGTCGGTGTCGGCGTTGGTTCCGGCGTGGGTGTTGGCGTGGGTGTTGGCGTTGGAACCGGCGTAGGTACGGGCGTCGGCTCCGGCTCGGGTTCCGGCTCGGGTTCCGGCTCGGGTTCCGGCGCGAGCAGCGCCGAGAGGCGGTCGACAGCCTCCGCAGCCTGCGGGTCGCCGGGAGCGGCCGTCAGGACGCGTTGCCAGGCTTCGAGCGCTCCCTGCTCGTCGCCCAGCGCCCCGAGGCTGGCTGCCACACCGCGCTGCGCGTCTAGGAACGTTGGGGCTCCGTCTGACGCGGTGCGGAAGCCCGCCAGGGCGGCGGAGTAGTCGCCGTTGGCGAACGCCGTCCTGGCCGCCAAGTAGGCGTCGGCGTTGGCGAGACCGAAGTTGGCGCCGTACTGCGCCCTCTCCAGCAGCGGCTCGAGCTGCGGCTGGGCTTGGAGCGCTCGCTGTAGGTGAGGGGCGGCGGCCGAGGCGTTGCCGACGGAGAGGTAGGCCTGGCCGAGCCACGACTGCACGTCGAGATCCTCAGGTAGGTAAGACTGCGCCGCCTCGAGGAGAGCTATGGCGTTCTGGGAGTTGCCTGCCTTGAACGCGTCGAAGCCGAGCTTGGACGCTGCCGCTCCGGCGGCGGCCCTTGCCGGGGCGTCCATGGCGCCGCCCGCAGCCGCGTAGGCTTGCCATGCGGACAGCGCCCGAGAGGTCCAGCCCGTTAGGCCGTACGCTTGGGCCAGGAAGCGAAAGGGTTCGGGTCTGCCCGGAGCCAGGTCGCGGGCGCGCTCTGCCGCCGCGAAAGCCTTGCGCCAAAGCGGTTGGTCCGGGTAGTACGTCTCGTAGGCCGCTAGGGCCTCGGCCGCCGCGGCCTGGGCGTCCGCGAGTGCGGCGGCGGCGTTCGCAGGCAGCGGGGCCTGCGCCATGGCGCCGACGGCAAGGGCGACCGCCACCAGGGTCGCGAGTATGCGAGTTAGATAGTTCACCTGGCCAGATGATAGCCGGCCGTTCGCCCCCGTGACCCCGACGGCGCCTCGCAGGGGGTACGAGGCGTGATATGCACGGTGCGTGGAGGCGTGTGGATGGGCGATTATCTAGTCCAGCGGCGATCGGCTTCGAACCAGCGGGGTTCTGGGCCGCGATGCCCGGTAGGAGAGAGATGAGAAGAGCACTCATTGCCATCGCAGCGCTCGTCCTGGTGGCCTTCGGCCTCAGCCAGGCCGGGATCGACTGGGGTAGGGCCGCCGTCAGGGACCTGGGCGAGGTCGGGGTTGAGACCGGCTTCCCCGACGGCTCGTTCCTGGGAGAAGGCCCGGTGACCGGCTACCAAGCCGCCGTGCTCGTCGATCGCCTGTTGACGAGGGTCGACACCGTCACCGGCTGCACGGACGCCGGCGCCGGGGTGCCGGACCCGACTTTCCGTTTCGTGGACGTGAGCCCCGACCACTGGGCGGCCGGCGCCGCCCAGCGCATAGCCGCGCTAGGCGTGGGCCAGGCTTTCCCGGACGGCCGGCTGAACGGAGACGAGTACCTGAGCGGCTATCAAGTGGCCCTGCTGATCGACCATGCGGTCAACGTGGTAGATGCGAAGGTCGCTTGCGGAACACAGGGTGTGCAGGAGAAGCTCGGCGCCATGAGCGCCGAAGTGGCCGCGTTGCGTGCCGACGTCGCTGCGGGCGCCCTTACCGGCCCGGCTGGCCCGACCGGACCTCAGGGTCCGGCTGGCCCGGCCGGTCCTCAGGGTCCGCAGGGCGACCGCGGTGAGGCTGGCTCGGCCGGCACCGACGGCGCGCCCGGTCCGGCCGGACCCGCCGGTCCCGTCGGTCCCGCCGGCGCGCAGGGTCCGCAAGGTGAGCGCGGTGCGCCCGGTCCGGCTGGCCGCGACGGCGCCGCCGGTCCGGCTGGTCCGAGCGGCGCGGCAGGGCTTGCCTGTTGGGACCGCGACGGCGATGGACGTCTCGGACTGGACGAGGACGTGAACCTGGATGGCGTCGGCGACGCCCTCGACTGCGTCGGTCCGCAAGGTCCTGCCGGCGCGGCCGGACCCGCCGGTCCCGCCGGTCCGCAGGGTGAGCGCGGCGCGGCGGGTCCAGCCGGGCTGCGTGGCCTTACTGGCGCCGCCGGTCCTGTCGGTCCGGCTGGTCCTGCCGGCCCGCGCGGGGAGGCAGGAGCCAAGGGCGACAAGGGCGATACCGGCGCCACGGGTCCGCAAGGTCCGCAGGGTGCTCCTGGTGCCACGGGGGCCGTCGGGGCGGTCGGTCCGCAAGGTCCTGCCGGCCCCGCGGGGCCGATGGGACCAACCGGACCGATCGGACCGGAAGGCCCCGCTGGCGCGCCAGGCGCCCAGGGTCCGGCAGGGCCGGCAGGCCCCGCCGGACCCGCGGGTCCCGCTGGCCCGGCCGGACCGGAAGGCCCGCAGGGCCCAGTGGGCCCAGAAGGACCTCCGGGACCTCCGGGGTGATCGCGGACCCGCCACGTCGCGGGCCGTACTACATGCTTCGCTAGACGCGGGATGCCCCCGAGCACCACTCGGGGGCATCCCGCTGTTTGGCGGCTCGCTCGACTACCGGCTTAGCGAAGGCGCTCTTCCAACAGGCGCCGTGCCAGGTCGGGGTTGGCCTTACCCCGGCTGGCTGCCATGACCTTCCCGAGCAGGGCGTTGATCGCCTTTGGGTTGGACCTGACGCGCTCGACGAGCTCATGGTTGGCCTCCAGTACCTCCGCCACGAGCGCTCCCAAGGCGGAGGCGTCACTGACCTGACCGAGGCCGCGGCTGGCCACCAGCTCGGCCGGGTCGGCGCCCGTGAGCAGGTCCTGAACCAGGTCCTTGGCCGCGGTGGTGGAGAGCGTGCCGTCGTCGACGAGCTCGAGGAGGCGCGCAAGGGCTACGGGCGTCAGGCCGGTATCACCGACACCCTTGCCCAGAGCGTTGGCGCGACCGGCGACCTCGCCGGTCAACCAGTTGGCCACGTTCTGCGCGGGACCGCCGTAGACGGCGACGGTAGCGTCGAACAGGCGCGCCGCGGGCTGGTCGTAGGCGATCTGCTCGGCCTCCATGGCGCGTACGCCCGCCGCGAGGTAGCGCGTCAGGCGTGCCTTGGGCAGCTCGGGCATGGTCGCCAGCGTTGCGCGCTTGCGCTCCTCCGGGATCGGGAGCGCCGGGATGTCCGGGTCGCGTAGGTACCGGTAGTCGGCGGCGGTCTCTTTGGAGCGCAGCGAGTAGGTGCGTTGGCCGCCCTCGTTCCAGCCGCGCGTCTCCTGGACGACGCGGCGCCCGGCCTCCAGGAGCTGAGCCTGACGCTTCGTCTCGAAGGTCAAGGAGGCCGCCACGCTCTTGAAGGAGTTGAGGTTCTTGACCTCGACCTTCGTGCCGAACGGTCCACCGGGCTGACGGACCGACACGTTCACGTCGGCGCGCATCTTGCCCTCCTCCGGCGCCGCGTCGGAGACCCCGAGCGCCTGCGCGATGGCCCTGATCTCGGCGAGGAACTCCCGCGCCTCCTCTGCCGAGCGTATGTCCGGCTCCGTCACCATCTCGACCAGGGGGGCACCGGCCCTGTTCAGGTCGACGAGCGAGTGATCGGCGTACGTCGGGTGCACGAGGCGGCCGGCGTCCTCCTCGAGGTGGCAGCGGGTGATGCCGACGCGCTTGCCGCTCGGCAGGGTCACTTGCCCGTGCTGACCGATGGGCACGTCGCCCTGGCTCGTCTGGTAGTTCTTCGGGGCGTCCGGGTAGAAGTAGTGCTTGCGGTGGAAGTACGTCGTGCCCGGCACCTCACAGCCGAGGGCCAACGCGAAACGCAGCGCGAGCTCGACGGCCTGCTCGTTGACGACCGGCAGCGTGCCGGGCAGTCCGAGGCAGACGGGGCAGACGTTCTCGTTGGCTGACGAGCCGAACCCTTCCGCCGAGCAGCCACAGAAGAGCTTGCTCGTCGTGCGCAGCGCGAGATGTACCTCGAGGCCGATGACCGGCTCTAGCATGGTTAGCGAGTGTATCAGGGAGCGTCGGGCTATGATCGACCCGTGGTGCGCATGGAACTCGAAGGGATCGCCGTCTCCGGCGACGAGAACCAGTTCCTCGCGCTCTTGCGAGCGCCTGGTGGCGAGGTGTTGCCGATAAGCATCGATTCGGGGCAGGCGATAAGCATCGCCGCCGGCCGCGGGAGCGAACGCCCCGAGCGGCCCCTGACGCACGACCTCGTGATGTCCATCCTGGAACTGCTCGACGCCACCGTGGAGCGCGTAGAGATCACCGCTCTCGAGGAGGGGGTGTTCTTCGCTTCGCTCGTGCTGGCCCGCTCCGGCGTGAGTTTCGAGGTCGACGCCAGACCGTCGGACGCGATGGCCCTCGCCGTGCGCGCCGGTGCGCCCGTCTTCGTGGCGGAGAGCGTCATCGAAGCCGCCGCCATGCGCGACGACGACTTCACCGACTCAGGCGGCGCGCAGGCCTAGCGCCCTTGGCGGGCCGCCAGGCCTGCGCGACCTCGCTTACGTACTGGACCGTCGGCGGCTCCGCCATAGGCTCGCGCCATCGGCGGTACGCCTCAGAACAGATGGGCCTCGAGGAAGTAGAGCTGCTGGTCCGTGCCGCGCGAGACCTCGGTGAGGAGGTCCTCGGTGGTCGGCTCGTCGATCTTCGACACGGCCTCGATGGCCTGGCGGGTGCTCTTGGCGTAGGCCGCGACGCGGTCGCGCACCAGCGCCAAGAAGACGGGCACGGCGTGTTCGTCCGTTGGGAACTCGGGCAGCTTCGAGGCGGCGGCCGCCATGCGCACGGTGCCCTCCGCCACGCCGCCGAGCAGCGCGACGCGCTCGGCGATCATGTCGGCGAAGCCCTCGAAGACCTCGGCCTGGTCGTCGAAGAGCAGGTGCACCTGCTGGAACCCAAGGCCCTTCACGTTCCAATGGGCCTGCTTGATCTGGCTCTGGAGATCGAGCGTGTCGGCCAGGTGCTGGTTGAGGATGGTCACGAGGCGCTCTCGGTCCGCTTTCGCGATGTCGAGCTTGACGTCGATGAGTCTGGTCTTCGTTGCGGTAGGCATACGAAATCTCCTCCGAGCCTCAGATTACCGGTTGGGAGGCGTAGCGGCCGTGTGCGCGGGCACGTCTGGTACGTGAGCATGAGGGTGCCGCCCGCCCGGCCGCGCGGAAGGACGGCGTGCGCGCCCGTGCCCGGATGAATGTGCGCGCGACCCGTCCGGACCAGTTGGGGGCGACCCGCCTGATAAGCGGGCGCGACCCCGCCTATACAGGCCGGGGCGGTCTAGCTCGGTCGCTCCAATGTCAGGCGCGCCTGCGCGAGCACGTCGCGCACGGCCGAGGCGGATGCCGGAGCGGCCCCCTGGGCCCTGTCAGGCCGTCCGCCGCCCCGTCCGCCCAGCCCCACCAAGGCTTCCTTGAGCAGCGGTCTCACATCGATGGCAGCGCCTGGGCCGGCGACGAAGGCGAGCCGCGCCTGGCCGTCATCGACGCAGGCCAGTAGAGCGACCGTGCTGGGCAGGGACTGGCAGGCCTCGACGAGATCCGGCAACAGCGCGGCGTCGTCGCCTTCGAGCACGGCGCTCACCACGCCGCCGGTGGCCTGGGCCGCGAGCCGCTCGAGGTAGGCGCGAGCAAGGCGGCCACGCCAACCCGCGGCTTCGTACTGGCTACGGGCCAGCTCTTCCTGCAACTGCGCTCCGCGCCCGGCCAACTCCCCCACGGGCGCGCTGAACGCGCGCACGAGGGCCGAGGCGGCCTCGTGCTTGGCGCGGTAGTCGGCTACCGCCTCCTCGCCGGCGCGGAACGTGATACGCGTGTTGCCGCCGCGCACGCGCTCGAAGCCCGTGAGCTTGATGGGTAGCGCCTCGGCCGACGAGCGCAAGTGCGTTCCGCCGCAGGCCACGATGTCGTAATGGCCGACGGCCACCAGCCGCACGCGCCCGGAGACCTTGGCGGGCCGCCGGAGCGCGTACTCCCCCAGGCGCGACTCGTCTACCTCGAAGGCCGTGACGGGGTGGTTCTGCCTGGCGGCGTCGTTCGCGATGGCCTCAGCGGCCATGAGCTCCTCCTCGCCGAACTCGCCCCCGATCTCGATGGTGCAATCCGGTCCGCGCATGCTCACGGCGAGCGTGCCGAACGCGGGGGAGACTCTGACGAGCGCTTGCGACAGCACGTGCTGCGCCGTATGGCGCTGCATGTGGCGCCAGCGCCTCGGCCAGTCGATCCTACCGGCGACCTGCTCGCCCGGTACGAGGCCGCCGGGGGTCGCGAGCAGGTGCCAGACGTCGTCGTCGGCGCGCGCCTCGACGCCGACCACCTCGAAGACGCCGCCCGCCGAGGTGAGGGTGCCGACGTCGTTGGGCTGACCACCCGCGTTAGGGTAGAACGCGCTGCGCTCCAGGCGTACCCAGGTGCCGTGCTGGTCGGTGTCCGTCGCCGTGACGAGCGTGTGGAAGGTGGTCAGGTAGCTGTCGTAGCGGTCGAGTCGCACGCCAGAGAGTGTAGCGCCGGTCGCGTCGGTGCGGCGGACGTCCGGTAGCATGCCCTCCCAAGGAGGCGGTGGTGTGAGCACCAAGCAGGGGCGCGTCCACGTCGAGGTGCCGGCACAAGCTGGCACGCTGGCCCACGCTGGGACGCCGGCGCATGCCGGGGCACCGGCGCATGCCGGGGCGCCTATCGAGCCGTTGGAGTTCGACGAGGTAGGCGACGCCGGCCTCGCCGGCATCGTGTCCGAGCTGATCTCGGGGTTGGGCGAGGACGTTGGGCGCGAGGGGCTCGTGAAGACGCCGGAGCGCGTTTCCCGCTCCATGCGCTACCTGACGTCCGGATACGGGCTCGACGTGCGCGAGGTCGTCAACGGCGCCCTCTTCGCGGCCGAGGGCCCGGAGATGATCGTCGTCAAGGGCATCGAGTTCTACTCGCTCTGCGAGCACCACCTGCTCCCGTTCTTCGGCAGCGTGAACATCGGCTACATCCCTGACAAGAAGGTGCTTGGGCTATCGAAGTTCGCGCGCGTGGTGGACGTGTTCGCGCGCCGCCTGCAACTCCAGGAGCGCCTCAGCGCTCAAGTGGCCGACGCCCTGGTGGACGTCCTCCAACCGCTCGGGCTCGCGGTCGTGTCGGAGGCGAGCCACCTCTGCATGATGATGCGGGGCGTCCAGAAGCAAGGCTCCACCACGGTGGCAAGCGTGATGCGCGGGGTCTTCCAGGAGGACGCGCGCACGCGCCAGGAGTTCTTGCAGTCGATCGCGCGCTGACGGCGCGTCGGCTAAAGCGCGTTGCGCTCGAGCCACGCGGCCACGCCGCCGAGCTCGGGCGAGTCGACGTGCTCGTCGGCAGCGGCGAGGGCGTCCGGGTGGACGTCTGGCCCGACGGCTACGGCGTGACCGGCCCAGCCCAGCATGGTGACGTCGTTGAGGCCGTCGCCGAACGCGACCACCTGGTCGCGCGGCACACCGAGGAGGCCGGCGATGTACTCGAGAGCGCTGCCCTTGTCGCCGCCCTGCGGAACGATCTCCAGGTAGCCGTCGCCCCACAGGTAGCGCAGCAGGTCGGGGTGTCGCCTTGCCACCCAGCCGTCGAGCGCGGGCGTGCGGCCCGTGCCGTGGAACACGACCTTGTCGGCCGCCAGCCCGAGGCCGACCTGGAAGCGCGTGATGGCGCGGCTCTCCGCATGCACCCAATCCCAACGCTCGTTGGCTGGGTCGCGTACGTACAGCACGTCGTCGACCACGCAGGAGAACTCGACGGTCGCGTCGTCAAGGTGCTCTTCCAGTAGGGCGTCGACCTGGGCGGTGGCCAGGCGCATGCGGCGCAGCGCCTCGCCCTGGCCGTTTCGCACGTAGGAGCCGTGGTTGACCGCGTGCGGCACCTCGATCTCGAGGAGGTCGAGGAACGCCTTGGCCGCGCGTAGCGGCCTGCCTGTCAGGACGGTGACGATATGACCGCGCTGCCGCGCGACCCGCACGGCGGCGAGCGTTTCGTCGGGTAAGCGGTAGTCGTCGGTGAGCAGGGTCTTGTCTAAGTCGAAAGCTAGCAGCACAACGTGACGACCATACCAGTCGGTGGCGGTCGCCGAGTGTCGTTCGGGCGGCCCGGCGGCCAGGGGCCGCTGTCGGGACCGGTGATACAATCTCATGACAATGTCGGGTGGCGCCAAGGGCGGCCCGCGGAGGTTGATTCATGTACCGAGGTCGCGAGGGTCAGTGGGCCTACTTCCTGCACCGGATCACCGGTGTGGCGTTGGTCCTCTACCTGATGCTGCACGTGTTCGACATCTCGCTCGTCATGTACGGGCCGGACGGCCCCTTCAACGCCTTCCTGATGTTCTATCACCAGTGGCCCTTCAGGATCGGGCTCGTGCTCGTCATCGCGGCGGTCGTCTACCACGCTCTCAACGGGTTACGCATCATCCTCCTCGACTTCACGACCTGGGCCATCCGCTACCAGCGCGTGTTGTGGTACACGGTCCTCGGCGTCACGACCATCATCGGCATCCCTGTCCTCGTGAAGATCCTGCCAGAGATCTTCGGGGGCGCCTGATGGCCGTCCGCCCAAGGAACCTGCAGGAGGCGCGCGATAGGTCGCGCAACAACGCGGAGCTCGCCTGGTGGGTGTTCATGCGCATCTCCGGGCTGTTCCTCGTGTTCCTCGTGTTCGCTCACGTCTTCATCAACAACATCGCCATCAACGTCGCCACCGTCGACTACAGCTACGTAGCCGGCCGCCTCGCCAAGCCGAGCGTCAAGGTCTTCGACACGTTCCTCCTCGGGCTCGCCATGCTGCACGGCGTCAACGGCCTCCGGGTGGTGATCGGCGACAACGTCAGACGGCCCGGCCTGCGCTTCTGGATCCAGGTCGTGCTCATCGTGGTCAGCGCCGCCATCTTCGTGGCCGGGGTCATGACCCTCTGGGCCTTCTCGTACCGGGAGATGGGCGACGCCATCCGCGATCTCACGAGCGGCCACTAGGGAAGGGTGACTCAAGCAGGCATGATCAGGGCTCACAAGTTCGATGTCATCGTTGTCGGCGCCGGCGGCGCCGGCCTGATGGCCGCACGCTACGCGGCGCACAACCCGAAGGTGTCCGTCGCCGTCGTCACCAAGCTCTACCCGACGCGCTCGCATACGGGCGCCGCCCAGGGCGGCGTCGGCGCCGCGCTTGGCAACGTCTCGGAGGACCACCCGGAGTGGCACGCCTTCGACACGGTCAAGGGTGGCGACTACCTGACCGACCAGGACGTCGCGGAAGCCTTCTCGCACGAGGTCATCGACGCGGTCTACGAGCTGGAGCATATGGGTCTGCCCTTCAGCCGTACGCCGGAGGGGCGCATCGCCCAGCGCAAGTTCGGCGGGCATACGCGCGAGCACGGCAAGGCGCCCGTCGAGCGCGCCTGCTACGCGGCCGACCGCACGGGTCACATGATCCTGCAGACGCTGTTCCAGCAGTCGATCAAGGACCGGGTCCACTTCTTCAACGAGTTTCACGTCCTGGACATCATCATGGACGGCGGCGAGTGCCGCGGCGTGGTCGCATATGAGCTGGCGACCGGCGACCTGCACGTCATCCAGGCGAAAGCCACCGTCCTCGCCACGGGCGGCAACGGGCGCATGTTCAAGGTCACGTCCAACGCCCACGCGCTCACCGGCGACCTCACGAGCATCGTGTGGCGTCGGGGCATCCCCGTCGAGGACCCGGAGTTCTACCAGTTCCACCCAACGGGGCTCTACAAGCTCGGCGTGCTCCTCACGGAGGGCGCTCGCGGCGAGGGCGGCATCCTGCGCAACGCCGACGGCGAGCGCTTCATGGAGCGCTACGCCCCGACCATCAAGGACCTGGCGCCGCGCGACATGGTCTCGCGCGCCATGTACCTGGAAGTGCGGGAGGGGCGCGGCTGCGGCCCGAACAAGGACTACATCCACCTCGACCTCACGCACATCGACGCCCACATCATCGAGGAGCGCCTACCCGACATCACGGAGTTCGCGCGCATCTACCTCGGCGTCGACCCCATCAAGGAGATGGTGCCGATCCAGCCGACCGCCCACTACATGATGGGCGGCGTGCCGACGACGATCGACACGAACGTGATCAGCGACGGCGCGAACACCATCATCCCCGGCCTTTACGCGGCCGGCGAGGTGGCCTGCGCCTCCCTGCACGGCGCCAATCGCCTAGGTACCAACTCGCTCGGCGACCTGCTCGTGTTCGGCCGCCGCGCCGGCCGCAACGCCAGCGCCTACGCCGAGACGGTAGGGCGCTTCCCCGACCTACCCGCGGGCGTGCTAGACCACACGAAGGGCCTGATCGACGCCGCGCTGAACGGCTCTCATAAGGAACGCGTCTCAGGCATCCGCGCCGACCTACAGGCCACGATGATGGACAACGCCTCCGTGTTCCGCACGGCGGAGACGCTCGCCACGCAGGTCGAGGAGGTCGGGCGCCTCCGGGAGCGTTACAAGCAGATCGGTGTCGACGACAAGGGCAAGCGCTACAACACGGAGCTTCTGGAGGCCCTGGAGCTCGGGTTCCTGCTCGACAACGCCCAGCAGCTCGTCACCGCGGCGCTCAACCGCACCGAGTCGCGTGGCGCGCACTCCCGCGAGGACTTCAAGGAGCGCGACGACACCAACTGGCTCAAGCACAGCCTCGTCTACCAGGACGGCGACGGGGTACGCATCGACTACAAGCCCGTAACGCTCGGCCGCTACGAGCCGAAGCCACGGGTCTACTGAGGCAGGCCATGCAGATCTCCATGAAGGTACGCCGCTACGATCCCGAGAAGGACGCCAGGCCGCATTGGCAGGAGTTCAACCTCGACGTGGCCCCCACGGAACGTGTTCTGGACGTGCTGAACCACATCAAGTGGGAACTCGACGGCTCGCTCACCTTCCGCCGAAGCTGCGCCCACGGCATCTGCGGGTCGGACGCCATGATGATCAACGGCATGAACCGCCTGGCCTGCAAGATCCTGGTCAAGGACCTGGGCGACCGCATCACCGTCGAGCCGCTGCGCGGGCTGCCGGTCCTCAAGGACCTCATCGTCGACATGGAGCCGTTCTTCGACTCCTACCGCGCCATCCTCCCGTACTTCATCAACGACGACCCACCGCCCCCGCGGGAACGGCTGCAGAGCGTCGAGGACCGGGCCCGCTTCGACGACACGACCAAGTGCATCCTCTGCGCCGCCTGCACGACGTCGTGCCCCGTGTTCTGGACGAACGGGCGGTACATCGGCCCGGCGGCCATCGTCAACGCGCACCGCTTCATCTTCGACTCGCGCGACGAGGGCTCGGCCCAACGCCTACGCGTCCTGAACGACGTGAACGGGCTCTGGCGCTGCCGCACGGCCTACAACTGCACGGAAGCGTGCCCGCGCGGTATCCCCATCACCAAGGTGATCGAGGAGACGAAGCGCGAGCTGATCTGGCAGCGCGTGTAGCTGGCTCACCTAACGACCGAGCGGTGCCCGCGCGACATGTGGGCGCCGCTTCTATTTATCGCTAGGCGACAGAGTGCTCGCCGTGGGTGGCCGCGGCTCCCTCAGCCTCGGTGCGGGGCCGCGACGACGGCCTCAAGGCAGGGCCGCGACGACCTCGACCTCGACGAGCCCGTCCTTTGGCAACCGCGCGACCTGCACGGTGCTCCGCGCGGGTAGGTTGCCCTTCAGATAGCTCCCGTAGACCTCGTTGAACGCGGTGAAGTCGTTCATGTCGGCCAGGAAGCACGTGCTCTTCACGATGTGCTCGACGCCGGTACCGGCGGCCTCCAGCACGGCCGTCAGGTTGCGCATGACCTGGTGGGTCTGCGCCGCTATGTCGCCGCCCGCCCAGGTGCCGTCCGGCTTGAGGGCGATCTGACCGGCGGTGAAGACCAGCCCGCCGATCTTGACAGCCTGCGAGTAGGGACCGATGGCCTTGGGCGCCGAATCAGTTGCGATGATCTCGTGCATGCCGCAGCCTATCAACCACGCCACACGATGAACAACACGAGCAGGACCAGCAGGTAGGCGCAGCCCATCAGCCAGTAACGGTACGGGAAGAGCGGGTGGCGCTTGACGCGGTGCCACGGGCCGTTCCCCGGGAAGTCCTCCTCGACGGCCTTGATGCCCGAGAGCGTCTCACCGATGTCTACGGACGCCGACACGAGCGGTTCCGAGGGTAAGTCGTAACGCTTCTGCCGCGCGCCCACCGACTCCGCCTTGAGGACGACCGCCGTCGCGTTGTCAGGGCTGCCCCGGTCGTTGGCGGCGGCCACGAGGTTGCGGGCCGCGGCCTCGGGTGTCACCCCGGCGACGTGCTTGACTATGTCATCGTCGCCGAGCAGCATGCTGACGCCGTCGCTGACGATGACCACGGTGTCGGACGGCCGCACGTCGAAGTACAGCACGTCGAGCCGGAACGTCGGCGTGGCGCCGATCGCGTTGGTGATGACGTTGCGCCACCGGTGCCGGCGCGCCTCCTCCTCGCTGAGCAAGCCCTGCCTGACCCGGTCGGCCACCCAACTGTGGTCGACGGTCAGCCGGGTGGCCCTGCCGTCTCGCACCAGGTAGGCCCGCGAGTCGCCGACGTGGCCGACCAAGCCGACCTGATCGTCGATCAGGACGGCGGTAAGGGTGGTGCCCATGCCCTTCAACTCCGGGCGTTCGATGGCGAGGTTGTAGACCTCGACGTTGGCGGCCTGCGCCGCGCGCGCCAGGGCGACAGGGGGTTGCGACCGGCTCTGCCTGAGCGCCTCGACCAACGTCTCGATGGCCTTGCGGCTCGCTACCTCACCAGCCGTGTGACCGCCCATGCCGTCCGCCACCACGCCCAGGTGGCCACACCTGCCCACGGAGCCCGCGAAGTACCAGTCCTGGTTGACGGTGCGTACCCGCCCCGCGTCGCTCGTGCCGGCGCTGGCGACGAGCGTGACCGGCTGACCAGGCTGCTGGCGAGGCGCCGGCCCCGAGAGGCGGCCCGGCGCCTTCGGAGTGTCCACGATGTCCGCGGCCCCAGTGAGCGGCTCGACGGAGCGCGGTCCGGCGGCGGCAACGGCGACAGGTTCGGTAACCCGGATGGCGGGGGTGCCGGGTTGACTGCGGGAACCTGGGCGGCGCTCGACCTCGTCGGTCATGTGCGGGCATGATACCGCCGCGCGCTCGCTCCCCTTCGCAGGGCGTGAGTTGGGCGCCTGTTATGCTTCGCCGCATGACCGTCGGCGGAGCCGCAGCTAACGGGGACCACGCGCGCCGCGCCGGCGCGCTGCGCGCCATCGCCGCGCGAGTCGCCGCCGGCGAGGTCAGCGCGGCCGCGACGGTAGCCGCCGCGCTCGAGCGGGCGGAGGCGGCGCAGACCGAGCTCAACGCGTTCATAGCTATCGATCGGGTGGGAGCCGAGGCCGCCGCCGCCGCCGTGGACGAGCGCTTGGCCGCCGGCCGGCCCGTCGGCCCGCTCGCCGGCGTCCCCATCGCGGTGAAGGACAACCTGGCCGTGACCGGCCTGCCGACCACGGCTGCGTCCCGCATCCTCGCCGGTTACGCCTCGCCGTTCGACGCCACCGTCGTGGCTAGGCTCAAGTCCGCAGGGGCCGTCGTGATAGGGAAGACGAACCTGGACGAGTTCGGCATGGGCTCGACGGGCGAGAACTCGTCGTACGGTCCGACGCGCAACCCCCACGGTCATGGTCGTGTGGCCGGCGGCTCGTCCAGCGGCTCGGCCGCCGCCGTCGGCGCTGGCGTGGTCTCGCTGGCGCTCGGCTCCGACACGGGGGGCTCGAGCCGCCTGCCGGCCGCCTTCTGTGGGGTCGTCGGTTTCAAGCCGACCTACGGTGCCTTGTCGCGCTACGGGCTGTTCTCGTACGCCTCGTCGCTCGATCAGGTCGGGCTGCTCGGGGCCACGGTGGACGACGTGGCCTGCGCTCTAAGCGTGATGGTCGGCTCCGACCCGCGGGACGCCACGAGCTTCGATCTGGACCCGGGCGCCCAGACCGCTGCGCCGCCCGGCGACGCGGTGGGCGGCGGGCTGGCCGGGGCGCGTTTCGGGATCGTCAAGGAGCTCTCAGGCGAGGGGTTCGGCCCCGACGCGCTCGCGTCACTGGCGAAGGCCCGCGCCGCCCTCGAGGCCGCGGGCGCCGACGTCGTGGAGGTCTCGCTGCCGGCTACCGCCCTCGCGGTGGCCTGCTACTACGTGATCGCGGCGGCGGAGGCGTCGAGCAACCTCGCGCGTTACTCCGGCATGCTCTACGGCCAGCGGGTGGGCGAGGAGCGCGAGGGTCAGGAACTGGTCATGCGGGCCACGCGCGGCGCGCTGTTCGGCAAGGAGGTGAAGCGCAGGATCCTCCTGGGGTCGTTCGCTCTGTCCGCCGGCTACTACGACGCCTACTACGGCCAGGCCCTGAAGGTGCGTCAGCGCATAACGCGCGAGATGGACGCCGCGCTGGCGGGCGTGAACGCGCTTGTCACCCCGACCGCGCCCGGCCCAGCGTACGCCTTGGACGAGAAGACGGCCGACCCTCTCTCCATGTACGTCGGCGACGTGGCCACGTGCCTCGCCAACCTCTCGGGCGGGCCGGCCGTGAGCGTGCCGTGCGGCACGGCCGAAGCCGAAGGGCGAGGGTCGGGCTTGCCGTTGGGCGTGCAGCTCGTCGGTCGCGCCGGGTCGGACGGGGCGTTGCTGCGCCTCGCCGCCCTGCTGGAAGCCGCTCTGGCCTGAGCGACGTCAAAGCGCGGACCGACGCCCCCTTCGCAGCGGTGCCTGATGCCTGGAAGGCCGGCGGTGTGATACTATTCCACGGCTTGACTGTCCTGCCCGGACGGCAGCTCGCTTAAGGGTCGCGAGGAGTAGACGAAGCGCCGCGCGCCCTAAAGCTCGCAGCGTGCCGCGGGCACATCCACCCGACGGTAAGAGACTGGAAGGAGACACCATGAAGCGGACGTATCAGCCCAACCGCAGGAAGCGTGCCACGACGCACGGGTTCCGCGCGCGCATGGCGACACCAGGTGGCCGCAACGTCATCAAGCGGCGCCGTGCCAAGGGGCGTAAGCGCCTGTCCGTATCGGATCGCTGAGACGAGTAGCGGTGCTCCGCTCCTTGAGCGGCGACCGCGCGTTCCAACGACTGCGCAAAGGGAGCACCGGCGGCGGCAAGCACGTGACCGTGCGTTGGCGACCGACGCGCTCCGGGGAGGTCAGAGTGGGCATCGTGGTGAGCCGGAAGGTCGGCAAGGCCGTGGTGCGTAACCGCGTCCGACGCCGGCTGCGCGAGGGCGTCCGGGAGCTCGTCGGACAGCCGTTGCGCGAGCAGGCCTACGCCGCCTCCATGCCGTCGTTCGACCTCCTCGTCATCGCCAGGCCGTCGGCCGCCACGACCGACTATCACGAGTTGAAGCGGTCCCTCGCGAGCGCGTTCGAACGCGCGGGACTGCGATGAGCGTGCCGACTCGCGGCGATGGCGGCCGCTCGCTCGGGCGTGTCGCCAAGGACGTGGCCATCTGGCCGCTGAAGGCCTACCAGCGCTACCTCTCTCCACTCAAGGGCGCGCCGTCGTGCCGGTTCCACCCCACCTGCAGCGCCTACGCCATCGAAGCCATCGAGCGGCACGGCGTTTTGCGGGGCAGCTGGTTGGGGTTGAAGCGTGTCTTGCGGTGCCACCCGTTCCACCCGGGCGGCTACGACCCAGTGCCGCCCAAGCCGCGGCAGCGGCACCACGAACCTGAACATCAGGCGTTGGATCGCACCGACGTCCATGTCCACACGGAGGCCCCTTGAAACGCGTCACAAGACTGCAGCTGGTAGCGCTCATGGCGGCGCTCTCCCTGGCGACGTTCGCGAACGCGCGCGTCGAGCTGGCTGCCACGGCCTTCCGTGAGACCGACTTCCGCGGTGCCGAGAAGATAACCGCGACCTGCTCCACCCAGACGCCGTCCTTCTTCTGCGAGGATGGGCAAGACCTTACGCTCATCACGAGCAAGGGCGTCGATTTCATCTTCGACGGCTCCGGGCAGCTCGTGGCCGCCTACGGCAAGCAGCAGCGCGGCCAGCGCATGGGTGACTACACCATCGATGCGCGCTTCAACCTCATCCCGTTCGAGTCGCAGGTCCCAGGTCTCGCGCTCCTCGTCGACGGCCAGTACACGGCGCCGACCCAGGTCAGGGGCAGCTGGCGGGAGGGCGACGAGGGGCTGCTCGTCGGCACCTTCACGGCGGTGGTGGGCGGTTTCTCCGTCGAGCGCACGCTGACGTTGCAGAGCGGCGTCGATACGATCGGGGTCGAACTGACGGTCAGACGCCTCGAGGGCGCCGACGCCCCCTCCACCCTGCAGGTGGTCGTGCCGGGCATAGGGCGCACGGCCGCCCCGGTCGTCAAGATCGGCCACGGCGAGTCGTTCACGCTCAACCCGAGCGAACAGGCGTACCCCGACCCGACGTACGCCTCGCTGCAGATGAACAACAACAACCGGGACTTCGCGCTCGTGATGCGACCTGCCGTCGGCGCCACCGGTGTCTCGGCGACCTACATGCGCCCGAACCGCATCGCTTTCCAGGCGGAGGTCGGGGCGTCCGTCGGCGCGTCGTACACCTTCGACCTCGGTCTCTACCCTGGCCACAACGAGCTCGTGCGCTACAGCCAGGAGCACTACCTGGAGTTGCCTGGGCTCTTCAACCCGAACATCCTCGGGCGGCTCTCGCTCATCGTCGTGCGCATCCTCGAGTTCGTGCACCAGTACGTGCCGAGCTGGGGCCTGTCGATCATCGTCCTCACGCTCCTCTTCAGGGCGCTGATCTGGCCCCTCATCAGCACCCAGACGCGGTCGATGTTCGGCATGCAGCGCCTGCAGCCCAAGCTTCAGGAGCTGCAGAAGAAGTACAAGGAAGACCGCGAGAAGCTCACACAGGAGACGATGGCGCTCTACCGGGAGGCCGGCGTCAACCCGGCCGGTGGCTGTCTGCCCGTCATCGTGCAGATGCCACTCTTCATCATCCTGTGGCGCGTGTTCGTGAACTTCGAGTTCAACGAGGGGTTCCTGTGGCTGCCCGACCTTGGTCAGGCCGACCCCTTCTACATCCTCCCGATCCTGTACGTGGCCGTCATGGTGGCGACGTCTTACTTCTCGGCCCGCGGCAACCCTCAGATGCTGCGCCAGTCGCTCATCATCAACGTGGTCTTCGTGTTCATCATCGTCGGCTTCCCGGCCGGGGTGCTCGTCTACTATGTGGTATCCATGTTGGTGCAGGTCATCCAGTACTGGTTGCTGAGCCGTGGTCAGCCGGCGCCCGTCGCCGCCGCGCCGGCCAAGCGCTCCAAGTGAGGCCATAGATGAGTGACTCGGATCTCGACAAGTACCTAGAGGGCATCGGCATCGATGTCGACGGGGAGGACGCGGAAGAGGCGCCGGTAACCCGCTTCGCCGCCGAAGAGGAGTACGAGCAGGTCGTCGATGCCGGCCCGATCGTCCAGGGCGAGCCTGTCGAGCGCGCCGAGGCGTTCCTGGTCAACTTGCTCCTGAACATCGACCCGGCGTACGCCGTCGAGGTCGAGCAAGCGTCGGACGATGAGATCCAGGCGGAGGTCTACGGCGGCGACCCCGGCAAGATCATCGGGCGCAACGGGCGCACGTTGGCGGCGCTCGAGTACCTGACGAACGCCGTCGTGAACCGCGACGAGAGCGGTCGGATCCGCGTCAACGTCGATGTGGGGGGCTACAAGCGCCGCCGTGATGAGCGACTGCGCAAGGAAGCCATGCAGGCCGCTGCCCGGGTTCGCAAGGGCGGCATGCCCGTCGAGCTCGAGCCGATGAGCGCGGCCGAGCGGCGCGTCGTGCACATGTGCCTGGCAGAGGAGCCCGGGGTGAGCACGGAGTCGCGCGGCGAGGGCAGCGACAGGCGCGTGGTGGTCAGGCCCGCTTAGGGGCGTGGCCTCGCGCACCGTCCCCGAAGCCCACACGGCCGCGGCCAAGCAGCTCGCGGCGGCGGGCGTACCCAGTCCGGAAGCAGATGCATGGCGGCTCTTGGAGGCCGCCACGGGGTGGAGTCGTAGCGCGCTCCTCCTGAACGGTGCGGAGCCCCTCGACGACGCGGCTGTCGAGCGGCTGACGCTTCTCGTCGAGAGGCGCGCCGCGCGCGTGCCGCTGCAGCACATCCTCGGCAGCGCCGACTTCTACGGGCTCGAGTTGGCCGTCGACGGGCGCGTGCTCGTGCCGCGGCCCGAGACGGAGCGGCTCGTGGAACTCGTACTGCATGAGTTGGCGCGCCAAGACTTGGCGCGCCATGATTCGGCGCGCCATGATTCGGCGCGCTCTGCGGGGTCGACGCCACAGCTGATGATCGACGTCGGCACGGGCAGCGGCGCCGTCGCGCTCGCCGTGAAAGCTGAGCGCCCGGGCACCCAGGTGGTGGGCACCGATATCTCGGAGGACGCGCTCACTGTGGCGCGCGGCAACGCCGCCAGGCTAGGCCTCGAGGTCGGCTTCGCGCGCTCCGACCTCCTGCGAGAGGAGGCCGTTGCCGCTCTCGCCCGGCGCGCCGCCGTGCTCGCGGCCAACCTGCCCTACCTCCCCGAGACCGACAGGGGTAGCCTGCAGCCGGAGGCGGCCGCCGACCCGCCGGGCGCGCTCTTCGCCGCCGATGGCGGCCTGGCCCTGGCGGCGCGACTCGCTGAGCAGGCCTGGTCGACCTTGCCGCGCGGTGCGGTGCTGGCGCTCGAACTCGATCCGCGGAACGTGCGTGGGCTGGCGGTGCGGCTCGGCGGGTGGGAGGACGTGCGGGTGGAACAGGACCTCGCAGGCAGGGAGCGCTTCCTGGTGGCGCGCAGGTGAGCGCGACGGTGGGTAAGGGCAAGTTCTGGCGGCTGCGCGTAGCGACGCACGCGTCGGCATGAGCACGCGCGAGCGCGTCACCCTCTTCGGGGCCAGCGGCACCATGGGCTTCCAGGTCGTCAAGGAGCTCCGCCAGCGGGCGGAGCGTTACGACCTCACGCTGCTTCTCCTGCCGGGCGACACCAGGGCGAAGCGCCTCGAGCCGCTCCTGCGCGGGTCGGGCGTGGACCTCCGGCGCCGCGTTGGCGTGGCGGAGGGCAGTGGCGTCCGGGTGGTGTGGGGCGATGCCACGGACCTGGCGAAGGTGCGGCTGGCGGTGAAGGGCGCAGACTGGGTCCTCAACACGATGGCCTACATCTCGCCGCAGGCCGACTACCGGCCGGAGATAGCCTGGGCCGTCAACGACCTGGCCGTCGGCAACGTGCTCGCCGCGATCTGCGAGGAGCCGGAAGGGGCTGAGCGCATCTGCTACGTGCACACGGGCTCCGTCGCGCAGACCGGCAATCGCCCGGCGACCGGGCGCGGCGGCGCGCCCGGCACCTACGTCGGTCGGGTCGGCGACCCCATGAACCCGTCCGTGTACGACGAGTACGCCCTCTCGAAGATCGCGGGCGAGCGACGCGTGATGGAGTCGCAGCTAGAGCGCTGGGTCTCGCTGCGCATGTCGTTCATCATGCCGACGGACCACGCCGACCTCATGGGCCTCTTCGACCCCATCGCCTTCCACATGCCGCTGGACACGCGCATGGAGAACGTGACGGACCGCGATGCGGGCCTGGCGATGGTCAACTGCCTGGAACTAAGGCAAGACGCCGCGTTCTGGCGCCGCGCCTACAACGTTGGGGGCGGGCCTGGCATGCGGACGACCGCGCGCGCCTACCTCCGCGCCGCTTACGGGCTGATGGGCCTCGACGTCCGCCGCTGCATGGACGAGAACTGGTTCGGCTTGAGGAACTTCCACCTGCAGTACTACGCCGACTCGGAGGTGACTGAGCGCTACCTGCGTTACCAGCGCGACGACCTGGCCAGCCACGCTGCCGCACTGGAGGCGACCATGGCGCCGGCCATGAGGCTCCTGACCTGGCTCTGCAGGCACGTCGCGCCCGTACGGCGCTTGAGCGAGGCGGTGGTCCATGGGCGCTTCCTGCGCTTGGCGCATGACCACCACAACAGCCCCAGACATTGGTACCTGACGCGCAACGACGCCCGGGTACGGGCGTTCTTCGGCGGCTACGCCGCCTATGAGGCCATCCCTGCCGGAGGACTGAGCGGGGCCGTCGACGAGGACGGCCCCTGGGTAAGCTTCGATCACGGTTATCCCGATGACGCCGAGAACCTGAGCCGCGAGCACGTCATGCGCGCGGCCGCTCTTCGCGGGGGCGCGTGGCTCGGGACGGTGGCGGTCGAAGGCACCCCTCGCCACCCTGGCGTTCCCGGCGGGAACGGTGAGGTCGCGGATCAAGGGAGCGCGGGCGACGGCGCTACCGTCGGCTGGTATGAACCCTCGCTATGGCGCTGCGGCGCGGGTCACGAGTTCATGGCGCTCCCAAGCACCGTGCTGCGCGGCGGCCATTGGTGCGCGGACTGTCTGGCTCAGTGGGACGGCGGCCTGCGCGCGACTCGCGAACCGTTCTTCGCCCAGGCCTGGTATGCCGATCACGATCCCGCGGACCTGGAGCCGTACCCGGCCGAAGGCGCGAGGGATGTGGCGGACGCGGACGTCGTTTGGCGCACGCGCGGTGGCGCACGGCGCCGTGCGCGCCGTGCGACGACGGCTCCGCCAGCGTGATCTGGACGCCGAAGAGGCGCCGCCACTCCGCCGCTCAGGTGTTGGAGTTCGAAGCGTCGCCCTGCTGCTTACCCGCACCTAGCGGCGGCACCTCCGGCAGCTCGTCGAGACGATGCTCACGCGGCGCAGGCGCGCGTTTGACGTCCTGGCGCGCGTCGCCGCGCGGCTCGCCGCCGAGGCTCCCGATGAAGAGGAGGATGGCGCCGATGACCACGCACGCGTCGGCCACGTTGAACACCGGGAAGTCGAAGCTGCCCACCTTGAAGTGCACGAAGTCGACGACGTAGCCGAGGCGCAACCGGTCGAGCATGTTGCCGGCGGCGCCCGCGAGGACGAGCGCGAGCGTCACCCTGAGGAGCGCGGGGAGCCGCTTGGCGTTGCGCCACAGGTAGACGCCGATGCCGACGGACACCACGGCAGAGAGCAGGCCGAGGAGCACGGTGCCGTCGATGGTCAGCCCTCCGACCTTGAGCTCGAGGTCTTGCAGCATGCCGAAAGCCGCGCCGCCGTTACGCGTGTGGGTGATCCCGAAACCGAGCGCTAAAGGGATCTCGGTACCGTCGCGCGGCAGGGTAGCCACCACCCAAGCCTTGCTCAACTGATCTAGCGCGACCAAGGCGGCCGCGAGGAGAAGCATCACCCGAGCAGTATAGTCCGCGCTCCTTGGCGGGAAACGGTCGGTCGTGCGCTCGCAGTGCGCGGGGGACCGGGCCGCCGCCCGGCTGCTCCCCCACACGGCCCGTTGACAAGGTGGGCGGCCGTGACCGAGCGCCGTTGCTCCGCTACGTAAGTCGCAGGGGGCTCCCTCGCATGCGTAAGCTGCAGGGGACTCCCTCGCAAGCGATGCACAGAGCTCCTCCCACGTCTCAAGTGGAGGAGATGGGGTTGTTTCGCTCGCTCTCCAAGGGCGCGTGCCCTAGCATCGGTTCGGCGGTATCTTGGCCCTGACTACACGACTACACGGGGCGCGGCGCCAAGCGCGTCGCACGGCCCGCGGAAGGCAGACGAGCATGTCCGTAACCCTGGAACAGTACCTGGCAACCTTGCGAGCCGCCGGCGACCCGCGCCTCGAGCGCTTCGCGACCGCGCTCTACGAGAAGGCCGACGCCGGACTCATAGCGCTCCTCGGTCCCGACGCGCTGACGGCGCTTGCGAGGAAGGGTCTCGAGTTCCTCGGCCAGCTCGGCAACGCCCCGGTCGCCGTCGCCGCGTTCGGCGCCCACGACGTTGGGTCGGCCGCGCCTCTGCCGTACTCGGTCCTCATGCTGGCGCTCAAGGACCGGCCGTTCATCGTCGACTCGGTGCAGGCGGCGTTGCGCAGGCGCGGGTTGCCGGTGGCCGACAAGCTCCACCCGACCGTGCTGGTGAGCCGCGACGCGCACGGGGCGCTCGTCGACCTCGGACAGGGGCTCGCCACCGCCGGCACTAGGCGCGAGGCCTTCGAGATCTACCTGCTCGACGCCGGCCTCGACGCGCAGACGCTTGGCGCGGCGGTCGACGGCGTCAGGGAGGTGCTCGGTGACGTCATCCTGGCGACTGACGACTACCGGGCCATGCTCGCCCGGAGCCGCGCCGTCGCCGACTACCTGCGGGGGCTGGACGGCGTGCAGCGCGCCGCCGCGGCCCAGTTCGGTGCCACGGACTCCGACGAGGATGCCGCCTTCTTGGAATGGCTCGAGGACGACAACTTCGTGTTCCTGGGCTACCGGGAGTACGAGATCGTCTCACCGGCCGGGCGACCCGCTCTCGGTCTCGTCAAGGACAGCGGCCTCGGAGTCTTGCGCAAGGTCGCCAGCAGCGCCTACAGCACGCCCGTTCCACTCGAGGAGCTACCTGAAGCCCTGCGCGAACGCGTGTCTGGCGGTCGCTTTTTCCTAGTCACTAAGGCGAACTCGGAAGCCACGGTGCACCGTGCGAGGCGCATGGACTACATCGGCGTCAAGCGCCTCTCCGACACCGGCGCGGTGGTGGGCGAGCAGCGGTTCGTCGGCCTCTTCACGACCAAGGGTCTGGCGGCGCCCGTCGAGGACGTGCCCATCTTGCGCAGCAAGCTGCGCAGCGTGCTCGAGCGCGACCAGGCCATCCCCGGCTCCCACGATTACAAGGCGACGGTCGCCGCCTTCAACGGCATGCCGCGCGAAGAGCTCTTCTGGATGAGCGTCGACCAGATCCACGCCGACATCCGCACGATCCTGCGCGTTGGTCAGGACCCGACGGCGCGCCTCACCCTGCATGAGGACCCGCTCGGCCGCGGTCTCGCCGCCATGGTCGTCATGCCGCGCGAGAGCTTCTCCGACGACGTGCGCAGGGCCGTGCAGAGCTACCTGACCGAGGCGCTGGGAGCCAAGCACTTCGACTCGCGGCTCGCCCTCGGCGAGGACGAAGAGCACGCCCGTTTCCACTTCTACTTCGTGACGGACAAGCGCCTCGCGGACATCGACGTCAAGGCCGTCGAGCGTCAGGTCCAGCGCCTGTCGCGCTCCTGGTCGGAGGCGTTGCGCGAGCTCCTCGTCGCGGCGCACGGCGAGAACGCGGGGCGCGCCCTCTCCGCGCGTTACGCCCAGGTGTTCGATGAGCGTTTCAGGGCCACGGTAGCGCCTGAGCAGGCGATCGCCGATATCGACCACCTGGAGCGTCTCGCCGAGCGGCAGAGGGTGGTCGACCTCGCTCCGGTACCGGCGAGCAGCGGCACCGCGGACGCCGCCCAGGCGCTCCTCCGGGTCTACCACCGCGGGCACGGGCTCGCGCTCTCCGACGTGCTGCCCCTGTTGGAGAACGTCGGCCTCAGGGTCATCGAGCAGTACCCGTACAACCTGATGGTCGAAGGCGAGTCTCGCGGAGTCGACGTCTTCACGGTCGTCAACGCCACCGGCGGCGAGTTCGACGTCGAGGCTGAGAAGGGCCGGCTCGTCGAGGCGCTCGAGGGGCTCCTGGCGGGCGAGGTCGAGAACGACGAGTTGAACCGGCTCGTGCTGCGGGCGCGGCTCAGCGCCAGGCAGGTCGCCCTCCTGCGGGCCTACCAGATGTACTACGCGCAAGTGAACCTGGTCACGAGCCGCTCGTTCGTGAGCGCCGCCCTCCTCGCCCACCCGCGCGTCGCCGCGCTCCTCATGCGCTACTTCGAGACCCGTTTCGACCCCGGCTTCGCCGGCGGTGCCGGCGCCTACTCCGCCGAACGCGAGGCGGCGGCGCAGAGCGCGCACCAGGCCGTCATCGACGCCCTCGGCGAGGTCTCCTCGCTGGCCGAGGACGGCGCGCTCCGCGGCCTCCTCGACCTCATGGCCGCCACCGTGCGCACCAGCTACTTCCTAGGCTTCGAGCGCATCAGCTTCAAGCTCGACTCCGCCAAGGTCGGCGCCATGCCCGAGCCACGGCCCATGTTCGAGATCGCCGTATCGGCGCCGCAGGTGGAAGGCACGCACTTGCGGGGCGGCAAGGTCGCGCGCGGCGGCCTCCGCTGGTCGGACAGGCCTGACGACTTCCGCACCGAGGTGCTCGGCCTCCTGAAGACGCAGACGACCAAGAACGCCGTGATCGTGCCGGTGGGCTCCAAGGGCGGCTTCGTCCTCAAGGGCGCGCCCTCCGACCGCGACCAGCTCCGCGACTTCGTGCGCACGCAGTACCGAACCTACATCCGGGCCCTGCTGGACCTCACCGACAACCTGGTCGACGGCGAGATCGTGCATCCGAAGGGGCTCGTCATCTACGACGAGCCCGACCCGTACCTCGTCGTGGCGGCCGACAAGGGCACCGCCACGTTCTCCGACCTGGCCAACGCCACGGCCGCCGAGTACGGCTTCTGGCTTGGCGACGCTTTCGCCTCCGGCGGCTCCGCCGGCTACGACCACAAGGGCATGGGCATCACGGCCCGCGGGGCCTGGGAGGCCGTCAAGCGTCACTTCGCCGAGCTCGGGCTAGACGTGTTCAAAGACACGTTCACCGTCGCCGGGATCGGCGACATGTCCGGCGACGTGTTCGGCAACGGGCTGCTCTACACCGACCGCATCCGGCTGCAGGCGGCGTTCAACCACATGCACGTCTTCCTCGACCCCGACCCGGATCCCAAAGCCTCGTTCGCCGAGCGCAAGCGGCTCTTCGAACTTCCGCGCTCTACGTGGGCCGATTACGACGCGTCTACGATCAGCCGCGGCGGCGGCGTGTTCGAGCGCTCCGCCAAGTCCATCCCGCTGAGCCCCGAGGTCAAGCGCATGCTGGGGGTCGATGACGACGCCCTGAGCGGCCAGGACCTCATCAGGGCCGTGCTGCGCATGGAGGTCGACCTCCTCTGGAACGGCGGCATCGGGACGTACGTCAAGGCGTCGAGCGAGCGCAACGCCGAAGCCGGCGACTCGGCGAACGACGGCGTGCGCATCGACGGGGCCGAGCTGCGCGCCACGGTCGTCGGCGAAGGCGGGAACCTGGGCTTCACGCAACTCGGTCGCATAGAGTACGCCCTCGCCGGCGGCAGGCTGAACACCGACGCGATCGACAACAGCGCCGGCGTCGACACGTCCGACCACGAGGTCAACATCAAGATCCTCTTCCAGCCGCTGGTGGCCGGCGCCGCCGTGACGCTGGAAGGGCGCAACGAGCTCCTGAAGTCCATGTCCGACGACGTGGCGCAGCTCGTCCTGTCGCACAACCGCGCGCAGGCCCTCGCCCTCAGCCTCGCCCAGCGGGCCAGCAGGGAGGACCTCGGGCTTTACTCGTCGCTCCTCGACTACCTCGTCGAGAACTCCGGCCTCAACCCGCACGTCGAGAAGCTCCCGACGGCCAGGCAACTGGAAGAGCGCCGCAGGGCCGGCCAGGGGCTGACGCGCCCCGAGCTCTCCGTGATGCTCGCCTACGTGAAGATGGGCCTTTACCGCCGACTGCTCGAGACCGACCTGCCCAGCGAGCCTCGGCTGCAGCACTACCTCGTCGAGTACTTCCCGCCCGCGTTGCGCGAGCGCTTCCCCGAGGCTATGGCGAACCACAGGCTGCACCGCGAGATCGTCGCCACCGTCCTGACCAACACCCTGGTGGACGAGCTCGGGCTCGCGTTCGTGCATAAGGCCATGCGGCAGAACGGCGTCACGCCCATCGAGGTCGTGCGCGCCACCTTGCTGGCGCTCGAACTCCTCGACGCCAAGGCGGTCCGCGCCCATCTGGACGCCAGGGCGGCCGACGTGCCTGCCGAGGCCTACTACACCGCGCTCGAGCAGTTCGTCGCCGCCGTCGAGAGCGTCGTCGGGTGGATGCTCTTCAACGACGTCGGCCACGGCGGCTTCGAGGAGGCCGTCACCGCTTACCAGCCGCCGCTCGGTGAACTCCGAGACGCCCTCGCTGAGCAGCTACCCGAGGTGGAGCGCGACCGCCGCGCGGCGGCCGTTGCCGACCTCGTCGAGCAAGGCTTCGATGAGACCGACGCCGAGATGATCACCGGCTTCGACTACCTGGCCGACAGCCTGCGCATCGTCGACATCGCGTCCGAGACGGGCGTCTCGCTCGGATACGCCGCGCAACGCTTCTACCAGCTCGGCGAGCGGCTCTCGCTCGGCTGGCTGCGCGAGACCATCGAGGCGTTGCCGAGCTCCGGTCAGTGGGAGCAGGTGGCGCTCGTCGGCCTCGTCATGGACCTCCGGTCCGTCCAACAGGGGCTCACGGCGGCGTACATCGCGTCGCGGCCAGACGAGCGCGAGGGCGTCGAGGAAGCCCTCGAGGCGTTCGTCAAGACCGCGGGCGGCTTCAAGCGGTTCGAGCTGGCGCTCGAGCAGCTCAGGGAGCCCGGGGCGCTCGATCTCGCCTCGGGGTCCGTTCTCGTCAGGATCCTGGAGCAGGCGAGGACGGCCGCGAACGCGGGGGTGGCCAAGCGGGCGGGGGCGGTCGATCCTAGGCCCTACGGGCCCTGATCGATGGCGATCGGAGTCCTGCTGCCCACGAAAGCCCGTAGCACTCCGTCCAACCGCTCGAGCCCCGTCGGGGTGGCCCGCAAGCGCCCTTCGACCCGCTCGAGCAAGGCGTGCCGTGTCACGTCGTGCAACCACGTCGGCGCGACCGTGGCGAGCGTCGCGCCCACCCTACGCTCCAGCGCCTCGACGTCGACGCCCTCGCGCGTGCGCAGGCCCGTCATGAGGCGCTCCAGGAGGTAGTCGTCCGCGCTCAGCGTCTCGACTTCGGGCGGTTCTCCGGCCAGCCACGCCTTGATCGTCGGGTTCTTGTAGCGGACGCCGAACGGGCCGCCTACCGGCAGGTACGCGCTGGCGGTCGGCCCGATGCCCAGGTACGGCTCGCCGCGCCAGTACGTGAGGTTGTGTAGCGACTCCTCGCCCGGAGCGGCGAAGTTGCTCACCTCGTAGCGCCGCAGGCCGTACTCGGCCAGGACCTGGCCGGCCAGCTCGAACGCGTCCGCGTCCGCCTCCGGGTCGACCCTCACGCCGCGGCGCGCGAACGGCGTGCCCGGCTCCACGGTCAGGCTGTAGACGCTGACGTGGCGCGCTCCCAGGTCGGCCACGCGCCGCAGGTCGCTCTCGACGTCCTGACCAGGCACCGCCATGATGACGTCGACGTTCACGCGGAAACCCTCCGCGAGGGCGAGCCGCGCGGCGGCAAGCCCGGCCGCGGCGTCGTGGACGCGGCCGAGGAAGCGCAGCGTGGCGTCGTCAGCGGACTGCAGGCCGATGGAGAGGCGTGTGACGCCGAGCGCGTCGAACGTCGTCAGGCGCCCCTCGTCGAACGTGAGGGGGTCGGCCTCGAGGGTCGTCTCGGCCCGGCCGGTCGCCTCGCCCCAGCCGTCGCGCAAGGCCGCGAAGACGCGCGTCAGCTCGGCGTCCGTCAGGTGCGACGGCGTGCCGCCACCCAGGTAGACGGTGGCGGGGCTCCCCGGGAAGGCGGCCGAGACCGCCGCGGCTTCGGCCTCGAGGCGCGCGACGTAACGCGCCACCAGCCCCTCGTTGCGCAGCATCTTGTGGAAGTCGCAGTACGGGCAGATGCTCGGACAGAACGGGACGTGCACGTAGAGGGCCGGCGTAACCACGTGCCAAGGCTACGTCACGCGGCGTGCGCGCCGGGCCGCATGCGCTCCAACGCGTGCGCTCCAAAGAGTGTGGGCGGCGCGATCGTCGCGCCGCCCACACTGATGCCGAGCCGCCGAAGGGCGGGACCCGACTCAGTTCGTCGGAAGCTGGGAGAGTTGGTCGTCGAGGATCAGGTTCGCCTCGCCGTTGAGGAGCTGGAGGGTGCTGGCGACGTCGTCGCCGTCGGTGATATCCGCCATCGCGGAGTTGATGCGCTCACGCACCGGGTCGTAGCCGGGCACGTTGGGCTCGGCGATGCCGTACGGCAGGAGTTCGAACGCCGTCTTGAAGGGCGGCAGCGAGTCAAAGAACTCGCCGAGGCCGGCGGCCACGCTCTGGCGGACGGGGAAGTACTGGCTGGCGATGGCCCACTCGGTCTGGGCTTCCGTGTCCGTGTAGTACTTGAGGAACAGCCACGACGCGAGGGTGGACTCGGCGCTGTGCCCGGAGGGCAGGCTCACGCTGGCGCCGTAGACGTTCATGACGGGCTCGGCCGTGGTGTGCGGGATGGCGGCGACGCTCCAGTCGAAGTGGGCGCCGGAATCGACGGCCGTCTGGTAGAACGGCAGGCCCGAGCTGGAGGAGACGGCGAAGAGCAGGCGGCCGTTGCCGAAGTCGGTCTGGTCGCCGTACGCCTCGCTCACCATCGTGGCGCACCCCTTGGCGAACAGGCCCTGGATCCAGGTCATGGCCTGGACGGCGGCGTCGGAGTCGAGCGTGTAGCGGTTCTCGGCCGCGTCGTACACGTTGCCACCGAAGGCGAACGTGAAGGAAGCGAAGCGGCTGGCGTCGATGGAGAGCTCGAAGCCGAACGGCGTGCCGGAGGCGGTGGCGCCGGAGAACGCGGTCTGGGAGGCGGCGCACGCGGCGGCCTCGAACTGCTCTGGGGTGGTGGGCGGGCCGTCGAAGTCGATCAGGCCGGCGCTCTTGAGTTCCTTGAGCCAGTCGGCGTTGTAGTACAGCACTTCCATGGAACGGTTCGGGGCGATGCCGAGGCGTTGGCCGCCGAAGCTCGGGAAGATGTCGGAGTTCCAGAAGCCGGGGAAGAAGTCGGCCTGGTCCTCGGCCGAGATGCCCCACTTGGCGGAGTCGACGAGCGGGTTCATGTCGACGAGGCCGTCGACGAGCTGGTACGTGGCGGCCTGGTTCTGATAGGCGACGACGATGTTGGGCGTGTCCGACGTGCCGAGGAGCGCCACCATCTTCTGATAGATGTCGTTGTAGCCGCCCTGGTACTCGGCGACGACGGTGATGCCGTACGGGTTCGTGGCGTTGAACTGCGCGACGATCTCCTGGAGGGCTGTCTCGCGCTCCCGGGTGTGCTGGTGCCAGAACGTTACGGTCTGGCCGCTGGGGTCGACGTTGTCCCAATCCTGCGCGAACGCGGGGACCGCCAACGCCAGGGCCAACACGGCACCGAGCAACGGTGTGATCCTCTTCATGACCGACTCCTTTCGAGTAGGGCGTCTCACCCTAGTTACGCCTAAGCGTAGCGCGCTGACAGCGCCGAGTCACCCTATAGGGGCAACGTCATGGTCACGTAAGCTTCACCCTTTCAGGCCCGAGGTCGCTATGCCCTCGGTGAACTGCCTCTGGGTGAAGAAGTAGACGATGAGGACCGGGATGACGGTGATGACGGTCCCTGCCATGAGGAGCTGCGTCTCCGGCCCGGCCTCGGAGATGAAGGTGTAGAGGCCGACCCCGAGCGGGCGCCACTTCGGCGTGGTGGTGACGAGCAGCGGCCACAGGAACTCGTTCCAGCTCGAGACGAACGTGAGGAGCGTCGCCGTCATCATGACGGGCTTGCTCATGGGGATGACGACGGACGTCAGGAAGCGCAGATGACCAGCCCCGTCGATCCGGGCGGCGTCGTAGAGCTCGCCGGGGATGCCGACGAAGAACTGCCTGAGCAGGAAGATGGTGAAGGCGGTCGCCATGAACGGCACGGTCAGCGCTGGCAGGGTGTTCAACCACGACCCCCACGGGAGGATCTGGCCCCTCACGAGGAGCAGGTTGGGGATGAACGTGACGGTGCCCGGGATCATCAGCGTGGCCAGCAACACCGTGAAGATGAGCTCGCGCCCCGGGAAGCGGATGCGCGCGAACGCGTAGGCGGCCAGCGTGCACGTGACCAGCACGCCTACTATCACCAGGGCCGTGATGATGACGCTGTTGCGGAAGTAGAGGGCGAAGTTCGCCTCGCTCCACGCGACCTCGTAGTTGGCCCACTGGGGCGAGGCGGGGAGGAGCACGCGGTTGATGGTCTCGCCGAGCGTCATCAGCGACGTGGAGACCATGTAGAAGAACGGGGTCACGCTGATGACGGCCCCGACGATGAGCAGGAAGTAGATGGGTATGTGAGCCAGCTCGAAATGGTAGGGCTGCCTCAGGTTGCTCGGGCGCACCACGCGCTCCACGCCACCGATCACCTGGGTGGTCGCGACCACCTGGGCGGTCGGCGCCGCCTCGCCCTTGCCACGTGCCCTCGGCTCAGCCACCCAGGGCCCTCCTGCCGAACATGCGGTTCTGCAGCAGGGTCAGCAGCAGGATGATCACGAACAGGATCACCGACTGGGCCGCCGCCAGGCTGAAGTTGTTGTTCTTGTAGAACGTGTCGAAGATGACGATGCTGGCCGTGTCGACGGCGTCCCGGGTGGCCCGCTCCCGCATGACGTAGATGTGCGTGAAGGCTTGGAACGTGCCGATGAAGCCGAGCACCGTCAGGTAGAAGGTGACGGGGGAGAGGAGCGGCACGGTGATGAACCGGAACTGCTGCGCGCGGTTCGCGCCGTCGATGGCCGCGGCGTCGTAGAGCTCCTTCGAGATGCCGCCGAGGCCGGCGAGGAAGATGACGGCGTTGTACCCGACGAAGGTCCAGATGCCGAAGATGATGATCGTGATGAGCGCCAGCGAGGGGCCCGCCCAGAAGCCGCTCCAATCGGCGTTGGGGAAGAGGTTGCCGAAGATGAGCTGGGTGACGGGCTTCGTCTCGAACAGCCAGCGCTGCGGCGCGATGCCGAGCCAGTCGAGGATCTGATTGGCCAGCCGCTCCTCGCGCGGGCTGAACAGGCTGCGGAAGATCGCCGCGCCAGCCACCGCGGGCGTGACGTACGGCAGGAAGTAGAGCATGCGGAAGAACTCCTGGCCGCGTATGCGCTGGAACAGGAGGGTGGCGAGCACGAGGGCGAGGGCTATCTGGATGGGCACGGAGCCGAAGCCGTAGTACACCGTGCGCTGGAGACCCTTCAGGTACACCTTGCTGCCCGCGTCCATCATGAGGCGCCAGCCGAGGGCCATGAACACGCCGGCTCCGAGCAGCACGAGAGCCCCCACGATCCTTGCCGCCTGCGGCGCCCTGGCCCTGTCGCCCTTGAACGCGTCCGTCCAGAGCCAGTGGGCCACGATGATGAGCACGATCCCGCCGAAGAACGCGAGCGCGCCCCACCAGTCGCCAAGCGTGGCCTCGTAGTTGCGCAGCCCGACGAAGTCGCCCTGGCGGATGCGCCAGTTGTACAGGCTCATGTAGACGGAGTAGCCGATCGGGAAGAGCCCGAAGACGGCGATGAGCAAGGTGGCGGGGAGGATGAAGAGATAGGCCGTCAGCCAATCGAGCCGATCCTGGCGTGACGAACGCCGTCGGACGGGGCGCTGGGCTGGGCCGGCCGCCACGAGCTTCACGCTGTAACTATAGCCGAGACTCCACGCTCGGGTCGCCCGGCGGCCCTGCTAGCATGTGTGGGTGCCGGTATCTCGCTACTTCGTCGAAGTGCCGGCTGGCAGCGAGGTCGTCGCGCGGGCCGAGCTCCAACGCCTCGGCGCCAGACGTCTGGCCGAGTTCCCAGGAGGGTTCCGCCTTGTGCAGGACGCGGACCTGCCCAAGGCGTTGCGCGCCAGGACCGTCAGCGCCGCGTACCTCTCCATCACCTTCCCCGTGCCGCGCCCCAAGGCTCTCCTCGGCGACGCGAACTTCCGGGCGTTGGTCGCCGCCGTCAAGGGCGTCGCGGCGCGCGGCGGGTACGACGGACTGCGGCTTTCCGCCGCCGGGGCCGACTCGCCGACCCTGACGCGCCTCGCGAAGGACTTGGCCGCCGCCGCCGGCCTACCGTGGCTGCAGGAAGACGGCGAGCTGCTCGTGCGCCTGCGACCCGACCCGTCCGGCAACGGCTGGGAGGCCCTCGTCAGGTTGACGCCGCGGCCGAGCTCGACACGGGCCTGGCGCGTCTGCAACAGGCCAGGCGGGCTCAACGCCGCCGTGGCCGCCGTCATGAACGAACTGACTGGCACGCAGGCGCAGGACCGTTACCTCAACATGATGTGCGGCTCGGGCACCCTGCTCATAGAAAGGGCGCTGCGAGCCCCGGCACGCGTTCTGGTCGGCTTCGACATCGACCGCGAGGCCGTGGCCTGTTCCGAAGCGAACGCCGCGGCCGCGCGCGTCGCCAAGCGGTGCGAGCTCCTCGCCGGCGACCTTACGGACCAGCGGTTCCTCGAGGAGCTCGGGGCGAGGGGCCGGTTCGACGTCTTCACCGCCGACGTGCCTTGGGGCGACGCCGTCGGCGCGCATGCCGCCAACCGGGCCCTCTACCCGAAGGTGTTCGCAGCCGCGGCGGCGCTGGCCGAACCAGGCGCCGCGCTCTGCGTCCTGAGCCATGAGCTGAAGCTCCTGCGCGGGGTGGTCCGAGACCAGCCGTGGTGGCGCGTCGAGCGCGAGTTGCAGGTGGCTCACGGCGGTCACCACCCGCTGGTCCTGCTCCTCTCGCGCGTGCCGGAGTAACGTCCTGGGCGGTAAGAAGAGCCGTGCTAAACTTCGCCTCCATGAGCGTGAAGCGCTTGGTCCCATCGTCGCTGCGCGGCGTCAGGCCGGGCTGGTACGTTCTGTTCGCCATCGCCGTCTACGCGCTAGTGGTCACCGTACTGCTCGTTGCCGGGCGCCCGCCTGCCGCCGGGGTAGCCGGCCATGCCGGCGCCACCGTTAGCGCCGCCACGGCCGGCGCCGGCGGCGCCTCCGGCGCTACTGCGACAGCCGGCCTCGCTTCCGGGCTCTGGTTCCCCATCCCCGGAGCGCGGCTGCCCGCGCAGGACGACCACCTTCCCGGGGCGGCGCGCGCGTACCGTCACGGCGTGAGCCAGGGCTTCGATTTCTTCGATCAGGACGCCGGGGTCCCCGTCGTCGCCGGCACGCCGGTCGTCGCCGCCCAGGCCGGCCAGGTCGTGCGGGCCGACGTCGCCTACACGGAGATAGACCCGCGCGCTTGGGAGGTCCTGATGGCCGACGTCGCGGAGCGCGGCGCCGACGAGGGCCAGCTCGACCAGTTGCGGGGCAGGCAGGTCTGGCTGCGCCTGTCCGACGGTACGGTGCTCCGCTACGGTCACCTCCAGGCGGTGCGCGACGGTATCCGGACGGGCGTGAACGTCTACCGCGGCCAGGTCATCGGTTTCGTCGGCAACTCCGGCACGGACGTCGCGGTGGCCGGCCGGACGGATCAGGCGCGCCTGCGCTTCGAGGTGTGGCCGGGGGCGGGGACCGACGAGTTCTTCGGCGCCGGCCTGGACGCTGAGGCTGTTCGCATAGCGGCGGCCTCGTTGTTCGTCGGACCATGATGGGCCAGGAGGTCGAGCGAGCGGTGCAGCCCGAACAGCGAGCCAAAGCCAAGCACGAGCGGACGGCGCTCGAGACCGTATGGCAGAACGTCTGGGTGCGGGCGGTGAGCTACATCGTGCTCACCGTCGTCCTCGTCCTCGTGCTGTGGCGCCTCAGACACGGTTACGCCTTCGCGTTGCAGGTCGGCCTCATCGGCTTCATGATCGCCTACATCCTCAACCCTGTCGTGGACTGGTTGACGCGACTGCGGTTGAGGAGGAACCTCGCGGTCATCGTGACCTACGCGCTGCTCCTGCTCGTGATGGCCTTCGGGTCCGTCATCATCAGCCAGGTCGTCATGGAACTGGGCCGGTTCGTCCAGCTGGTGCCCACGGCTATCGAGAGGCTCACGCAGTGGACGGGGCAGTTCCAGGAGTGGCTGGTGAGCATCTCCGATCGCCTGCCATCCTTCCTGAGCGACCGTCTGGGCGTGTCGGACGACAGCGGGGCGATCAGCATCCAGGTGAGGGAGCAGGTGGCCTCGTTCTTCCAGCAGCTCGTCGACGGTCTGCGCAGCCTCCTCGAGTCCCTCGTCACCGGCGGCCCCGGCTTCCTCCTCACCGGCGCGACGGCCGTCATCTCGACGACCTTCCAGGTCTTCCTCGTCTTCCTCGCCGGCGCCTACTTCCTCTACGACTTCCCGCGCTTCATCGCGAACTTCCGGCGCTTCGTGCCCGTGCGCTACCGCGAGCTGGCGAGCGACATCGGCGCCAAGGCCGACCTGGCCGTCGGAGGCTACCTTCGCGGTCAGTTGCTCATCACGATGCTGCTCGGCGTGATGATCTGGGCGGGCCTGAGCCTGATCGGCATCCCGCTGGCCACCGCTATCGGCTTCCTGGCCGCCGTCTTCAACCTCGTGCCGTACCTCGGCCCGATCCTCGGCGTGACGCCGGCCATCCTGCTCGGCTTCACCGTCAGCCCCCTGGCCGCGGTGCTGGCGGCGGTCGTCTTCTTGGTGGCCAACCAGCTCGAGGCGCACGTGCTCTCTCCCCTCATCCTCTCGAGGAACACGAACCTGCACCCCGTCACGGTGATGCTGGCCATCATGGCCGGCATCGGGCTCATGGGTCTCCTCGGGGCGCTGCTCGCCGTGCCTACGGTCGCCCTCATCAAGGTCCTCGCCGACGACTACCTGCTAACGCGCCCGGCGTTCGCGAGCGGGCCACCGGTCGGCGACGCACCCGAGCCGAAGGCGACGAAGGGGCGCAAGGCCCCGCCGAATCGCCGGCGGAAGCGCTGAGAGCGCCAGGAGCTCGGCGGCGCTCAGCCGGGGAGGTTGGCGGGCGCGCCGGTCTTACGCGGCTTGCCTGCCCCGGTCTTCTTGCGTTTGTCGGCGTACATGCGGTGGTCGGCGATGCTCATCAGGGCGTCGCAGTCGATCCCGTCGATCGGGTAGTCGGCCAGGCCGAAGCTCGCCATCAGCCTGACGCCGTTCACCTCTAGTCCAGCCAGAACGTCTCTGAAGCGTCCGGCCGCCGCCCGCGCCTCGTCTGGGTGGCTCTCAGGGAGCAGGAGGGCGAACTCGTCCCCTCCCCAACGGAACACGTGATCGCCGGCGCGGGCGGCGCCCGCGAGCGCCTTGGCGACGCTCACCAGCGCCTTGTCGCCCTCGGCATGCCCGAACCGGTCGTTGATCTGTTTGAAGTCGTCCAGGTCGACGAGCATGAGGCAGAGGTGGCGCTCCAGACGGCGCGCCCTGGCGAGTTCTTGCCTGAACGTGCGCTCGAACCCCTCGCGGTTGCCGAGGCCGGTCAGCGCGTCCGTGACGGCGGAGCGCTCGAGCAAGACGAGCTCCTCCGCCTGGCGTACGACGACCGTTATGTGTTGGGCGAACGCCTCGGCCACGCGCAGCGCGGCGCCGCTGAAGGCGTCCTCTGTCGAGAAGTTGTCGAGGTTGAGGAGCGCGACCACGCGACCCATGTCGACGATGGGCACGGCGAGTTGGCAGCGCATCTCGGACATGCGCGCCGGCACCACGCCAACGGGCGTGCGGCGCGAGGTCAGGCTGGCGGCGGCGATGCTCGGACCACGCAGGACCCGGGCGCGACCGGCATCGAAGTCCTCGTCCGAACCCTGGTACCAGGTGAGTTGCTCGGCGTAGGTGAACGGCCCGGCGTGCGCCTGGAGCGTCTCGAGGTCGTAACCGACGGCGGCCTCGTAGTAGTAATGATCGCCGTGGCGCACCAGGATGGAGGCAGCCTCCGCGTTCGGCACCAAGTCGACCGCCGCCTGCGCGGCATGGTGGTAGAGCGCGTCGGGGCCGGCTGCCGACCGGAGCTGCCTGATGGCGTCCAGGGTGGCAAGCAGTTGGCGGTTGAGCGTCATGCGGCTGAACGCCGCGCCCAACGGGGCGGAGATGGACGAGAGCAGGGCGCGGTCGCGGTCGCTCCACGTCGGCAACGGCTCCCGGTACCGCGCCACGACGAGGAGGGCCTGAACCTGACCGCTCGGGTTGACGATGGGTACGGCGGCCAGGGCCCGCGCTTCCGTGGTGGTCGTCCAGACGCCCTCCTGCGCCAGGTCGTCCACGAGGACGATCTCCCGCGTCTCCCAGGCGTGCCGCAGCACGCCAACGAACTCGAGTCCGTCGCGCAAACGTTGCGCCAGCACGGGTGGGGGCTCGCCCCGCGCGGCTACCGGCCGTAGCCGCGCGCGGTGCATCTCAAGGACCGCGCCGAGGTCGAGACCGAACCAGCTCAGCACCTCGTCGAGCGCGACGTCGGCCGCCTCCATGAGCCCTTCGGCGAGGAGGAGGCGCTCGTTGAGGCGCGCCATGAACTGCTGCTCGCGCGTCGTCTCGTTGAGGGCGCTGGTGGCGTCGAGGCGCGCGATGACCTCCTCCATCATCCGTACGAACGCCGTGAGCGTCGCATGGTCGGCTGGCGAGAAGGCGTCCTTGGTGCGGTGCTCCAGGTTGAGCACGGCGCGCACCTTCCCGTCGACCACCACAGGCAAGGCGAACTCGCTCCGCGTCAGTTCCGCGCCGGGCGCCGGGATGTAATCCGGGTCGCTCGTGGTGTCGACGACATACTGGGGCCGCCCGGTCGCGTACGCCCTGCCCATGACGCTTTCGAGCGGGACCTCGAAGTGCGGCTCGGCTCCCCATCGCAGGGTCGTATGGACCCTGAGCGCGCTGCCGTGCGGCACGAACACGGAGGCGTGCGCGAACGACAAGATGTCCGACAGTAGCCGCGGTGCCGATGCGAACAGGGAGTCGACGTCGGCCGCGTGGTTCAGGTCGACGGCGGCCTCTTGGAGGAGCTTGGCGCGGTTGCCGGCCTGCCCCGCCTGACGCTGCGCCCCGCGCCACGCCTGGTAGAAGCGGTCGCCGGCGATCGCCGCCAACGCCATGACGGCGAGGAGCAGCGCGTAAGCGGCAGGCGTGGCCCCCGTGCCGTCGAGGCTCGTACGTAGCCAGAGCAGCCCGAGCCCGACAGGCGCGAGCGCGAGACCGACGCGCCAACCGAAGCCCGAGGTGGCCACCATGAAGGGGATGGCGAGTAGGAAGCCGTGCCAGAGTCCAACGCCCCCGAGCGGGTAGGTGGCGAGGAAGACACAGACGGGGACCGAGGCCCACACCAGCGCCATGGCGCTGGGACCCAACTTGAGGGCGGACCTAGCGGTTCCAGGCTTGCCTTGTGTCATCGGATGGATCATCTCACCCCGGCTCTTACGGCCGCATTACCTGGCGAAACAGGCGGGCTCGCGCGTAAGCGTGGGAAAGCTCTGTCTGGGCCCGGCGGCAAGGGCGGTACACTGGCGGCGTGAAGAAGAACACCCGACGGGAACGCAAGCGCGTCGAGGCGAGCCGGCTCGATCTCGAGGCGGTCGGGCTGATCATGCTGGCTGCCGGCGCCTTCCTCGCGGGGGTGCTCCTCCCGCTCCTGCCGTCAGGCGAGCTGGGGCGCACCGTGCGCGGCGCGCTCACCGGTCGCCTTGGGCTTGGGGCCTACGCGCTGCCCGTCCCGTTGGTTATCCTCGGCGCCCTCTTCCTCGTGCGTCGCAACCCGCGGTGGTGGCCGCGCGCCACCGTCGGCTACCTCCTCGCGGCGGCGGGCGTGTGGGGCGTCCTCGCTGCCGCGGCGCCCGAGACCGCCGGCGCATGGGGTGCCGCGCTGCGTTCAAGGCTCGGTGGCGCCTGGGGAGCCCTCGCGGCCGTGCCGGCCGTCGTCGTGGGCAGCATCGGGATCGACCTCCTCGCAGGCTGGCCTCCCACGCGCTTGCTGCGCGTGGCTCTCGGTGGCCTCGTGAGCGGCTTGAAGCGCCTCTGGCGCTGGCTCGTCGACGCCCGCACCGCCGCCAAGCGCCGCGCGGGCTTCCAGGCGGACGTCGCGCAGGTCCGGCGTGGGCTGACCGACCTCATGCGCGACCTAGATGCCCTCGCCGAGCTCTACCCGGGCAGCAACGAGGTGGGCAGGTGGAAGGACGACGTCCAAGCCTGTAAGGCGCGCCTCTCCGCCGCCACCCAGCCGGTGCTGCGCGAGGTGCGAGCGGACCTGAGCGCGTGGCAGGGCGCCGTCGCCGGCTTCGCCAAGGACCGCGCCGAGGAGCTCGGAGCCCAGCTGGAGTTCGAGGCCGCGCGGGCGCCGGTCAGCGACGGCGGGCGCACCACGACCTTCGAGGTCTGGGTCAACGACACCAAGCGCTTGCTCGGCGACGGCGTCCGCCAGCGTGGCAGGGCGGCCGACGCCCTCGACAGACTGCGGCAGAGCCTGCTGCTGGAGACAACGGCGCTGCTGGAGCGCGCCAAGCGCCTCGCGCGCGAGCGCGATCAGGAGCGCCGCGCCATGAAGGGGATGACGCCGGGTCAGTTGGCGAACGCCCAGCGCTCCCACCACCGGCGCCTCACGAGCCTGCGCACCATCGAGTCGGAGGCGGAGGGTATGGACGTGGTCGCCGCGCTCTTCGAGGAGTGGCGGCCGTTCATGGGTGAGTTGCACGAGGCGCTGGCGGAGTATCCCGACTCCGCCGTCCTCGCCGACTTCCACGCGACCCTCGGTGCCGAGCTCGAAGGCAAGGGGCGCAAGCTCCTCGGCGAACTCGGGCATGTTCAGGAAGCGTTCGAGTCCGTCGTCAGGCGCGCTGAGGTCGAGCGGCTCGAGCAGGAGCGCGCAGCGGCCGAAGCTGCCCGCGCCGCGGCGGCGGCAGACGCGGCGGCGACCGCCGTCGACAGCGCGGCGCGTGGGGGGAGCGGCGCGGCTTCGGGCGCTGGGACCAGCGCCGCCGGGAGCGCGCCGGGGAGGCAGTCGGACGTCTTCGGCGGCTGGGACGACGCCCCTGACGCGACGGGCGCGCCGCCCACCAGTGGCGCGGTCGACTCCGGCCCCGCCAGGGGTGGCGCGCACGGCGCCCGCGAGCGGGGCATCGAGCAGGTCCTCATAGACGAGGGCGAGGTGCCTGGTGCCAAGCGGGAGCCGCAACCAGGCCGGGGGCATAGGCGTCTGCCGGTGCGCGCGGTCTCGGCGGGGGTCATCGATGGCGCCTCGGCTGCCGGCCCGGTCGACTCGGACGGTCCGGCCGCGCCTGCCGGTTCAGGCGCGCCTGCTGGTTCGGGCGCGCCTAAGCGAGCAGGCGCGCCCGAACACTCCACCGCGACCGCCCGTTCCGCCACCCCTGTCAAACCGGGCGCCAACGCCGCCCACCTCCCCGAGATCGGCGCCATCCCGATCACGTTGCCGCCCATCGACCTCCTGGACGAGCCCGAGGCCCCACCGATGGACGGCAGGGCGGCTGCGCAGGAGCACAAGGCGCGCGTGCGCCAGATCGACGACACCCTGGCGAACTTCA
>JBDZVI010000006.1:0-55395 GCA_040255585.1 Deinococcaceae bacterium
GATCTCCAACTGCAGCATGAGGACGGTCGCGGTCGCGGTTGCGAGCGACGCGCCCGCCTCGCCTGCGCCCAGGTCGGCAACGCTCAAGTCGTGGTTCGCTCCGGGTGAGACGACGATGGTGTTCTGCCCGTGCTCGTCAACCTGGATGAACGCCACGCCGCTCGGGCGGGTACTCCGACCGAGGGCGGCGATGTCCACGCCGTCATGCTCAAGGGCCGCCGCGAGCCGCCCGCCGAACGGGTCTGCGCCAACGCTACCCACGAACCGCACGGCGCCGCCGAGCCGAGCGGCGGCCACGGCCTGGTTCGCGCCCTTACCGCCCGGGTGGGTAGCATAATCGGAACCGAGCAGGGTCTCGCCCGGCCTAGGGTGGCGCTCCACGCGCACCACCAGGTCCATGTTCACGCTGCCGACCACGACGATGGTGCCGCCCGAGCCGGGCTCGGTCATACGCCTCGCGCCCTCTCCTCAGTCCGGGTCTGGGCGCGCTGACCGATCGGCTCTTTGCCGGTCGCCTTGCCGACATCCGTGGCTCCCCCCTTGGCGGCCGTGGAGCCGCGCACGACGAGCTCGACGGGCAGCACGACCTGCCGAGCTGCGCGGGCGCGGTCCGACATCCGCTCGACGAGCAGGCGCACCGCGGCGGCACCCATCGCCGCCAGCGGCTGGCGCACGGTCGTCAAAGCCGGACTCACCAGAGCCGCCAGCGGAACGTCGTCGAAGCCGACCACCGAGACGTCGTGCGGCACCCTGACCCCATCGCGCTCGAGCACGCGCATGACGCCGACGGCGACGGCGTCGTTGGCGCAGGCCACCGCGTCGAACCCGCCGCCGCGCAGGCGCCTGACGACCGCGCCTGGCAGCTCGGGGCCGAAGCCGCTCTGGGCCTCCCATACGGGCGTGAGGGGGTCCCACTCGGCAAGGAAGCCTCGACGACGCGCTCTGGCGCTCGTGACGTCCGAGGCCCCGTGCAGCAAGGCCACGCGGCGCACGCCGAGTCCCTTGAGATGGGCGGCCGCCAACGTGCCGCCCGAGACATGGTCGGAGAACACGGCGTCGCGGTCCGCGACCGGCTGATCGATCGTGACCAGAGGGACGTCGGGCAGCGACAGCTCGCGCCGCGCCGCGCCGGCCCCGGCGCGCCTAGCGGTGCGCACAGGGCTGAGCCCTCCCTGGTCGTGCGCCGGCACCCAGACGATCCCGTCGACTCGGAGCGCCGTCAGCCGACCGAGCGCGGCCTGCTCAAGGGCTCTGTCGTTCTCCGTGTCGTGGACCATGACCAGGAAGCCAGCCGCGCGCGCCGCGGATTCGACGGCATGGAGCAGCGCCGCTACGAACGGGTTGGTAAGGTCGGGCAGCGCCACCCCGAGCACGCCCGTCCGACCAGTGCGAAGCGCGCTCGCCTGGCCGTTGGGGACGTAGCCGAGCGCCGCGGCGGCGGCCCTGACGCGCGCGCCGACCGCCGGCGTGACCCGCTTGGTGCCACGCAGCACGTGCGAGACCGTTGCGACGGACACGCCTGCGGCTTCCGCTACGTCTCGCATACTGGCCATCGGCGCCCCTCCCGGTCACTCGTCGAGCTATGTGGTTAAACGTTTTACCAACGTTGAGCACAGTGTAGGGGCGTCACACTCCTCCGTCAAGCGCCCAAGAGGTCGCCGGTGACCGTAGCGCGCGCCGGGGGCAGGCAGTCGCTTCCGCATGCTGTGTGCCCCAGCTGAGCTTAGTGGTTAACCTTCGGTCGACTTGGCAGTGTCTGGCGAGCAGAGCGTCCACCCGGGTCCGTTGTAAGCGCCCGACCGAGTTCGGCAATCAACTCCGGTCGACGAGGACGGTCGGGTGCATGGCAACCGAACGTGGCACCCACAGATTCACCGTTCAGGTCATCGCGCGTGCCCCATGATCGGTCCACGCGCGTCAAGAACGAGACATGCGGGCCGCGACCCGGCGCTCCCAGCTAGAGCGCCTTCTCGAAGACGAGGTAGCGCTGCGTCACCCGCATACCGGCCCGGAGGTACAGCTCGGGCGCGCCGGTGCTGGAAGCGGCGTCGACCGTCAGGGCCACCCGGCGCTTCCCGAGCGCGTAACAGGTCTGGAACGCGTCGGCGAGGAGAGCGGCCCCAAGCCCCCGGCGGCGCCATTCGGGCACGACGCGCAGGCTCTGCACGTGCCCCGAGCCGCCGGCCGCGCGCGGCACGCGCGTGATGCTCATGCCCACGATCTCCCCGCCCGCCAGCGCCAAGCGCATCTCGCTCCGCAGACCGCTCACGTGCGCCGACCACTGCTCGAACGTGTTGCCCGGCCGGCCCCACATGCCGACGGAGCCGAGCTCGAAGGCCTCGTAGGCCGCCGGCTCATCTTCGCCGCCGCGGTAGTCGCGCACGCTCACCCCATCCGGCCAGGCCGGCGCCGCGGGTGGCGCGGACAGTTCGGTCTCCATGCGGTAGATGGAGCGGACGTTCTCGTAGCCGCGTTCCGCCAGGCTCGCCGCCAACGCTTGGTCGCCGACCGGCAGGTAGTTGCGGACCGTCACGCGGCCGCCACCGGACAGGCGCACCGCCCGCTCCTCCGCGGCCGCGGCCAGGTAAGCGCTCAGCGCATCCGACTCCGCGGCCCCCGGCGCCACGAACGCGTACGTGAGCAGAAGCTCGGCGCGGCTCGGCACCGTGTCGAGCAGCGCGACCGCCTTCCCGCCGGGGCCCCGCACCATGAGCGAGTTCGCGTCAAGGTCGGCCCCCGCCCAGTCCCCTGCCAGCGTCTCGGCGGTGGTATGGGCGACCCCCTCGTGCGCCAGCTCGTAAGCGGCCACGACCGCGGCCGCCTCCGCGAGGTCATCGAGGTGCGGCGGGGCAGCGATGTGGCCCGCCGGCGGCATGGCGGCCGGCCGTTCGTTCGTCATGTCCGTCTACTCCTTAGAGATCTAGGAGAACACCGACCCGCGCTCAGGTCCGCGGTCGCTTGGTCAGCTACTCCTCGAACGCGGGGAAGTGCAGGTCGGGGTTGAACCAGACGATGAAGCTAGCCCAGTCGTCCGTGTAGGCGTCCTCGATGTAGCCGTGGATCAGGCCGTAGACCTCGAAACCGTTGGCGAGCTGGAACGTGAGGGTAGCGTCGGCGATCTCGCCGGCCACGACCTTCTCGACGTACTCGGCGACGGTGAGCCGCTCGCGGTGGCGGGGATAACCGGGCAACTGCCCGCCCGCCACGATCCCTTTACGGCCAAGCCGCCTCACGAGCTCCTTGCGGGCGTCGTACAGGGCCCTACCAAGGCCGAGCCCGCGGTAGTCGGGGTGAACGCTGATGTCAGCGCCGTAGTACCAAGCGCCGTCTGGGTCATGGTTGGCGTAGGTGCCGCCTGCGATGATGTCGTGGAACACGTGCTCAGGGCGCTGCAGGTCGAAGTCGATGAGGAAGCCGGACCCGAGCCCGACGACCCGTTCCTCCGGCAGGGGCGTGCCGTCCGGGGCGTCGGCCGCCAGCGCCACGAACTCACCCTCAGGGAAGCGCTCCTGGTGCTCCAGGAAGTGCTCGCGCGTCATGAGTTCTTGCGCGCCCAGGTTCGGGAAGCACACGCGCTGCAGCTCCTCGAGCGCCGCGGCGTGCTCCGGCGCCGCCTGGGCGATGCGCACCCGCACCCTGCGGTGGGGCTCGCGCTTCTGCTCGGACCGCCGACCTTCAGCCGGGTGGCTTTCAGCCTGCCGGCCCTCCGAGTGCCGCCTGTCCGACTGCCGCTCGCCCGACTGCCAGCCCTCGGCCGGCTGGCCCTCCGTCGCGCTCATGCCGAAGTCGCCTCGAACGCGAAGCGTTCGTAGGCGCCCTCGCTCGGCAGGCCCCTGACGGCCCACAGCTCGCGCGTCCGCGGCCGCGTGACCACGCCGCCGCACGTGCCGACGAACTTGGGCGCGGAGCCCCGGTAGCAGATGGTGCCCGTGTGCCTGGTAACGGCCTGCAGGTCCTCCACGGTCAGTTCGTGGCGGTCGAGGAGCCTGTCGGCATCAGCCAGGCGCGCCTCGGAACTGGCCTGCGAGCCGGCGTCGCGCGGGCGCTCGAGGGCCTTGGTGCTCGGGTCAAGGTTGTGGTTCGTGTGGGCCACGGCCCACTCGCCGAGGCGCACCACGTGGCTGGCCGTCGGCATCGCCTCCACGTTGGCGCCGGCGCCGCTGGCGTCCAGAACGAGGTAGTTGTGTCCGCCGGCCAGGGGGGCACGCGCGAGGGCGGCGAGCGCTCCTGCGAGGTCCTCGGCCTTGAGCATCTCGCGCACGGCGAACGGCCACGTGACGCCCGGCCGTCCGTCGGCGCTCATCAGGTTGTTGATCCCCACCGAGAGGCCGGCCTCGTTCATGCCGATCATGGCGAGCGCCCCCGCGGTCGTGAACGCCAGGAAATCCGGAGCGTCCTTCGGTCTGCCGCGAAGGAGCACGACATGCTCCGTCGAGTCCTCGTGCATGTCCCACGTCTGACCGAACGCCGCCGCTCCGTCCGCCATGCGCGAGCCGGGTACGAGGAACGCGGTGCAGTCGTCGACGGCCGCGGTCTCCAGCCCAACTCCGCCTCCGGCGCTCGTGGCCGCCACGGCGTCGATGAAGTCCGTGAAGCCGCCGACGACGACCAGCTCGGCGAGCGAGAGGTCTGTCGCCTTCGCCATGCCCTCCAGCTCGGTCACGAGGTCGGGCGCGTAGGCGCGGTGCGCGTCGAGGCAGGCATCCGCCAGCGCGAGGACGTCGCGCCGGCTCAGCTCGCGGCCTGTCCAGGCCGCACCGCCGGCGAGGGCGACGCGCTCGGCCGCGTAAGCGCGGATGGCGGAGCGGAACGCCTCGCCGTGAATCCGCCCGAAGTCAAATGGCGACCCCTTCAGGTCTAGGGTAGGTACCGACATGGTGCCAACATCATAGGCCCGCTCGGGCGCGCTCCGAGCCGTGGACAGTCAGTCGTCCCGCTCAGGCGAGCACCGAGCCATGCTCGGTCGCCCAGCTGAGGCGGACGGGCGTGCCCTCCGCGAGCATGCCGTCGAAGCCGTGCAGTTGGTTCTGCACGCGCGCCACGACCGTCACCCCGCCCGCCACCTCGACCTGGTAGCGGGCGTCGGTGCCGAGGTAGGTGGCGCCTGAGACCCTGCCCGGGAGCGCGGATTGGCCCGGCCGCAGGTCGGGCGGGGCGTCGGCCCCGACGTTCTCGACCATGAGCTTCTCGGGCCGTAGCGCCAGAGCCACGCCGTCCCCGACGACGATCTCCTGGTCGCGCACAACGCCACGCAGCACGGTGCCGTCTTTCAACTTCACGCTGCCCTCCGAGCCTGACTTCGCCTCCAGCACGCCGGGAAGGAAGTTCGTCTCGCCGATGAAGTCGGCCACGAAGCGCCCGGAAGGCCGCTCGTAGATGTCCTCCGGTCGGCCGACCTGCAGGACCTCGCCCATGTTCATGACGGCGATGCGGTCCGCCATGGTGAGCGCCTCCTCCTGGTCGTGGGTGACGAACACGAACGTGATGCCGACCTGCTGCTGCAGGCGCTTCAGCTCGAACTGCATGGCGCGCCGGAGCTTGAGGTCGAGGGCCCCGAGCGGCTCGTCGAGCAGCAGCACGCTCGGGCGGTTGACGAGCGCCCTGGCCAACGCCACCCGCTGACGCTGGCCGCCGGAGAGCTGGAGGGGCTTGCGCCGCTCGACGTTGGGGAGGCGCACCATCTCCAGCGCCTCGCCCGCCCGCGCGCGCGCCTCCGCGGCGGGCACGCGCGCCATGCGCATGCCGAACATGACGTTCTGGAGGACGGTCATGTGCGGGAAGAGGGCGTAGTCCTGGAAGACCGTGTTGACGGGCCGGTGGAACGACGGGATGCCCCGCATGGAGCGCCCGCTGATCAGCAACTCGCCTGAGTCGGGCTCCTCGAAGCCGGCGATGACCCGGAGCGTCGTCGTCTTGCCGCAGCCCGACGGGCCGAGCATCGCGAAGAACTCGCCCTCGCGGATCTCCAGGTCGATGTCGTTCACCGCCCTAACGGAAGCCTTGGTGCGAGGGTCGATGAACTCCTTGACCAGGTTGCGGATCTGTACAGCTGGCGCCGGCGTCATGGTTCGGCGCTGAGGTCAGCGTCCTACGAAGATCTTGACCATGTCCCAGGCGTCGTTGAGGAGCGGCTCGCGCGCCTCGGACTGTTGGGCGAAGAAGAGGCGCGCCTTCGTCTCGTCGCTCGGGTAGATGGCGGGGTCCTCGGCAAGGTCCTCGTCGATGAGGCCCTCCTCGAGCGCCACGAGGTTGGGGGTCCCGAAGGCCGTGTAGTTCGAGATATCGGCGGCCACCTGCGGCCAGAGGACGTAGTCGATGAAGGCCTCGGCGAGGGCCTTGTTGGGGGCGCCCTTGGGGATGGCGAGGCTGTCTACCCAGAAGTTCGTGCCCTCCTCGGGGATGACGTAGGCGTACGTGTCGCACTCGCACTCGTCCATGATCTGGAAGATGTCGCCAGAGTACTCGACCACGATGTCGGCCTCGCCGCGGGCCAGGATCTCCTGGCCGTCGTCCTGGGCGATGTAGATGACGTTGCTGCCGTGGTCGATGAGGAACTGGGCAGCCTCGTCGATGTCGGCGGCGCTCTCGCTGTTGGGGTCCTTGCCGACCATCAGCAGGCCCATGCCGAGCATGGCCGTGGTGTCCTGCAGCCACGCGACCGGACCGTCGTAGGCGAACAGGTCGGCCCAAGAGGTGATCTCGCCCACCTTGTCGACGTTGTAGCCGATGCCGACCGTGCCCCACTGGTAGGGGATCGTGTACTCGTTGCCCGGGTCGAACGGCAGGTTCATGAACGTGGCGTCGAGGTTGCCGAGGTTCGCGAGCTTGCTGTGGTCGACCTTCTCCAGGAGCCCTTCCCGGATCATGGTGGGGACGTTGGCGTTGGTCGGCACGACGATGTCGTAGCCGGGGTTCCCCTGGCGCAGGCGCACCACCATGTCCTCGTCGGAGCCGTAGGTGTCGTAGATGACGCGCACGCCGCAGGCGGCCTCGAAGTTGGAGATGGTGTCGTCGGCCACGTAGGTGGCCCAGTTGTAGACGCTCAGGGTCTGGCCAGCGAAGCCGTCAGGGCAGGTCCAGTCCGTCTGGGCGGCCGCGACCGAGAAGACGGCGGCGGCGAGGCACGCAACGATGGTTCTACGCATCAGTCCTCCGACTTGCAAGCAGCGCCGCGCTGGCGCGGCTCCAGTTAGGCGGCAGGCGCTGGCCCGGAGTCGCTCGAGGCCCCTGCCGAAGCGTTCGTATGGCGAAGGTTAGCACCTGCGGCGACCAGCCGCCATGCCGCCACGGCGGCCCGTCAGCGACCGGAGGAGTTGACGACCCTATCGAGGATCGGGTCGGACAGCACCCGCCTGAGGACGTTGATGAAGTGCGCGTCCGAGCCGACGAAGTAGCGGGTCCGCATCCGGCGCTCCGTCAGGGCTCGGTACACGGCGTGCGCCACCGCCTCCGGGCGCGTACCGTGCCTTGCGGCGAAGGCGGCCCCGGCCGCGAGGTCCTTGACGAGCCAACCGTAGTACTCGCGCGCCTTCGGCACCATCTCGTCCATGCGCGCGAGGCCCTCCCCGAGCGACTTCTCCCAGATGGGCGTGGCGATGCGGCCGGGCTCGACGACGGACACCTTGACCTTGTGGGGGGCGAGCTCGCGCCTGAAGGCGTCGGCGACGGCCTCCAGCGCGAACTTCGACGCCGCGTACGCGCCGAGGAGCCGCGAGGAGATGAGGCCGGAGACGGAGCCCACGAACACGAGCCGTCCCGGCCGCTCGCGCACGAGCGGGAGGAACGCCTGCGCGACGGCCACCTGACCGACGACGTTCACGTCGAGCTGGCGTCTGAGGTCCTCGAGCGGCAGGAACTCCATGGGACCCGCCACCGCTATCCCGGCGTTGTTGACGACACCGTGGAAGTGGCCCCCGTCGAGCTCGGCGTTCACCCGCTCGGCGGCGGCCGCGACCTGGGCCTCGTCCGTTACGTCGAGGTAGAGGATCCTCAGCGCTCCCGAGTCGCCGAAGCGCTCATCCGCCTCCTTGCGCAACGACACGCCGTCTTCCTCACGGCGCACGCCCGCGTACACCGTGAACCCGCTTTCGAGCAGGCGAGAAACCACGGCCCGGCCGATGCCGGTGGAGGCTCCGGTGACGGCCACCACACGCCTGTGGCCGGAGTGACCACCATCTCCCACGTGCGTATCCTAACTGTTGCGTGAGGAACGAGAACGGGCTTCCGGGTCCGTGGCGCCGGGTCCTTCCCGGCACTGCTTCCGAAGAGCGGCACGTATGCCACGTAGACCCGGAAGCTCCCCAGCGGTCTATCAGGACTCGAGCTTGGGGCCGCGCCTTCTCAGCCCGGGCGCTACCATCGTCCGCCGTCTGGCCCGGGGTGAGGAACCCCTTCGGTCACCGGCCTCGGCCCGCTTGGCACGTGCCTCGAGCCCCTACCGCTTCGCCATCAGGCTAAGCCGGGCCGCGGTGGCCGACCAGGGACCTAAGTCCTCCATGCTCGCTCACCCGTCAGTTCCATGCCCATGCCGGCGTGGCCGCGTCAGGCCCGGCCGCTCGCGGGCATGACCGTTCCCGACGAGCCCTACCCCTGCCAGCTCTCGAACAGCTCCCGCATCTCCTGCGGCACGCGGACGGGCCGGTTCGTCTGGTAGTCGAACGTGACGGCCACCGCCTCCACCTCCGCCGCGACCTCACCACCGGCGAGCACTACCTGACGCATCGTCAGGCTGGTGTTGCCGATGCGCTCCACCCAGGTCTCCACGGTCACGCGCTCCCCAAGCCGCACCTGGCGCCGGTAATCGAGCGCGAGGCGCGCGAGGATGAAGCCGCCCGGCTTCACGCCGAGCCCGCGCATGAACTCGACCCGCCCTAGTTCGGCGTACGTGGCGTAGACGGCGTTGTTGATGTGGCCGAGGGCGTCGGTGTCGGCGAACCTTACCTGGATCTCGGTGCTGTGGCGCCTCACGCGCCGGCCCGCCCGCCGCGAGGGCGTCCAGCCGGCTCGGGCTGGCACACGGGGCAGTGGGTGGTGCCCCGCTGGCCCACGACGGAGCGCTCCATCTGGGTCCCGCAGCGGGGGCACGCCTCCCCGGCACGGCCGTAGGCGAGGAGCTGCCGCGCGTACTCTCCCGTTCCGCCATGCACGGTGCGGTAGTCGGACAGGGTCGTGCCCTGGGCGGCGACGGCCGCGGCGAGCACCTCGCGGATGGCGGCGTGCAGGGCCACGACCTGGTCGGCGCCGAGGCCGGCCGCGGGCGTGAGGGGGTGGATGCCGGCGCGCCAGAGGGCCTCGTCGGCGTAGATGTTGCCCACCCCCGCCACCGGCCGCTGGCTCAGGAGGTAGGTCTTGATCGGAGCCTGCGAGCGGGCGCAAGCGACCGCGAGGCTCGAGGCCGTGAAGTCGTCGCTCAGCGGTTCCGGCCCGAGAGCGGCCAGCGTGGGCAAGGTCGGGTAGTGGCCGGCGTCGACGACGAGGAAGCGCCCGAAGCGCCGCGGGTCGATGAAGTAGAGCGTGCCGGGGTCGCCGCCGGCGAGTTGGACCTTGACGCGCAGGTGGGTGGAGGAGCGCTGGTCGGGAGCGTGATCGGCGATCACCCCGGTCATGCCGAGGTGGGCCACGAGCTCCAGCCCGCCGCTCAAGGGCATGAGGAGGAACTTGCCGCGGCGCCTCACTTCCTCGATGCGTCTGCCGGCCAGGCGCTCGAGCCCGGCGTACTTGGGACCGACGGGAGCGAGCAGGTCGACGGCTACGACCTCCCTACCGGTCAGCCAGGGCGCCAGCTCGCGCCGCACGGTCTCGACCTCAGGCAGTTCTGGGATAGCGGATCCTCCCCTCGTACAGGGCGCGACCCACGATCGCCCCCTGCAACCCGAGGCGCTCGTAGGTATCAAGGTCGGCGTCCGTCGCCACCCCGCCGCCCGCCACGAGCGTGCCGGCGAAAGCGTCGCGCATGCGCGCAACGGGCTCCTCGTCCACGCCGCGCATGGTGCCGTCGCGCGAGATGTCCGTATAGATGACGTGCGTGACGCCTTGGGCCGCGACGCGGCCGGCCAGCTCCACGGCGTCAATCTCGGTGGTCTCCGCCCAGCCGCGCACGGCGACCCGGCCGCCGCGCGCGTCTATCGAGACGCATACGCGCTCCGGCCCGAACTCCTCGAGCAGGGCGCTCACCACGCCCGGAGCGGTGATGGCGACCGTGCCGAGCACCACCCGATCGAGCACTTCGAGCCACCTGCGACCGGCCTCCACGCTCCTGACGCCACCGCCGAGCTCGACCCTGGCCCCGACCGCCGCCGCTAGCCGGGCGACGGCCTCAGCGTTCTGGCCCTGGCCGAGGGTGGCGTCGAGGTCGACCACATGCAACCACTCCGCGCCGAGCGAGTCCCACTTCCTGGCAGCCTCGAGAGGGTCGGCGAAGTAGACGGTCTCGCGACCGGGGTCACCCTCGAAGAGCCGCACCGCGCGGCCTTGCTGGATGTCGATACAGGGGACGACGAGGAACATACCGGCTATGGAGCATACCCGGTGGGTAGGCGCCCGCCGGTCGCCGCGCTGCCCGGTCGGGGCCGCTCTCCCCGCCGGCCGGAGCCGCGCTAGCCATTAGCCTCTGGCCATTAGCCGCTAGCCGCTAGCCGGCAGCGTGACGCTGAGGACCGCCCCCTCGCCCGGCACCCCGCTGCTGCTCGCCGTGACAGTACCGCCGTGCAGCGTCGTAATCGCCTTCACGATGGCGAGCCCGAGCCCGCTGCCGCGGCGTGTGTCCTGCCGGTGCCCCTGCACGAAGCGGTCGAACACTATGTCGAGCTCGTCTTGCCTGATGCCCGGCCCCTGATCGGCGACGCTCAGCCTCACGGACCCATCCTCGCGGGCGACGCGCACGGTCACCACGCCGCCATCGGGGCTGACGGCGATGGCGTTGTCGAGCAGGTTCATGACGACCTGCTGGAGCCGCGAGGGGTCGGCCCGCACGGCGACCGGCTCGACCTCGGCGACCAGCTCGACCCCATGCTTGGCGGCCATGGGGCGCAGCATGGCGATGACGTCTCTGGCGAGGTCGCCAACGTCGAGGTCCTGCGGCTCGAGTTGGAGGTGGTGGCTCTCGGCCAGCGAGAGCGTCCGCAGGTCCTGGACCAGCCGCGTTAGCAGGGCCACGTGGTTCTGCAGCACGGCGAGCTCCTCCTTGGAGGCGGGCACGATGCCGTCGCTGATCGCTTCCAGCCGGAGCTGCATGGCCGCGAGCGGGTTGCGCAACTCGTGAGCGGTGTCGGCCAGCATGGCCTGCCGACCGCCCTCGTAGCGCTCCAGGGCCTCGGCGAGGCTGTTGAAGTCAGTAGCCAGCTCTCGCGCCTCTTCCGGCCACCGGCCGGACGGCTCGACGATCCGGACGCTCCAGTCGCCGGTGGCGAGCTTCTTGACCGTGCCGGACACGGCCTCGATGGGCCTCACGAGGCTCCGCGACAGCCAGAGGGCCAGGAGCCCCGCCACCCCCACGGCGAGGAGCAGCCCGACCACTACGGCCTCGTTACGGGCCCGCCGCTGCTGCGCGAGGAAGTCGAAGAGCCGGCGGCTCTCCTCCTGGAAGAAGTTGGGATCATCGGGGCCGGCGGCTTCGCCGTACGCCGGGGGCGGATGCGGCGGGCCCATCTCCTTCTGGACCCTGCCCTTGAAGTCGTCGGGCAGGCTCGACAGCGTGCGCCAGTCGGCCACGCGTTGGGCGAGCGGCACGATCGAGATGGCCAGGGCGACGACGACGAGCATGGCCAGCGCCGTTCGCCAGACGAGCCTGTTCATCCGCCGTCAGCCCCTAGGCTGTAGCCAACTCCGCGGACGGTCCTGATCGGCTCGCCTGCGCCGGCCTCGCGCAGCTTCCTGCGCAGGTGCGTCAGGTGGATGTCGACGGCGCGCTCGAGCGCGTCGCTCTCGGGCATGGCGTGCTCGATGAGCTCGGCGCGCGAGATGACCCTGTCCGGCGTGGCGGCGAGGTGCTCCAGGAGGCGGTACTCGGTCGGCGTCAGGTCCACGGCGGAGCCGCCGACGGTGACGCGGTGCGAGTACGAGTCGATCTCGACCGCGCCGACGTGGATGGCCGACCGCCCCTCGGCCAGGTACGCCCGCCGCATGAGCGCCGCCACGCGGCTCAAGAGCCGCCTGGCGCTGACGGGCTTCACGAGGTAGTCGTCGCCACCCAGGTGCAGGCCGGCGATCTCGTCGGCCTCCTCTGCCCGGGCCGTGAGGATGAGGACGGGCGTCGTGTCCTTCTCCCTGATGCGCCGCAGCACCTCGAGCCCGTCCAGCAGCGGCAGCCCCAGGTCGAGGATGAGCAGATCGGGCCGCCACCTGTCGTGATAGTCGAGGGCCCGCAGCCCGTCGCGGGCCTTCTCGGTGCTGCAACCGGCCTGACGCAGGTAGAGCTCGATGATGTCGGCGAGGCTCTCCTCGTCCTCGACTATCAGCACGCGTCTCCCCGCGAGCACCGCCGTGTCTGCTTGGGCTTGTGACATCGTGCGTGAAGCATAGCGCCGGCGTGTTCAGGTTCCGTTTCGCCCCGTGCCGGTTGGAGGTCGGGGCCGGAAGCGGCCGCCGAGCGGGGCGGCACCGGGTCGGACGGTAGGCAAGACGGCGGCAGGCAGGACGGCGATCTGGTCGCCAAACGCAACCGAAACAGTCCTTGCCTAGCATCCGAGGCATGACAGCGAGAGCAGACGAGATAGAGAGGCTCGGCGCGGCGGCGGACTCCTTCCCCAGGATCGACCTCAGGGAGCTGCAAGGAGCCAGCCTGATGAACCGCGTCGACCGGAAGTTCGTAGTCCACCTGCCGGAACTGGTGGCCGTCCTCGAAGCGGCGCGCGGGTCGTATCGCGCGCTCTCCCTGGAAGGCGAAGTGTGGCAGCCCTATCACACGCGCTACTTCGACACGCCCGGCTTCGGCCTCCTCAGAGCCCATCACCGCGGCAAGACGCCGCGAGCCAAGGTGCGCACACGCGTGTACCTGAACAGCGGCCTCTCCTTCCTGGAGGTGAAGAACCGGCTCAACGACGGTCGCACGGTCAAGCGCCGGGTCGAGACGAGCGACGCCGCCCGAGCGCCGGAGACGGAGGAGCTCTCCGGCCTGGTGCTCGCCGACCTGGCCTCAGAGGCCGCTCGCGAAGGTGTCACGGGCAACCGCCTGGAGACGAAGCTCCTGAACGGCTATCGGCGCCTCACCCTCGTCCACGGGGCGCGTGCTGAACGCGTGACCATCGACACCGACCTCACGTTCTCCACGGGCAGCGCGAACCTCGCGCTGGCGGACACGGCGATCATCGAGATCAAGCAGGCGCGGCTGGACAACCGGTCGGAGTTCCTGCGGGCCCTCCGCGCGCGCCTGGTCAGGCCGCAGGGCTTCAGCAAGTACTGCGTCTTCGCGAGCCTGCTCGACCCGTCGCTGCCGCGCAACCGCCTGCTGCCGACCATCCGCGCCGTCGCCCCTTGGGTAGTGGAGGCATGAACGTGGGCCCCGACCTGACGAACTTCGTCCTAGGCGCGCTCCTCAACCTCGTGTTCGCGGTCCTCATCACCCGGTTCATCTACTACCCTGGCCGCGGCAACCGGGAGTACGTCTTCGCCTTCCTCGGGTCCAACGTCACCGTCTACTTCGTGATGAGCCTCCTGACGCGCCTCGAGATCGGCGTCGGCGTGGGTTTCGGCCTCTTCGCCCTGTTCTCGATCCTGCGCTACCGGACGGACGAGCTCCCGATCCGCGAGATGACCTACCTCTTCGTGCTCATGGCGCTGCCAGTGTTCAACTCGGTGCTCGCCACCCAAGGCGCCTACTGGCAGCTCGGCCTGTCGAACGGCTTCCTGGTGGCGGTCCTGTTCGTGTTGGAGAAGGAGTGGGGGTTCCGGTTCACCGAGACCCACTCCGTCCGGTACGACAACGCGGCCCTGTGCTCGCCGCTCAGGCGGCAGGACCTTCTCGAAGACCTCAGGGCACGCACGGGCCTGCCCGTACGCCACGTGACCGTCAAGCAGGTCGACCTCCTGCACGACTCGGCCCTCCTGCAAGTCCACTACTACGCCCCCGCGGAGCACGCTCACGGGGACGACCCCACCCGGGCAGGCCGGGCGCTAGGAGACCACCATGCGTAAATGCGTCAGCTCGCTACTTCTCGCCCTGGCCTTCGCGCTCGTCATGGGACCTTGGGGCACGGCGTTCGCACAGGAGCAGGCTCAAACAGGCGCTCAGACAAGCGACCAAACGAGCGACCAGACCACCGGCCAGACCCCCGACCAGGCCCCCGACTGGCCGCCCCCGGGCTGGCCGCCGGCCGACGGCATGCCGACCGACTTCCCGCCGGGCTTTCCGGATGGCTTCCCTGATGACTTCCCCGCGGGCTTCCCAGGCGATCTCCCGCCCGGCTTCCCGACTGACTTCCCGCCCGACTCCCAGGGGGGCATGCCGCCCTTCGGCGGCGCACAAGCCCAAGGCCAGTTCGGTGGGCCGCGTGGCGGCGGGCCGGGCGCGCCGGGCGGTCAGGGCGGGGGCGCCGGCTTCTTCGGACCGAACCAGCAGGAGTACGAGCTCGTCGACGAGTTCGACGAGGACGGCAACGGCGTCCTGAACGCCGCGGAGCGCGCGGCCGCCCTAGCCTCGATCGGGAGGACGGTGCGCACGACCGTGGCGGGCACCCCCGGTCCGTCGCTCACGCCCGACGACGTGACTACCTACCCAGAGACCGCCGCGCTTTACGACCCGACGGCGATCCGCACGATCTTCCTGGAACTAGACGAGGAGAACTGGGAGGCGGAGCTGGAGGCCTTCTACAACACCGACGTGCACCTCCTCGGCACCGTCGAGGTCGACGGCGTCACTTACGAGAACGTCGGGGTGCGGTTCCGCGGGAACTCGTCTTACATGATGGTGGCCGCCGGCCTCAAACGGCCCCTGCGCCTCAAGCTCGACCTGGTAGTCGACGACCAGAACCTGCTCGGTTACCGCACCCTCAACCTCATCAACGGCGCCAACGACCCGAGCTCGCTCCGCACGGTCATCTACTCGATGATCGCGCAGGACTACATCGCCGTTCCGAAGGTCGGCCTCGTGCGGCTGGTCGTGAACGGCGAGAGCTGGGGGATCTACCAGGACCAGCAGCAGTACAACAAGGACTTCCTCGCCGACTACTTCGACGACACTGGGGGCGTGCGCTGGAAGGTGTCAGGCAGCCCGAACGGGCAGGGCGGCATGCGCTACCTCGGCGACGACCCCGACACCTACCGGTCCATCTACGAGATCGACAACAAGGACAAGCCGGAGAGCTGGGCGGCCCTGATCGACCTGTTCCGCACGCTGAACGAGACGCCGACGGAGAACCTCGTCGAGGCGCTCGACCCCATCCTCGACATCGACGGCGTCCTGCGCTTCTTCGCCCTCGAGGTCGCGCTATCCAACTCGGACGCGTTCTACAGCCGGGCCAGCGACTACTACATCTACCTGGACGAGGGCGGCAAGTTCCACGTCATGCCCCACGACTTCAACGAGTCGCTCGGGGCCGGGGAGCGGGGGCCGGGCGGCCGCGGCGGCTCGGGCTCGGCTACGACCATCGATCCGCTCGTCAACGTGAACGATGCGACCAAGCCGCTGCGCACGCGCCTCCTCGCAGTCCCGGAGCTACGCGAGCGCTACCTGGCGTACGTCCGCGACATCGCCGAGAAGTGGCTCGACTGGGGCACCCTCGGCCCGATCGTCACGGAGCTGCACGCCAACATCGACGCAGACTTCGCCGCCGACACCCGCGCGCTGTTCGGCTACGAGCAGTTCGAGGCCTCGGTCGGCGCGCTCAAGGACTACGTCGAGGCTCGGCAGGCCTACTTGCTGTCCGTGCTGCCGGAGTGACGCCCCAAGGGACGGCGGCACCCGAGCGGTCGCCGCTGTCCTACACTGCCTGAAGAGTCTGACGAGAAGGTCTCAGCCCGGCGGCAACCGCGGGCGGCGGATCTCGAGGAGGTCAGGGCGTGAGTCAAGACAACGAGCCGCGGGCCGCCACCAAGGCGGTCTGGGGCGGCGAGGAAGGCGTGCGCATAGCGGGGGCTACCCAGGTCCCGGTGGTGCATAGCGTCGCGTTCGGTTACGACGATCTCGACGTGTGGCGCGACGTGGCGCTCGGTAGAGCCGAAGGCCACATCTACAGCCGCAACACGAACCCGACTGTGCGGGCCTTCGAGGAGAAGATCCGGCTGCTGGAAGGGGCCGAGGCGGCCATGAGCTTCTCCACCGGCATGGCGGCGATCAGCGCCACGCTCTTCTCTCTGCTGGCCCCTGGCGACCGCGTCGTCTCCGTCAAGGACACGTACGGCGGCACCAACCGGCTGTTCCTCGACTACCTACCGCGCTTCGGCATCGAGGTCGCACTGTGCGATACCGGCGACCAAGCCGGCATCGTCGCGGCCATCGACGCCGGCTGCCGGCTCGTCTACCTCGAGACGCCCACGAACCCGACCTGCAAGATCCTCGACATCGAACTGTTGGCGCGCCACGCCAAGGCGCAGGGCGCCACGGTCGTCGTCGACAACACGTTCGCGACGCCCATCAACCAGAGCCCGCTGACGCTGGGAGCCGACCTCGTCATCCACAGCGCCACCAAGTACCTGGGCGGCCACGCCGACGCCCTCGGGGGCGCGCTCTGCGGCGCCAAGGAGCTCGTCGCCAAGGTGTTCGCCTACCGGGAGGTCAACGGCGCGGCCCTCCATGCCGACGCCGCCTACCTCCTGCTGCGTGGCATGAAGACACTGGCGCTGCGCGTCGAGCGCCAGAGCTCCAACGCCATGGCCGTGGCGCGCTTTCTCGACACGCACCCGCTGGTCGAACGCGTCTTCTACCCTGGCCTGCCCGGTCACCCCAACCACGAGGTCGCGCGGCGCCAGATGCGCGCCTTCGGCGGCATGCTGTCGTTCCAGATCCAAGGCGGCTTCGAGGCGGTGAAGGAGTTCCTGCCGAGGCTCCGCTTCGCGCACCGGGCCGCTAACCTCGGGGCCGTCGAGACGACCGTCGCGCCGCCGCGCACGGGCAGCCATGTCGAGCTGACGGAGCAGGAGCGTGCCGCCATGGGCATCCCCGAGGCGCTCGTGAGGTATTCGGCCGGCATCGAGGACGTGAACGACCTGATCGCCGACCTCGACCAGGCGCTAGCGGCGGGCGGTTGAGCAACGGTGGTGGAGGCCGGCGGAAACCGGCTCCGCTCCGCCATACCCGCGTCAACGCATAAGTCTTTCGTGGGGGACTCGGGAGTGTCGACTCGATGGTCGTTCGTGCCAGCGGTGGGGTCTCCTGGAGGGGTGCACCACACCCTCACTTCAGTTGACTAGCTCGCCACCATTTTTGCGGCAAATTTGGTGGCGACTTATACACGAAAACTGAGGCTCCCAGCAGGCAACCGTGGAGCCGCCGTCCCTACGTTTCCAGGCGCTACTTCTCCAGGCGCTACTTCTTCTCCAGCCGCTACTTCGGTATCGATCGCGCATAGCCTTCGTGTGATCGCGCCCAGTCGCCACCCTGAACGCCCCCGGTCGGTCACGCATGAGCGCCAGCCATGTACTCGCGTTCTCCAGCCACAGCAAGTCTCCGCTCTCTCGATGCCACCGCAAACCTCCGGTAACACCCAGCATCGAGCGAACGGGACCCGCCCCGGTAACAAACCAACTGAGTGGACGCCGGAACTTGACACGCTCCGGCCCAAGCCTATACTTTCAAGGGATGCAGTCTAGCGGTTCCGCCATGCTCAACCTGTCCTCACTCTTGCAGCACTCGCCGGGCGCGCCGCTCGACGTGAGCGGCGAAGGGCTCCTCACGCCCGCGCACGAGTTGCTCGAGGCCGACGGGCTGAGGCTGAAGGGGCCGCTGAAGTGGCGACTGACGGTCATCAACGCCGGGGGCGACGACGACTTCGTGCTCGAGGGCTCAGTCGAGGGCACGGTCGTCATGGAGTGCCGCCGGTGCCTCGTCGACGTCGACACGCCGGTGAAGACGTCCTTCGTCTACCCCATGGCCTACCGGCCTTCCGAGTTGCCCCTCATGCTCGACGAGGACGGCGAGGAGGGCGACGACGAGCTGCTGATCTTCGGCGGTCCGCAGGTCGATTTCAGCGCGTTCCTCACGGAGCTGGTGGCCATCGAGCTGCCCATAACGGCGCTCTGCCGACCGGACTGCCTCGGGCTGAGCGAGGACGGCGTCAACCTCAACGAGCACCCCGAGTTGGCGCAGGAGCACAAGCATGTCGGTACAGTGACAGAGTCCCCGTTCGCCGCCCTCAAGGACGTGGACATCTCCGCCTGACCCGCACCGAAGCGGTCGGGACACTACACTCGAGCGTCACTCGCCGCTCACGGCGAGCGCCACTTATAAGGAGCAGGACCAGATGGCTAAGCACCCAGTACCCAAGAAGCGCACCTCGCGCTCCAGCCGCGACGCGCGCCGCTCGCACCACGCGCTGACGGCGCCTACCCTCGTGGCTTGCCCACAGTGCAAGACGATGAAGCCGCCGCATGTCGTGTGCCCCGAGTGCGGGAGCTACGACGGCCGCCAGGTGGTCGCGGAAGCTTGAGGCACTTACGGCCGCTGGCAGGACGGCTGGCGGCCGGCAATCTCGACGGCGGCCGAGCGTGGCCGCGCCAGGACGGCTCCGGCCGTCCTTTCTCTTGTGGCGGCGCGGCTGGACCGGCGCGCCGGCCGACGGAACGTAGGTAGGCGTGAGCGAGACCAGACCGCGTGCCGGTGTCACGGCCCTCGGCGCCTACGCGCCGTCCAAGGTCGTGACGAACTTCGACCTCGAGAAGATCATGGACACGTCCGACGAGTGGATCACCACCCGGACGGGCATCAAGCGCAGGCACATCGCGGCGGACGACGAGTTCACTTCCGACCTGGCCTTCCGCGCCGTCGAGAACCTGGTGGCGCGGCACGGCGAGCACGCGCTGGACGGCGTCGACATGGTCATCCTGGCCACTAACACGCCAGACGCCCTCTTCCCCGCCACCGCCGCCCTCGTCCAGGAGAAGTTCCGGCTCAGGGCCGGCGCGTTCGACCTCCTCGCGGCCTGCCCGGGCTGGCTGTACGCGGTCGGCATCGCCAAGAGCCTCGTGGAGTCGGGGCAGTGCAAGCGCGTGCTCGCCATCGGCGCGGAAGCGCTGACCAAGATCGTCGACTGGGGCGACCGTTCGACGGCGGTGCTGTTCGGCGACGGCGGCGGCGCCGCCATAATCGCGGCAGTGCCGGAGCCGTACGGCGTGAAAGGCGTGGTGCTTGGCGCCGACGGCTCCGGCGCCGATCACCTCCACAAGCGTTCCGTCGGCGTGTGCCTGCCGAGCGGCGCGCGGCTCTCCGACTCGCTCTACATGAACGGCCGCGAGGTCTACAAGTTCGCCGTCAGGGTCATGAACACGGCCACCCTCGAGGCGGTCGAGAAGGCCGGTTTGGCGGTGGACGACATCTCCCTCTTCGTCCCCCACCAAGCGAACCTGCGCATCATCGAGGCGGCGCGCGAGCGCCTCGCCCTTCCCAAGGAGCGCGTCGTCGTCACCGTCGACGAGTACGGCAACAACTCCACCGCCAGCATCCCGCTCGCCCTCGCGCACGCGCTCGACACCGGCAGGATCAACGTGGGCGACAACCTGCTCCTCGTCTCGTTCGGCGCCGGCCTCACGTGGGCGTCGGCTGTCCTCACCTGGGGGCCGGCGTGAGCGGCGTACCTGGCGTCGTCGCCGCCCTCTTCCCCGGCCAGGGCTCCCAGGCCGTGGGCATGGCTCGGGAGCTCTACGAGGCCTCCCCGGCCGCCAAGCGCGTGCTCGACGAGGCGGAGGCGGCCCTGCCCGGCCTGCTCGCGCTCATGTGGGAAGGCCCCGCCGACGAGTTGCAACTGACAGCGAACCAGCAGCCCGCGCTGGTGGCGGCGGGCGCCGCCGCGTTCGCCGCCTACCTCGAGGCGGGCGGGGTCGCCCCGCGCCTGGCGGCCGGCCACTCGCTAGGCGAGTACACGGCCCACGTCGCGTCCGGCACGCTGAGCGTGGCGGACGCCGTGCGCACCGTGCGCAAGCGCGGGCAGTACATGCAAGACGCGGTGCCGGCCGGCGCCGGCGCCATGGCCGCCATCCTGAAGCTGGACGAGGGGGTCATCCGCGAGGTGCTCGCCGAGGTCGCCGCGGCCGGTCCGACCGACCTGGTGGCGGTCGCCAACCTGAACGCGCCCGGTCAGACGGTCATCTCCGGCACCGCCTCCGGGGTCGAGAAGGCGACGGCGGCCCTCAAGGCCAGGGGCGGCCGCGCCATCCCGCTGAAGGTCAGCGCGCCCTTCCACTCTCCGCTCATGGAGCCCGCCGCAGCGCGCCTAGCGCCGGACCTGGCCGGGTTGACCTTCCGCGAGCCCGGCCTCACCGTCGTGTGCAACGTGACCGCCGAACCTCTCGCTGGGGCTTCGCAGGCCGCCCGGCTCCTCACCGAACAGGTGACGGCGCCCGTGCGGTGGGTCGAGTGCGTTGAGAAGCTCGCCTCGCTCGGGGCGAGCCGCTACATCGAGTTCGGTTCCGGCAACGTGCTGGTCGGACTGCTCGGGCGCATCCTGCCAGACGCGAGCGGCGTGGCCGTGACCGACCCCACCAGCCTCGCGGCCGCTCTCGCATAATGGCTCACGCGTGGCCAAGGCCATGCCGGGCCGCCTGATGCGGATCCGCGCGCCTGATCGCCCGCCCCGGGTCGCCCGCCTCGGGTCGCCCATAGCGGGCCGGCCGTAGCGGGTCGCCCACACCGGGCACCATAAGGTCAACTTCCTAGGAGGTCTCGTGGACCAAGAACGCAAGCGCGTAGCGCTCGTCACCGGCTCGAGCCGCGGACTGGGCAAGGCCATCGCGGAGGCGTTTGGGCGCCGCGGCTACGCCGTGGCGGTGCATTACGTCAGCTCCGCCGGCCCTGCCGAGGCCGTGGCGGACGCCATCCGCGCCATGGGCTCGGAAGCGGAGGCGTTCGGGGCGGACGTCTCAGACGCGGCGCAGTGCCAGGACCTCATCAAGCGCGTCACGGAGCGCTTCGGCGCGCTGGACGTGCTCGTCAACAACGCCGGCGTGACGCGCGACACCCTCGCGCTGCGCATGAAGGACGAGGACTGGCAGAACGTGCTGAACACCAACCTGTCCTCGGCTTTCTACCTGGCGCGGGGCGCGCTGCGGGGCATGCTGCGCGCCGGCTACGGTCGCGTGGTGAACGTCTCCTCGGTCGTCGGCCTGCGCGGCAACGTCGGCCAGGCGAACTACGTGGCCGCCAAGGCCGGCCTCATCGGGCTCACGAAGGCCCTGGCGCGCGAGTACGCCGCCAAGGGCGTCACGGTCAACGCGGTGGCGCCGGGCTTCATCGAGTCGGACATGACGGCGGCGCTGCCACCGGACGTCAAGGACGCCTACCTGAGGGAGATACCCGTAGGCCGCTTCGGAACGCCTCGGGACGTGGCCGAAGCGGTCGCGTTCCTCGCGAGCCCCGAGGCGGGCTACGTCAACGGCCAGACGCTGGTGGTTGACGGTGGGATGGTCATGCACTAGCATCGCAAGGGCCGCGTGGCCGGTGGGGCGCGAGCCCACCGTTCACGAGGGCGCAACCGCGGTGTTGGCACGGCAATTACCCGTGCTACAGTCTCGCAAGACCAGCACTACATGAGCACGGCACGAACAGTTGCCAAGGAGGGAAAGTCGTGGACGAGCACGAGATACTGGAGAAGATCAAGGACGTGGTCGCTGACAAGCTTGACGCCGACCCGAGCGACGTCACCGAGGAGTCCCGCTTCATGGACGACCTGGGCGCCGACTCCCTCGACGTCGTCGAGCTGATCATGGGCCTCGAGGACGAGTTCGGGGTCGAGATCTCCGACGAGGAAGCCGAGGGCATCCGCACGGTCGGGGACGCCGTCCGCTTCATCGCAGACAAGCAGTGAGGACCGGCCCCGGCTCGAGCTTGACCGCTCACGCGCGGGGCCACGGTCGCAGCACGGTCGACGGCGCACCGTGCGTCACGCTCGCTCGCCGTTGCAACCGTTAACTTAGGACGACCATGAGACGAGTCGTTATCACCGGTGTCGGGCCCGTAACGCCGATCGGCGTAGGCGCCGCCGAGTTCCTGGCGGCCCAGCACGTGGCCAAGAACGGTATCAGACCCATCACCCTGTTCGATGCCAGCGACCTCTCCGTGCGTTTCGCTGGCGAGGTCGACGTCGACGTGGCCGCCTACCTGGAGCCCAAGGAGGCCAGGCGCCTCGACCGCTTCGTGCAGTTCGCGCTCATCGGGGCGGATCTCGCCTTGGCAGACTCCGGCCTGAGCGCCGAAGAGGTAGCGGGCGAGCATACGGGCACGTGCGTCGGCTCCGGCATCGGCGGCCTCGCCACGTGGGAGGAGCAGTCCAAGACCCGGTTCGAGCGCTCCCCCATGCGCATCAGCCCCTTCTTCATCCCCATGCTCATCGCCAACATGGCCAGCGGGCACGTCGCCATGCGTTTCGGCCTCACGGGGCCGAGCTCGAGCGTCGTAACGGCCTGCGCCACCGGCTCGGGCAACATCGGCGACGGCTACCGCATGATCCAGCGCGGGGAGGCCGACATCGTCTTCGCGGGCGGCTCCGAGGCGCCCGTCACCCCCATGGGGATCGGCGGCTTCGCCGTCATGAAGGCCCTGTCCACCCGCAACGACAGCCCTGAGACGGCCAGCCGGCCCTTCACCGCCAGCCGCGACGGCTTCGTGGCCGGCGAGGGCGCTGGCATCCTGATCCTGGAAGAGTACGAGCGCGCCGTCAAGCGCGGCGCCCGCATCTACGCCGAGATCGTCGGGTACGGCACGAGCGCCGACGCGCATCACATCACGGCGCCGGCGCCGGGCGGCACGGGCGCCATCGCGGCCATCAGGCGCGCGCTCAAGGACGCCAAGATCACCCCAGATCAGGTCGGTTACATCAACGCCCACGGCACTAGCACGGAAGCGAACGACCTCAACGAGACGCTCGCCTTCAAGGCCGTCTGGGAGGGCCACGGCCCGGTGCCACCCGTCTCCTCGACCAAGTCGATGACGGGGCACACCCTGGGGGCGGCCGGCGGCATCGAGGGGATCGCGACGGTGCAGGCCATCCACTACGGCGTCCTGCCCCCGACGCGCAACTACATCGACCCCGACCCCGTCCTCGACCTCGACTACATCCCCGAGGGCGCGCGCGAGAAGCGGGTCGACGTGGCCATCTCCACCAACTTCGCCTTCGGCGGCCAGAACGCCTGCTTGGTATTCAAGCGCGTCTGAGTCCTCAAGCGCATATAGGTCTTCAAGCGCGTCTGAGTCTTCAAGCGCGTCTAGCGACCCGACGGGCGTAACCGCCTGAGCACCGCGGCTAGTTCAGGCAGCCCAAGGAGGGCGCCGGCCGCCGCGAAGACCGCCATCAGCACCCCGCCCCCCACGGCCAGGCGCCCGACCTGGCTCCACCAGCCGGCGCCGATAGGTAGAACGGCGAGGGCCAAGGCGGCCGCGCCCGTAGCCAAGCCGGCCGCGAGCCACACCTTCAAGGCCCCCGACGCCCACCGGCCGAGGCCGAAGCCCTCGCGCCTCTCGACGAGCCAGGCGGCGACGAGGAGCTGCAGCCAGGCCGCCACGGCCGTCGCCCACGCCACGCCGGCGATGCCGAACGCGCGCGACAGGACGACGTACAGCACCCCCTGCAGCGTCAGGAACGCGAGGACGAGCACGACCGGGGTGCGCACGATGCGCCTGACGTAGAACGTCCGGATGAGCAGGTTGAAGGCGCCGATGGGGAACACGGCGAAGCCAAGCGGCAACGTGGCGGCGATTGTGAACGCGCGCAACTGGGCGTCCATGGGCTCGCCGAGGAGCGAGCGCCAGTTGTAGACCGCGTCGACGGCCGGTCCGGCCAGCAGCGCGAGGGCCAGGCCCGCCGGCACCGTCAGGAACGTTATGAACCGCAGACCCTCCGCGAGGGTGGGGGCGAACGACTCCGGCTCGTGCACGGCGTGGTCGGAGAGGCGCGAGTAGTACGCGAGCGCCGGCGAGATGCTGAAGAGCCCAAGCGCCAGGCTGAGGAACAGGTCGGCGAGGTAGAAGGCGCCTTGCGCCCCGGCGTCGATGGCCGTGATGACGTTGGACGCGACCACGTTGAGCACCTGCCGCCCGCCGGCCGTGAACGCGAACGGGAGCATGAGGAGCAGCACGGAGCCGAGCGCCGGGTGCCAGAGCGCGCCGAGCCGCGGCATGAGGCCGGAGCGGACCAAGGCCGGGACCTGCACGAGGAGCTGCGCGGCCCCACCAAGGACATGCGCCCACGCGAGCATCACGGCCTGGCCAGGGAAGAGGGCCATGAGCACGACCGTGACGACGTTGAGCGCGACGGGCGCCCAGGCGGGCGCGAGGAAGCGCTCCTCGGCGTTCAGGATCCCCATCGCCAGCGCCGACAACGAGATGGCCGGCAGGAACGGGAAGACGATCCGCACGAGCCTGGTCGTGAGCTCGAGGTCCACGTTGCCGGCCGACGAGATGAGCAGGCGCGCGAGGAGCGGCGCGGCCAGGTAGGCGCCCACTAGCAGCAGGCCGTTGACGAGCATGAGGAGGGCGAGGAGCGCCCCGGCCATGCGCCTCGCGTCGCGCGGCTCGAGACCCTTGTAGACGGGGATGAACGAGTTGGTCAGCGCCCCCTCGGCCAGCAGCTCGCGGAAGAGGTTGGGGACCTTGAAGGCCGTCACGAACGCGTCGATGACGGCGGTCGGGAAGAACTGCGCCAGCAAGGAGTTCTTGAGGAGCCCCGTGACGCGGCTGGCGAGCGTGCCGACCATGAGGGTCACGGCGCCGCGGCGGGTGCTGGTCCTGTGGCTCACGCGCGCCATCATCGCATCATGGCGCCGCGAACCGCCCCGGCGCTATCATGTACGCCAGCTCGGAAGGAGCTTCCATGGTCGACGACACCCATCACGCCACGCGCGTCAGCCTGACCGCGCAGTACGACCACCCCTCCAAGGCGCGCGACGCCGCGGCGGCCCTCGAAGCCGCCGGGTTCGACAAGGGCGACGTGAAGGTGGTGGCCGGCGCCTCGGACGAGATCCTGCGGGCCCAACGCCAGTCCGACCCGTACGTGCTCCAGCGCGACGAGGTCCCGCCTGCCACCGGCGCGGCCATGGGGTTCGTCGTCGGGCTCCTCGGCTTCGGCTTCCTCGGCCTGCTCACGGGCTCCGGCCTTGTGAACATCATGGGCAAGGAGGCCGCCCAGGCGGTCGGCCCGTTCTGGGCGGCCGTCATCGCCGGCGGCATCGGCGGGCTCGGCCTGGCTCTGGCCGGCTACATCTTCAACGCCCCGCTGCCGCTGCCCGAACCGCCTGAGCACGCCCCCGGCAAGCCGGACCCGCGCACCTTCGTCTCCGTGCTCACCGAGCCGGGCAAGCAGGCTGCGGCCGGCGCCGCCCTGAGCCGTTTCGAACCCGGTCTCCTGACCGAATGGCAGGCCGACAACGGTGAGTGGTTGCCGCAGCACACTCGGGCTTGAGGTGGGCGCCTAGCGCGTCGCCGTCTGCCGCTCGGGCTGCCAGCTCCATCGACGGCAACCGCTGAAGGCGGTGCGCCAGCCGGGTCGCGGCGACCGGCCGGTCCTCGCGCCGGGCTCTCTCGTGTCGCGTCCTATAACGCCGCGTTCTTTCGCGTCGCGTTCTCTCGCGCCGCGTCTGCCGTGAGGTATGACGCATCCTTCGCTGTGGCGGCTCGCTAGAGTGGCCCGGCGTAACCTCCGTGTCCAGCGCGGAAGGAAGGTCAGGAAGTCGTGTCGCAAGTAGAGCAGCTCGCCGCCAACCGCGCCGAGCGTATAGCCGTCGTCGGTCAGGGTTACGTGGGTCTGCCCTTGACGCTCGCCTTCGGAGAAGCCTTCCAGGATGTCGTCGCTTTCGACATCGACGAGGCCAAGATAGCTCGCCTGAAACGAGGTATCGACCACACGGGCGAGGCGGACGAGGCGAAGCTGACCGCCACCACGGTCAAGTTCACGGCCGACCAGGCAGACCTCGACGGCTGCACGTTCTTCGTGGTGGCCGTTCCTACGCCGATCGACGAGCTCAACCGGCCGGACCTACGCATACTGGCGTCCGCCAGTCGCATCGTCGGCCAAGCCCTCGCTCGCGGAGCGGTGGTCGTGTACGAGTCGACGGTCTACCCCGGCGTGACCGAGGAGTTCTGCGCCCCCATCCTGGCCAAGGAGTCCGGCCTCGCGTCCGGCAGCGGCTTCGCTCTCGGCTACTCGCCGGAGCGCATCAACCCGGGCGACAAAGAGCACACACTGACGAGCATAGTCAAGGTGGTCGCCGGTCAGGACCCCGCGACCCTCGACCGGATCGCGGCCGTCTACGGCGCCGTCGTCAGCGCCGGCGTGTACCGCGCCAGCAGCATCAAGGTGGCGGAGGCCGCGAAGGTCATAGAGAACACCCAGCGCGACCTGAACATCGCGCTCATGAACGAGTTGGCCATGATCTTCGACCGGATCGGGATAGACACGCTGGAGGTCCTGGAGGCCGCCGGCACGAAGTGGAACTTCCTGCCGTTCAGGCCGGGGCTGGTCGGCGGGCACTGCATCGGCGTCGACCCCTACTACCTGACGACCAAGGCTCAAGAGGTCGGTTACGACCCGCAAGTGATCCTCGCCGGGCGGCGGATCAACGACGGCATGGGGACCTTCGTAGCGCAGAAGACCGTGAAGCTCCTCGCCACGAGCGGACTGCCGGTCAATGACGCCCGCGTCGGCGTGCTGGGGCTGACGTTCAAGGAGAACGTGCCCGACCTGCGCAACTCGCGCGTGCCTGACATCCTGGCGGAGCTGGCCGAGTACTCCATCGCGCCGCTCGTGCACGACAGCATGGCGGACCCGGGCGAGGCGCGCCACGAGTACGGGGTCGAACTCGCCGATCTGGACGAGTTCCGCGCCCTCGACGCCCTCGTCATCGCCGTCGCCCACCGGGGCTACCGCGAACGCGTCCTCGAAAGGCTGCCGAGCATGCTCAAGGCCGGCGGCGTGGTGGTGGACGTCAAGTCGCTCCTCAAGGGCGCGAGCCTGCCGCCTTCCGTAAGGTACTGGAGCCTATGACCGGCGCACGGCGGTACCTGGTAACCGGGACGGCCGGCTTCATCGGCTACCACCTCGCCGAGCGGCTCCTCGAGCGCGGCGCCCACGTCGTCGGGGTGGACAACCTCAACGACTACTACGACGTCAGGCTCAAGCACGCTCGCTTGGAGCGCCTCTCCCGACACGCCAACCACCGGTTCGAGAAGCTCGACCTCGCCGACCGCGCCGCGCTCACCAGGGTGTTCGAGGAGACACGACCCCAGGTCGTCATCAACCTCGCCGCGCAGGCCGGCGTGCGCTATTCGCTCATCAATCCGCAGGCCTACGTCGACAGCAACCTCGTCGGCTTCGTCAACGTGCTCGAGGCATGCCGTCACCACGCCGTCGAGCACCTCGTCTACGCATCGTCAAGCTCGGTCTACGGCGCCAACACGACCACGCCGTTCTCCGTGCACGACAACGTCGACCACCCTCTCAGCCTCTACGCGGCCTCCAAGAAGGCCAACGAGCTGATGGCGCACACGTACTCCCACCTCTACCGGCTGCCGACGACCGGCCTGCGCTTCTTCACGGTCTACGGTCCCTGGGGTCGCCCCGACATGGCCATCTTCCTCTTCACCAAGGCGATCCTCGAAGGTCGGCCCATCGACGTCTTCAACAACGGCGACATGCAGCGCGACTTCACTTACATAGACGACATCGTCGAGGGCGTCGTGCGCACGGCGGACCGCGTGGCGACACCCAACCCGGCGTGGAGCGGCGCGGCGCCGGACCCTGGCACTAGCAACGCGCCTTACCGCCTCTACAACATCGGCAACAACCGCCCCGTCCAGCTCATGCGGCTGATCGGCCTCATCGAGGACGAACTGGGCATCGAGGCCAAGAAGAACTTCCTGCCCATGCAACCAGGCGACGTGCCGGCCACCTACGCCGACGTCGACGCCCTCGTGGAGGACGTCGGCTTCAGGCCTGCTACCCCGCTCGAGGTAGGCGTTCGTCGGTTCGTAGCCTGGTACCGCGAGTACCATGGCGTCTAGGGGAGCAGCTCTGGCGGCCCGACACCTGCTTCATTAACCCGTCAGTGAGTGGCTTGTAATAGCTCGATGCATACACTGGACCCGTTGGCGACGGCTTCAGGCTAGTGCGTGGAGCCGAAAGTTAGCGAGGAGACAACAGATGCCGCGCGACACGTTCCTCCCATTCTCACCCCCCTCCATCGGTCAGGCCGAGCTCGACGAGGTGGCGGCTACCCTCAAGTCCGACTGGATCACGACGGGACCGCGCACCAAGGCCTTCGAAGCGAAGTTCGGCACGTACGTCGGGGCGCCGGGCGGCACGTCGTTGATGCTCAACTCCTGCACAGCCGGCCTGCACGTCGCGCTCGTGGCGTTGGGCGTTGGTCCGGGCGACGAGGTCATCGTGCCGACGCTGACCTTCGCGGCCACGGCCAACGTGGTCGAGCACGTCGGCGCCACGCCCGTTCTCGTCGACGTCCTGCCGGACACCCTATGCATCGACCCGGCCGCCGTCGAGCGGGCGATCACCCCACGCACCCGCGTTGTCATGCCGGTCCATTACGCCGGCCACCCCGCCGATCTCGACCCGCTCTTCGCGCTGGCCAACCGGCACGGGTTCGAGGTCGTGGAAGACGCGGCCCATGCCGCGCCGACCCATTACAAGGGCAGGATGGTCGGCAGCCGCGACAACTTCGCCTCGTTCTCCTTCTATGCCACGAAGAACCTGACCACCGCCGAGGGCGGCGCTCTCACGGGCAGGCCGGACCTGCTGGACCGCGCGCGCGTCATCGGCCTGCACGGCATGTCTCGCGATGCTTGGAAGCGTTTCGACAAGGGTGGGTCGTGGGATTACGATATCGAGCTGCCCGGCTTCAAGTACAACATGACCGACGTCCAGGCCGCGCTCGGCATCCACCAGCTCGACCGCCTCGCAGGGTTCCACGCTCGCCGGGTGGAGGTCGTCGACCGCTACCGCGAGGCCTTCGGCGCAGACGAGCGCTTCATCGTCCCGACCGAGCGCGAGTACGCCAAGAGCGCCTGGCACCTGTACGTGCTGCGCCTCAACCTGGCGGCGCTCAGCGTCGACCGCAACGAGTTCATCTCGGAGCTGGCGAAGGCGAACATCGGCTCAAGCGTTCACTACCGGCCGCTGCACATGATGAGTTACTACGCCAAGAAGTACGGCTTCGCGCCGGAGGATTTCCCGGTCGCTCACGCCGCCTTCGAGCAGATCGTCTCCCTGCCCCTCCACCCGCGGCTGACCGAGGCAGACATCTCCGACGTGGTCGACGCGGTCCGCGGAGCCGCTCGCGCCGCCAGCTCGCGTGTCGGCGTCGCGCTCCGATGACGAGCAACGCCCAGGTGAAGGCCTTCTCGCCGGAAGACGCCGCTCGCCGAGTCTTCGACACGGCGGTGGCGTGCCTTGGGCTGGTGATCGCTTCCCCGCTCCTCTTGGCGGCCGCCGTAGCGATCAAGCTCGGTTCTCCTGGGCCCGTCATCTTCCGCCAGAAGCGCGTGGGGTTGAACGGCGTTCCGTTCGAGATCCTCAAGTTCCGCACCATGCGCGTGGACGCCGAGAAGGTAGGGGCGCAGCTGACCGTCGGGGCCGACCCGCGCATCACGAAGGTAGGCGCCTTCCTGCGGGCGTGGAAGATAGACGAGCTCCCCCAGCTCGTCAACGTCGTGAAGGGCGACATGGCGCTCGTCGGCCCACGCCCTGAGGTCCCGCGCTACGTCGAGCTGTACACGCCGGAACAGCGCCGGGTCCTGAGCGTCCGACCGGGGATCACCGACCCGGCCTCCATCGAGTTCCGCAACGAGAGCGAGCTGATGGCCGGGCAGGCCGACCCTGAAAGCTACTACCGCGAGGTGATCATGCCTCGCAAGGTGCAGCTCAACCTCGACTACCTCGCCAGGCGTAGCTTGGGCACCGACCTTGGCATGCTCTTCGCCACCGCGAAGGCGGTCCTGCTCGGCAGGGACGGTGACAGCGCGTGAGGCTCGGCTCCTTCCAATCTTCCAGGGCCGTGATCAAGCTCGCGATCGATGTCGGGCTCTTCCTGATCGCCACGCCGCTGGCCTTCGCGCTGCGCTACGACGGCGACCTTGGTCCGGACCACCCGCTGCTCCTCGCGATGCTCGCGCTCGTCCCCCTCAAGACCGTCCTCGACTACGTGCTCGGTCTGCCGAACCGTTCCTGGCGCGGCCTCACCTTCCGCGACCTCAGCAGCCTCATGCTGCACGCCGGCGGCATGCTCGCATTCGGGCTGATCGTGATCGCCCTCTTCTGGCAGCAGCTCGGGGTGGGCCCGTCGCTGGCGTTCCTCGACACCGGCATCACCTTCATGCTCATGGCCGGCGTCCGCGCCTTCACGCGCTACCGCAACGAGCACCTGACGGCCAGCATCGTCGGCCCGGATTACCGCAAGCGCGTGCTGGTCGTAGGCGCGGGCGAGGCCGGCGCCATGGTGGTGAGAGAGCTCCACAAGCACCCGGAAACGGGCATGTTGCCGGTCGCGTTCCTCGACGACGACCCGCGCAAGCAAGGGCAGCGGGTGGCCGGCGTGCCGGTCGTCGGAACGGTCGACTCGGCGGCGGAGGTCATCGTCTCGCAGGGTGTGGACCAAGTGCTGATCGCCATGCCGTCCAAAGGCGGCCGCACGATCCGCAAGGTCATCGAGCAGGTGCGCGAGGCGCGACCCAACCTCGTCTACAAGATCATCCCCGGCATGTACGAGGTCCTGTCCGGGCAGGTCGACGTGCGGCGCATCCGCGAGGTCGACATCGACGACCTCCTCGGTCGCGAGCCCATCAAGCTCGACACCGAGGCCATCCTCGACTACCTGGGCGGCAAGCGCGTGATGATCACGGGGGCGGGCGGCTCGATCGGTTCCGAGCTCGTGCGCCAGATCTGCCGGTTCAACCCGGCCGAGCTCATCCTCTTCGGACACGGCGAGAACAGCATCTACACGCTCGAGCGCGAGCTGGACCGCGACTGGCCGCACGTTCGCTACCACGGCGTGATCGGCGCCATCCAGAACGGCGCGCGCCTCGACTACGTCTTCACCCGCTACCGGCCGGACGTGGTGTTCCACGCCGCGGCTCACAAGCACGTCCCCCTCATGGAGGAGAACCCCGAGGAGGCCGTCTTCAACAACGTGATCGGGAGCCGCAACCTGATCAACCTGGCGCTCAAGCACGGCGTCACGCACTTCGTGAACATCTCGACCGACAAGGCCGTCAACCCGACGTCCGTCATGGGCGCCAGCAAGCGCATGGTCGAGTTCCTCGTGCAGGACGCCGCCAGGCGCGCAGGTCCCGGGCAGACGTTCGTCTCCGTGCGTTTCGGCAACGTGCTCGGCAGCCGCGGCAGCGTCATCCCGATCTTCAAGTCGCAGATCGCGGCAGGCGGACCCGTGACCATCACTCACCCGGAGATGGTGCGGTACTTCATGACCATCCCGGAGGCCGCGCAGCTCGTGTTGCAGGCTTCTGGCAACGGCCGCAACGGCGAGGTGTACATCCTCGACATGGGCGAGCCTGTGCGCATCGTCGACCTCGCCCGCGACCTCATCCGCCTCTCCGGGTTCGAGCCGGACGTCGACATCCCCATCCGCTTCACCGGCATGCGGCCAGGCGAGCGGCTCGTCGAGGAGTTGATGACGGAGAAGGAGCGCACGTCTCAGACCGCCCACGAGAAGATCTTCGTGGCGCGCACCGAGCCCGTCGACCGCGAGGGCCTGACGTCGACCATCGAGGGCCTGCAGGACGCCGCCATGCGCTCCGATCACGCCAGGATACGGGCGCTGTTCGAGGGCTTCCTCGAGGGGTGCCACTTCAGCCCGGTCGTTCAGGTCAAGGACAGCAGCGGCGACCTGCCGAGCGGCCAGCACCTACCTAGCTGACAAGGGGCCGACCCCACCTGCTTGGGCTTGTCGGGCCCCAGGTCGGGAAGGCCACTCTCCGGCCCCTTCCAAAGCGGTTAGCATCATGCATGATCTTCCATGACGTCCAGGGCGAGCGCGTGCCCGCCCTGGGTTTCGGCACCTACCTGCTGAAGGGCGACGACTGCGTCGAGGGAGTGCGCCACGCCCTCGAGCTCGGCTACCGGCACATCGACACGGCCCAGAGCTACGAGAACGAGGCCGAGGTCGGCCAGGGCCTGCGCCTCGGCGGCGTGCCTCGCTCCGAGGTCTTCCTGGTAACCAAGCTGCGCCCTTCCAACTTCGCGCGGGCGGTGGACGCCACCCGCGGCAGCCTCGCCGCGCTCGGCACCGACTACGTCGACCTCATGCTCCTGCACTGGCCGAAGGACGAGGCGTCCGTGGCGGCGGCACTGGAAGCGCTGGCGCGCCTGCAGGCGGACGGCGCCGTCAAGCACGTTGGGGTCAGCAACTTCCCCACCCAGCTCGTGCGCGCCGCCTCGGGCCTGACGAGGCTCTTCTGCAACCAGGTCGAGTACCACCCGTTCCTCGCCCAGGCGCGCGTGCTGGCCCAGGCCGAGGAGCTGGACATGCTGGTGACGGCCTACCGTCCGCTCGCCAAGGGCATGCTGCAAGGCGAGCCCGTGCTCCGCGAACTGGGCGCGAAGTACGGCAAGACGCCGGAGCAGGTGACGCTCAGGTGGCTCGTGCAGCAGCCGCGCGTCGCGACCATCCCGAAGTCGGCCGACCCGCGGCGGCGCGCCCAGAACCTGGACGTCTTCGACTTCGAGCTCGCGCCGACCGAGATGGCGGCCGTGACCGGCCTCGCGCGCGGCCACCGACTCGTGAACCCCGAGAGCGCGCCGGAGTGGGACGCGTGAGAGTCCTCGTGACGGGCGGCGCCGGCTTCATCGGGTCGCACGTCGTGCGAGCCCTGCTGGCGCGCGGCGCGCACGTGAACGTCCTCGACGACTTCTCGACGGGCAAGCGGGAGAACCTCCCCGCCTCCGACGACCTGCGGGTCATCGAGGGCGACGTCGCGGACCCGAGCGCCGTGCGCTCCGCGCTCGAGGGTCGCGACGCCTTCATCCACCTGGCGGCCGTTGCCTCCGTGGAGTTGTCGGTCAGGGAGCCGCTGGCCACGCACCGCACGAACCTCGAGGGGAGCATCCAGCTCTTCGAGGCGGCGGCGCGCCTTGGGGTCGGGCGCGGCCTCTACGCCTCCTCCGCCGCCGTGTACGGCGACTCCGCCAACTTGCCGCTGGCGACGACCGAGGCGCCCCGTCCGCTGAGCCCCTACGCCGCCGACAAACTGGCGGGCGAGCACTACCTCGCCTTCTATCACCGGGGCGGGCGCCTGAACGCGACCGCGTTCCGCTTCTTCAACGTCTTCGGGCCGCGCCAGGACCCGGCCAGCCCCTACTCGGGCGTGATCAGCATCTTCCTCGACCGGGCGCGGCGCGGCGCCCCGATAACGGTGTACGGCGACGGCGAGCAGACGCGCGACTTCGTCTACGTAGGAGACGTGGTCGCCGCGCTCCTGGCCGCCCTCGACCGGCAGGGCGACGGGGCGGGCGCGCCGCCCGAGCTGCCCATCTACAACGTGGGGCGCGGCGAACGCGTGTCGCTGCTCCAGCTGCTCGCCACCATCGAACGGCTGCCAGGCATCCAGGCCCCCTTGACGGTGAGCCACGGCCCCGCGCGCGAAGGCGACATCAGGCACTCGCTCGCAGACGCGACCCCCCTGAGGACCGTGCTCGAGTGGCGGCCCCGCACCTCGTTGGCGGACGGGCTGGCGGCGATACTCACCGAAGAGGAATAGGGCGCTACTGAAGGGCTAAGGCACGACCCGCGAGTTGATCGCCCACCAGTACCAGTTCTCGCCCTGGAGGCGGCTGAACGCGAGGCGCCCGAGGAGGGCGTCGGTCACGAGGCTCGGGTCCTTGGAGTGGACCATGAGGAGCGAGCCGCCGTTATGAACGAGCGCGCCGTGCCGGTTCATCGGCCCGCGCAGCCGCGGCTCCATGCGGCCCATCAGCGCGCCGGCGCCGTCCTCGTCGGCCTCGGCGAAGAGCTGGCCTACCACGGCCTCCATGTGCCTCGGCTCGGCCTCCAGGTCGAAGAGCCGGCACACGCCACCCCTCTTCAAGTAGTACACGTACCAGCCGACGACGTCGGCGCCGTGCAGGACGAGCCGCGCCCTGAGCTCGCCCTGCTCGACGATCCTCGCCATCTGGTCGAACTGCCAGGCGACGTGAGCCTCGCCGTACTTGGGCCAGAGGCGCGCGGCGCCGAGTAGTTCCGGCGCGTGGCGCGCCAACGCGGCCGGGGTGAGCGGCTCCGAACTGTAGTCGGCGACCGGTTGCCCGGTGAGGCGCGAGCGCGCCGCGCGGCGCGCAGCCACGTCCCCGCCCCTGACCACCGGGCCGAGCAACGGGGCCAGCGTCCGTAAGGCCCGGCTGTGGCCGGCCGCGGCACCGAGACCCACCGCGCCCGGCCGGAAGACCTTGACCCACCGCAGCGACTGCAGCTGCGCGATGCTCCCGCCGAGCAGCTCCCAGATGCGCTCGAACTTCACGTGGCCGCCGTCGCTGAACGTGAACACCTGCGGTCCGGCCAGGAACTTGCGCAACAGGAAGGCCGCCACCGTGGTCGGCGCCTCCGGATCGACAACGGACGGGAAGATCCCGGCCATCGTCCGCTCCTCGCCGTCCACCATCACCGGCATGGCGGTGACGCCGAGGAAGCCGAGGAGCTTGCCGCGCTCGTCCTCGGCGACCAGGGGCCTCACCGCGGCGTCTGCGCTCGGGTACTCGACGTACATGCGCCTGACGAGCTCAACCAGACCGGGGTCGGGCACGCGCGTCTTGCCGCGGAACCAGTACTGCCACAAGGAGGCCACGCCTGCGGCGTCGTCCGGTTCGAACGGGCGGATGCGCATGACCAGTCCCCCTATGCCCCCGTGGGGCTCTCGACCGCCAGCCGCGGCGCGGCGTGCAGGTAGGCGCTCACGCGGCGCTTCCCGGCGATGTCCTTGAACACGCGGTCGACCTGCTCGGCGGTGAGGCCGAGGCTGGCGGCCACCGCGTCGGCGCCGACGCCGTGGTCGACGGCGTAGAGACAGAGGTCCATCTTGTCGTACGGCAAGGAGAAGTAGAACTCCTCCTGGCTCTGCGGCATGGAGTAGGTGTCGGTCGTCGGCGGCCGCGACCGGATCTCCTCCGGCACGCCGAGCGCCTCGGCCAACTGGTAGACCTGAGACTTGTAGAGATGGGCGATCGGCTTCACGTCAGCGGCGCCGTCGCCGTTCTTGACGAAGAACCCCTGGTCGTACTCGAGGCGGTTCGGGGTGCCGAGCACGCAGTAGTTGAGGCGGTCGGCGTGGTAGTACTCCAGCATCTTGCGCGTGCGCTGCTTGAAGTTCGTGGCCGCGACGACCTGCAGATAGTCCTCGAGCGGCAGCCGCTCCTTGAGCGTGCGACCGTCAGGCGCGAGCGCCACGACTGAGAACAGGCGGAAGCTCTCCGACTCCACGACGGACGGCAGGACGATCTTCGCCTTCCACCCCGGTCCGTACTCGGGGATGACGCGCTTGAAGGCCTCGTCGCGCCTGCGGTAGCAGCCGACGGCGTCGAGGATGGGCGTTATCTCCTCCAGCACGGTCTCGATGCCGGCGCTCGAGGCCGCAAGGCGGCTGAGCCTCAGCGTGTCCTCGGAGGAGTCGGCCTCTGGCATGAGGACGCCGAGCACGTTGCCGGGGCCGAACGCGCGGGCGGCGAGCGCGGCCACTACCGTCGAGTCGATGCCGCCGGAGAGCCCGAGCACGCCGCCCTTGCGCCTGAAGGCGCGGACCTCGCGTCGCATGCCTTCGGTGATGGCGGCGATGGCGGCCTCTGGGTCGGCCAGGCGCAGCACGTGCGGACCGAAGGCTTCGGCCATGCGCGTCAGGCCCCCTGCGCCAGGCGTCGCCCGATGTAGGCGACGATGCGCGCCACGCTGTCGAGGTTCTCGGGGAGCGTGTCCTCGTCGGGGATGCTCACGCCGAAGCGCTGCTCGACGAACATGATGAGTTCGAGCACGCCCATCGAGTCGAGCACGCCGGCTTGGGTGAGGGACTCATCAGCGCCGAGGTCGGCGCCGCCGTTGTCGAGGATGAAGTTGTCCGCGAGGAACTGGCGCACGTCGCGGTCGATGGTGGTGAGGTCTGGCATCTTCTTGGTGTCGCTCCTTGTCGTTCCTAGTGGCCGGCTCGCGCGGCCTCGTCGGCCGTGGGGCGGGGGCGCCGTGGGGGCGGGCGGTCAGCCCTGCTCCACCAGGCTCTTCTTGCGTACCTTACCGGTGGCGGTCTTGGGGAGGTCGTCTACGAAGCGCACGTCGCGCGGGACCATGAAGCTCTCCAGGCGCGCCAGCGCCTCGCGCTTGAAGGCCTGCTCCGTGTAGCTCGCTCCAGGGTCGAGGACGACGAACGCCCGCACCGCCTGCCCGAGCAGCTCGTCCGGCACGCCGATCACGGCCGCCTCGCGCACGCCGGGGATGGCCGCCAAGGCGTTCTCGACCTCGACCGGGCTGACCTTCTCCCCGCGGCTCTTGATGATGTCGTCGCTGCGACCCATGAAGTAGAGGAAGCCGTCCTCGTCCTTCCGGAACCAGTCGTGGGTGCACAGGACGCGCTCGCCGGGGTACTTGCCCGGCTTGAGCATGTGCTCGGTCTCGGCCGGCAGGTTCCAGTAGCCGAGCATGACGTGCGGCCCCCGCACGTGCAGGATGCCGGTCACGCCGGGTCCGACGGGGTGGCCGTCCTCGCCGAGCAGGTAGGTCTCCGTGCCGGGTATGGCCTTGCCGACGGACGACGGCTTCGAGAGGACGAGCTCCGGCTCCAGGTAGCACACGCGCTTGCACTCGGTGAGGCCGTACATCTTGTACACGAGGGCGCCGGGGCTCATCTCCAGCAGGCCGGGCACGTACTCATCGGGCAGGTGGGCGGCCGTGTTCGTGTAGCGCCGCACGCTCGGCATGGCGATCGGCGAGTTGCGGTGCAGCGACAAGAGGGTCGCGAACACGGTCGGCACGCCGGGGAACACCGTTACGCCCTCTTCGACGACGCGCTTGACGATGGCGGCGGGGAAGGCGAACGTGCGCTCGAGCACGAGCGTGGCGCCGAGGTGGACGGCCATCAGGGCCTGGTAGAGCCCGTAGTCGAAGGCGAGCGGCAGCAGGTCGAGGATCCGGTCCGACGCGTCGAGGCGCAGGTACTCGACGAGGCTCCCCTGCGCGAAGACCATGTTCTGGTGGCTGAGCATGACGCCCTTGGGGTTGCCTGTGCTGCCGGACGTGTAGACGAGCGCGGCGAGGTCGAGCGGGATGGTGCCGGGGTCGGCCACCTCCGTGCTCGTCCAGGTCCGCAGGTCGTGGACGGCGAACCGCGCAGTGGCGCCCGCGGTGGGGCTCACGGGCTCGCCGCCGCCAGCCAGCACGAGCGCCAGGAGGTTCGGAAGGACCGTCGCCAGGTCGGCCATCAAACCGGTGACCAGGCGGGCCAGCCGCCCCTCGCTCAGCACGGCCGCCGCGCCGGAGTCGGCGAGCATGTAGTGAAGCTTGTCTTCCTTGGTCTGGGGGTTGACGACCATGAACGCTGCGCCGGCGTAGAGCGCGCCGTAGATTCCGGCGACCGTGTCGACCGAGTTCTCGAGGAAGATGGCTACCCTGTCGCCGCGGCGCACGCCGACCGCCTGCAGTAGGCCGGCGAAGCGCAGCGCCCGGTCATGCAGTTCGGCGTACGTGACGCGCTCGTCGGCCGTGACGACGGCCGTCTTCTCCGCGTGCTTGGCGGCGCTGATCGTCAAGCTGTCTTGAAGCAGCCTTGGGTACCTGGGTTGCATCGGTCTCGCCCTTCCAGTCGGCGCCCGGTCAAGCGGCATCCGACCCCTTCCACTAACTAAAGTCTAAGGAGCGGCTCTCACGACGGCCTTACACCGCCGTCGAGCCGCACCTGCGTCCCTTCGACCAAGCGGGTAGGCGTCGCCGGTCGGGCCAGCCGCGGGTTGGCGACCGTCGTCTCGTCAAGGAGCATCGTCGAGAGGACCCCGACCAGGCCCATCTCGTCGCTTTCGCTGAAGCCGACGTCGGCGTAGCGCCGCGCCTTCTCCGCGAGCTTGGTCACGTGGGGCACGTTGAAGAGGCCCGTGGCGGCCAACCGCTCCGGCGCCAGGAGCTCATCCACGTACGCCGGCGCCCCCGGCCCGAAGAAGGCGCGCAGGATGGGCGCCCGGTAGGGGCGCTTGGGGCGCTTGTTGATCTCGTCGGGCAGCACCTTGGCGAGCGACTTGCGGAGCAAGTACTTCTCCTGCAGGTCGCGGAGCCGCAACCGCTCGGGCAGACCGGCGGCGAACTCCGCGACGTGCACGTCAAGGAACGGGAAGCGCCCCTCGACCGAGTTGGCCGCGAGCATGCGGTCGCCCTGCGAGTGCAGCAGGAAGCCGGTCAGGAACGTGGTGATCTCCAGGTACTGCGCCTGGCCGAGCGGTCCCATGGCCGCGTACTCGGCCGGCAGGCGGTCGATGACGCGCGCTTCCGGGTCGCCGACCTGCTCCCTGGTTGACAGGGTCTCCTGGCCGAGGAACCGCAGGTTGCGCCCCGTGGTCCTGAAGCGCGGGCGGTGGCTGTAGAGGGGGTCGTCCAGGTCGAGCATGCCGGCCTTGAAGAACTCGGCCATGAACCCGCCGCCCTGCTGCAGGTCGCGGGAGAGGTACGGGTAGAGCTTGCCGAGGAGCCGCGGCCTGAGCTTCGACTCCGGCCGGTGCGCCCAGAAGCGCCGCACCATGGCCTCCTGGAAGAGGTTGTAGCCGCCGAGGAGCTCGTCCGAGCCCTCGCCGGTCAGCACCACCTTGAAGCCGGCGTCGCGCACGGAACGCGAGAGCAGGATGAGGGGCGCCGGCGCCGTGCGGAGCATGGGCTTCTCCGCGAAGCGGACGACCTCCGGGAACGCCGCGGCCACGTCGGCATCCGAGACCTTGATGGTCCGCAGGTTCACGCCCAGCTCGTCAGCCATGCGCCGCTGGAAGGCGGACTCGTCGAAGCGCGGGTCCTCGAACGACACGCTGAACGCTTCCAACGGCCCGCGGGTGTGGCGCCGCGCCAGGGCGGTCGTCGCGCTCGAATCGAGGCCGCCGCTCAGGTAGACGCCCACCGGCACGTCGGCGCGGAGGCGGATGCGCGTGGCGTCGTCCAGGAGCGCGAGCAGCTCCTCCTGGAGTTCCTCGACGGACCCCCGCCTCGCGCCGTCGCGCGGGCCGAAGCGGATGTCCCACCAGCGCACTGGCGCCTCCGGTCCGGCCGGGCCCACCCACTGGTAGTGACCGGCCGGGAGCTCCCGGATGCCGGGGAAGGCGCTGCGGTCGGGCTGGACGGCCCAGATCGTGAACGTCTCGACGAGGGCGAACGGGTCGATGCGCCTGTCCGCACGCGGGTGCCGCAACAAGGCCTTCGCCTCGGAGGCGAACACGAAGTCGCGCGCGAGGTCGTTCCCGAGCTCGGCCGTGAAGAGCGGCCGGATGCCGAAGCGGTCGCGGGCGAGGAGGAGCCGTTTCGTGGCGTGGTCGAAGACGGCGAGCGCGAACTCGCCGTTGAGCCGCTCCAAGAACGAGACGCCCCACTCCTCGAAGGCGTGCGCGATGACCTCGGTGTCGGAACGCGTGCGGAAGACGTGCCCGAGCCCCTCGAGCTCGGTCATCAGCTCCGGGTAGTTGTAGATCTCACCGTTCTGCATGACCCAGTAGCGGCCGTCCTCGTTGGAGAGGGGCTGGTCGCCGCCGGCCAAGTCGATGATGGCGAGGCGCGTGCTGACCATCCCGAAGGGGCCGTCCAGGTAGAGGCCTACGCCGTCGGGGCCGCGATGGGCCAGCTCGCCGGCCATCGTAAGCAGGAGGTCGCGCGGCGCGGTCGCGCCGGACGTCGCGTATAGGCCAGCAATTCCACACATTCTTCAGACCTGGCTTCCTGGATGAACGCTGGCTGAGGAAGCCCATGGGTTCCTCAGCGAGTAGCAGTGTAGAGTAACCAGCGAGAAGATGGGCGTGACTTTAGGCGCTCGTGGCGCCACGAAGCCGACCGGCCCCTGCCCGTACCCCTCGAGCGCCGCGTGACCGACGCGGTCGGCGAGGGGAGCGGAACGGGACGGTAGGTAGCGCAACTCTACGGTGGGCGTGCCGGAGGCACGGGGCTACCAGAAGGTAAGGAAACCGCGATGGCTAGTACGAAGAACGTTCCGAAGAGAACCCTCACGACCAGGCTCGGATCGCGGCCGCTCTTCGTCGGTCTGCTCCTGGTCGTGGGCAGCGTCTGGCTGGCGGCCTGCGGTGGCGGCGGCGTCACCCCCAGCGTCGTCAAGGTCGAGATCGAGCAGGCCGACCAGACCCTGTTCGTGGGCGGCACCGCCACACTCACCGCCAAGGTGACCGTCCTGGGCGGGGCCTCGACGGCCGTCACCTGGAGCTCGTCCGACTCCGAGGTGGCGAGCGTGACGGCCGCGGGCGTCGTCACGGCCGAGGCCGTCGGCACCACGACCATCACCGCGACGAGCGTCGGCTCCCCCACGCGGACGGACACGGTCTCCGTAACGGTCGTCTCGGAAGACACCCCCGTACCCCCGGCCATCGTGTCGTTCACCGCCACGCCGGACACCGTTGAGACGGGCGCCAGCTCGACGCTGGCTTGGGAGGTCACGGGCTCCACGACCGGCATCGCCGTCATGGCCGGTGACACCACCGTCCAGGACGGCCTGGCTGCAAGCGGCAGCCTCGTCGTCACGCCGGACGCCACCACGGAGTACACGCTCACCGTCACGCCGGAAGGCGACGGCGACCCGGTGACGGCGACCGCCACCGTCACGGTCACACTCGCCCCTGGCGAGCCCGCCATCACCAGCTTCACCGGCGCGGTCGTGGCAGGCAGCCAGGCCGGCCTCAGCTGGTCCGCCGTGAACGCCACGGGCTTCGAACTCTTCGCCGTCAACCCCGCCGACCCGAGCGACGCGACCTCGATCGGCACCTACGCCGGCACGGCCACCGGCGCCACCGTCGCCCTCCCCGACAGCGCGCATCAGGCGTACCGCCTGGTCGCCACGGGCGCAAGCGATCAGGCGACCGCCTCCCTCGGAGCGTTGGCGAACGTGGTGGTCAACTCCCAGGACTACGAGGTCTACTACCTCGTCGGCGGTGGTTGGGAAGAGCCCGCCATCCCCGGTTCGCTCCGGTACGTGCTCGAGGCGGCCGCGCCCGGGTCCGTCATCGGCTTCGCGTCGGACGTCACCGAGGTCGTCGCCTACGGCGTAGACCTCTTCGCGCTCGACATGGACCACGTGGTCGACTCGCACCTGATCATCCGCAACGACGTGACCATCAGCGGCCCCGTCGGCGCCCCCGTCACCCTGCGCGGCCAGTCCGCATGGCAGACAGGCGACCCCGGCGACCCGTACACCTACGGCTCGCGCGTCCTGTACGTGCCCGCCGGCGTCACCGCGACGGTCGAGAACGTCGTGATCACGGGCGGCACCTTCATCTACTTCGGCTCGGGTATTTACAACTCCGGCGTCCTGACCGTGCGCAACGCGCTCATCACCGACAACCGCGCCTTCGGCTCGGGCGGCGGCATCTACAACGCGGTCGGCGGCCACCTGGTGGTGGAGACGAGCGAGATCTCGGGCAACCAGGCCGTGACGCTCGACGCCGAGATCGACCACGAGTGGTACATCCGCGACAACAGCGTGCCCGCGGTCTTCCCCGGCATCAACGGTTGGGGCGGCGGCTTGGCGAACGACGGCGTCGTCACCATCGTCGAATCCGTCATCGACGGCAACACGGCGCGCCAGTCGGGCGGCGGCATCTACAACGCCGCCACGCTCACGCTCGAGAGCACCACCATCAGCAACAACACCGCGGACCACGTTGCCGACTACACCGTCGGCGACCCGACCGACTTCAGCGCGGGCGGCGGCATCTCCAACGTCGGCACGCTCACCATGTCGGGCGGCTCGCTAACCGCGAACCTCGCGGCGGACCAGGGCGGCGGCCTGTACCATTTCCAGGACGCGCTCAGCACCCTGACCAACGTCTCCATAACCAACAACACGGCGGGCATACCGACCGTCACCATCGGCTACGGCGGCGGCATCATGCAGCACTACTACACGGGCGAACTCGACCAACTCACCCGCACCGGCGGGGTACTGACCGGCAACGTCCCGCAGAACATTCTGCAGAACGACAACGGCTTGCGCCCCATGGGCGGGCTCGCCGCGGGCGAGTTCAACGAGGCGAACCGGCCACTCGGCCTGCGCATCGACGGCCTGAAGGGGCTGCGGCTTCGGTAGCCCTGCGGCGCCACGGGACCATGAACGCCACCTACTCGCACCCCGCTCGGCTCGGCCGGGCGGGGTGCTCGCTCATCCGTCACATCGAGGTACTCATCCATCACACCCAGGGCTTAATTTCCTTCATGTTCCGTCAAGGTACGTTCTCTCTCGGCTTACCGTGCAAACACGCGTTGGGTCAGATGGAGGAAGGATGTTCTCATTCGGAGTCGCGGCTGGCGCCCTCGCGGCCGCTCTCCCACGGTCCGGGACACGACGCGGATCGGCGGGCGTCGTGTGAACCGCGGGCATCGGCGTATTGAAGTGCTACTGGTAACCCTACTCATCGCGTTCCTGGCCGCCTGCGGCCAGAACGTCGCGCAAACACCTCAAACCCCCGCCGAGATCGAGTGGTCTGCCGCGGCCATCGGCTACGAGGACCCGGCGCAACCGGATCTCGGGCAGCTCGAGCCGGCGGCGGCGAGCCTCATCAAGGTCAGCGGGTCCGGCACCGACATCTGGGACCAGCGCGACGAGTTCTACTACGTCTACACGCCGCTGGAAGGCGACGGCTCTTTGACGGTGCGCTTGCTCGACTTCGCGGCCGTGCACGCTTGGAGCAAGGCGGGCGTCATGATCCGTGACGGGCTCGCCCCGGACGCGCGCAACGTGCTCATCCACATCAGCGGTCAGAACGGCTCGGTGCTGCAGGCGCGCCTGCAGACAGGCGCGGAGACGACCAACAGCGCGGGCAGCGACCCGAGCGTGCCCATCGGCGGTTGGATGCGCCTCACCCGCAACGGCGATCAGGTCATCGGCTCGCTCTCCACCGACGGCACCACCTGGAAGGAACTCGGCAGGTACTCGCTCACCATGGGGCATACCGCGCTCATCGGCCTGGCCGTCACGGCCCACAGCGCCGGGCAGACCGCCACGGCGTACTTCACGGGCCTCGACCTGCGCTTCGGCACGCAACCGACGAACCCCGTTCCGGACCCGCCCAAGACGCCCGACCCGGAACCAGACCCCACGCCGGATCCCGACCCGGGCAACCCTAGCAGGCCCTCCGACCCGGAACCGAACTACGTGGGCACGTGGGTGTGCGGCACGGAACCGCTCACGCCGCGCTACCAGCCCACCTATTACGTGGCCACCAACGGGTCAGACTCCAACGACGGCAGGTCGACCGACAGGCCCTTCCGCACGCTGCAGAAGGCGGCGAACGTCGTCGGGCCGGGCGACGTCGTGTGGGTGCGCGGCGGCACCTACTCATCGGACGTCTCGTTCCAGCGCTCCGGCACGTCCTCCAACCCGATCGTGTTCGAGTCGTACCCCGGCGAGTGCGCCGTGCTAGACGGCAGGGGCCAGCAGTCGTACCAGAACGTGCGGTTCGAAGGCGCTAACTACAACGTCTTCAGGAACTTCGTCGTACGCAACAACCCCGCGCAGGGCATCCAGGTCGTCAAATCGAACGACAACCTCATCACCCACGTGCGCACGCACAACAACGGCCTCTCCGGCATCCAGAACCTCTCGGGCGACCGCAACCGCTTCTCGTACTTCATCACGCACGACAACTCGGACGGCACCCAGGGCGATGCCGACGGCATCGGGCTCTCCTCCGGCCGCGACCTCCGCATAGATCACTGCGTCGCGTACCGCAACTCCGACGACGGCGTCGACACGTGGCTGTCCGTCAACACGACCATCGAGCGTTGCGTCAGCTTCCAGAACGGCCTGCAGGGCGGCGACGGCAACGGCTTCAAGCTCGGCGGGCGCAGCGAGACCGTCAACACGATCATCCGCTACAGCATCTCCTTCAACAACGTCGCCGAGGGGTTCAACTACAACTCCGGGCGCAACGTCACGCTCGAACACAACACGTCCTACGCCAACAACGTCTACGGCTTCATCGTCGCGAACGGCCAGCTGCGCAACAACCTCGCGTACGGCGACCAGCGCCGCGGCTGGGAAGACGACGGCGGCAACCAGACGCGCACGAACTCGTGGGACCTCGGCATCACCAACCCCGCGTTCATCAGCACCGACGTGAACTCGGCCTCGTTCCTTGCCCCGTCCGTTAACAGCCCCGTCATCGGCAGAGGCACCAACATCGGCCTGCCGTTCACCGGCTCGGCGCCCGACCTTGGGGCCATCCCGTACGGCGAGACCATCGAGTCGTTCTTAGGGATCCCGTTGCGGGAGATCCTGAACTACTGAGGCGCTTCGAAGACCCGAGACTACCGGGTGGGTAGTCGGTCGGTAGTCGGCGAGTCGCCGCGGAGTACCGCCAGGTACTCCGCCGTGACCGCCTCCACGTCGTAACGCTCCCGCCAACCCGCGGGGAGTTCGCGGCGGCCAGCGGCGTCCAGCAGGGCGGCCTCGATGGCCGCCGCGAGCGCCTCCACGTCGTCCACCGGCACGAGGGCCGCCAGCTCGCCGCCGTCCGTCACCTCGGCGGGCCCGCTCGGGCAGTCGGTGGCCACCGCAACGGCGCCGACGGCCAGTGCCTGGATGAGCACGTTCGGCAGCCCCTCCCACCGCGACGAGAGCACGAACACCCCGCACCGCGCCATGTAGGCGAACGGGTTGGCCGCGAAGCCGGGCATGGCGAACTGCTCGGCCACGCCTAGCTCGCCAGCGAGAGCCTCCAGCGCCGCCCGCTCTTCGCCCTCGCCAAGCAGCAGCAGGCGGCATGGCACCGTCGCGCGCACGCGCGCGACGGCCCTCAGGAGCGTGTCGAACCCTTTCTGCTCCGTGAGCCTGCCGACCCCGAGGACCACGGGCGGCCGGCCTGGCGCGAACCACGGGTGCTCGAGCGGTTCCGCCGCGCCCGCGTACACGCGGCGCGTCAGCACGGGGTTATAGATGACCCGCACCCGCCGCTCGTCGAGCCCCAGCTCGCTCATAAGGCTGCGCGCCACGCCGTCGGACACGGCCACGACCGCGTCAGCGGCACCGTAGGCGAGGCGCATGGCCCCGCGCACGAAACGCCCCTTCGGACCGGCGAGGTCCTCGCTGACCGTGTTCGCCTCCCTGACGACGACGCGTGTGCGCCCCTCGGACCGGCGGGCCGGTCCCGGACGGGCCAGGCGCCCGGCCAGCACGGCCAGCACGTTCGTATGCTCGAGGGTGCTCAAGAGCGCTCGCGGCCTGCTCTTCCTCAGGTAGCCGACGAGCGCCGGCAGGGCGAAGGCGACCCGGCTGCGCTCCAAGTCCACGAGCCTGACCAGCGGTCCAAGGTCCGTCTGGACCGCCTCGTCCTGGTTCACGACGACCATGTCGACCGCGGCGCCGCGGCCCGCCGCCTCGATCGCCAGGTCCATCAGGACCCGCTCGGCCCCCCCGCCGCGCAAGGACGGCAGGAGGAACGCCAGCTCGGGACGCTCGTGGCCGCCGCCGTCAACCTTCATCGTTGGGGTCATCCTCGCGTCTGCTCACGGCCCACACTCCAACACGAAAGGGCGACCGGCGCAATGAAACGCGCCCGTCGCCCATGGCTCAACTCGCGAGGCTCGTGGTCACGCCTGGGTGGTGTGCCACCCAGGCGTCCCGGGTCACCCCGAGGTCAGCGGTCGTCCCCTCCGCCGTCCTGTCCGCTGCCCTGTCGGCCACGCTGTTCGCGGCCGTCCCGTTCGCTCACCTCACGCTCGCCAGGACGCCCGCCGCGGCGGCGCCAGCCACCGTCGGGTCCTGAGAGTCGATCAGGTTGGCGAGGGTGACGCTCAGCTGCAGCGCGCCGAGGTCCGGGGCGGAGCCGGAGTACTTGAACCCGACGTCGACGCCGGCGTCTACGGCGGGGCTGTCCGCTCGCAGCGCGAGGAAGTCCGTGCTGTTCCGATCGGTGCTCGCCAGCCGCGCGTCGGAGATGCCGAGGTCCCAGCTGTTGGAACGGCTGTCCGCGCCGGATACGACGTTGTTGCGCCCGCTCAGCGAGAGGTTGTTGCGCAGCGTCACCGTGCTGCCGACGTCGAAGTTACCGCTGCCGTTGTTGTAGGCGGTGTTGTTGTAGAGCGTGATGTAGCGGCCGGTGTTCTGCGAGAAGCCCATCGCGCGGTTGTCGAAGGCGACGTTGAACACCGCGACGGTGTAGTTCGACTCGCTGTTGCCGCCGAGCTTGAAGCCGTTGCCGTTGCCGTTCCCGCCGCGCCCGTTGTCGTAGCTCACCGAGTACTCGATGCGGGTGTTGGTGGAGCGCCACGCGTCTATGCCGTCGTCGGAGTTGTAGTAGCTCACCACGTGGCTGATGACGTTGGAGTCGCCCGCCGAGATACCGATGCCGTCGGCGTCCTCGCCGATCTTGCCGTTCGTCGTCACGGTGTCGAAGTTGTCGTACGTGACGAGGTACTGGTACACGTTGCGGTTCCCGCTGTAGTTCTGGATGCCGCTGCCGTTGTTGCCGTGGGTCACGAGCCCGTGGAAGACGTTGTCGTTCGAGTCCCTCACGAAGATGCCCTGCTGCGGGCTGTTGCGGACCTCGAAGTCGACGAAGTGGTTGTACGACACGCCGTCCACCCAGACCCTGTCCTGACTGGTGCCCTTCGCTTGGCTGGAGCCGTCGAAGACCGCCGTCTCGCCCGGGTAGGACGCCCAGATGATCGGGCTGGCGGAGGTGCCGGAGACCGTGAAGTGGACGTTGATCGGGTACGTGCCGCCGCGGATGTAGACGACGTCGCCCGGCCTGACGAGCGTCGCCGCCTTGGTGACGGTGCGCAGGGGCGCGCTCTCGCTGCGGCCCGAGTTGTTGTCGTTCCCGTTCGTGGCCACGTACAGGGTCGCGGCAGGGAGCGGGTAGGCGGGGGCGCCGGCAGACGGCCCGCCCGGCAGCGGCGCCGGCTTGGAGGGCGCGGGCTGCGCGGGTTGCTCCGGCGGCGTCGGTTCGCTCGGCTCGGTCGGTTCGGTCGGTTCGGTGGGCTCGGAGGGCTCGTCGGGCTGGACGGAGACCGGCCCCGCCTTGTGAACGAGGTCCGTGAAGCGCGCCCTGGCGGTGGCGCCGCGCGAGTGCGCGGTGACGGCCAGGCCGATGAGGGCCTCCTGTCCGAACGTGACCTCGTACCGACCGAGCTCACGCCAGCTCGTCCCGTCGGTCGAGAGCTCGCCGACCACGGTGTTCCCGCTGCGCGTCAGGCGGACCCAACCCCCGGTCTTCATGGTCGTGTCGTGCCCGGCGGTGTTGATCGTCGTGCCGCCGGCAACGAGGCGCGTCTGCATGACGGAGCCGTTGGCGTTGCTGATGTGCAGCAGGACGTTGCGCGCGCTCGGGTCGAGCCCGTCGCGCAGCATCACGCCCGCCTTCGCCCACGGGTCGGTGGCGTCGAAGTCAGCCACGCGCACCGACAGCGACCCGTCGCCGACGAGCGGCGTGTAGACGTAGTAGAACTCGTCGCGTTCGTCCCAGATGTCCACCCCGGACCCGGAGACGATGAAGTCGTCCTGGACCGCGGTGGGCTCGAGCGACCCGTCGCTGTAACCGACGGGGCTCCACTGCCAACTCGCTTCGACCGGGACCGGCTCAGGCGGGGTCCTACCGCTGTCCGGCGCCTGGATCTGACCGCACGCCCCAAGCATGACGACGCCGATCACGACGCTGAGTGCCTTGAGGTAACGACCCACCACCCTGTGAGCGGTGGCCTCGCCCTCCCGTACCTTCTTCTGTGCTCGCATCCGAACCAACCTTCTTGGTTGGATGCAACCTGACTGCGTATCCGGCCGGTTGCATCACTGGCTCCCCGTGTCCCTTGATGCCCACATTGGGATCCACGGTTCAACGCCTCCGGACACCAAAGGTGCCCACTTGGGTGGGTGCTTCACCGGATTGAGTCAAGGGTGACTACGGACTCGACCGGTTGCGCTACTCGCTCCGCGTATGCCAAGCGCCCACGTTGCGGCATACACATCATCGCGTTCGAGTGTGGCTTGGGCGTCTAAGCGCCCTGCCGTGAAAGACAGGCTAATACGGACGCGTGAGAGGCTCCTATGACCGATTTCTCACGTTGGGCTTGCGAGTTTACCGTCCTGGACAGCGATTGAGGAGCGCGCCACTTCGATCCGCTCATCTGAAGGTGTACCGTGAGAACCTAGATGTGTGGCATCACGGGTTTCCTAGAGCTCAAGGGCTTCGCGGAGGAGTCCGCGGCGGCGGTAGTGACCAGGATGGCGAACGCCGTGCGCCACCGCGGCCCGGACGACGACGGCGCGTGGCTGGATGCCGGCCGCGGCGTCGCGCTCGGCCATAGGCGCCTCTCGATCGTCGATCTCTCCCCCGCCGGTCATCAGCCGATGGCGTCGGCCAGCGGCCGCTTCGTCATGGTGTTCAATGGCGAGATCTACAACCACGAGGAGTTGCGCGCCGCCCTCGAGCGTCCGCCCGCGTGGCGCGGCCACTCCGACACGGAGTCGCTCCTGGCGGGCTTCGAGGAGCTCGGCATCGAGGAGACGTTCAGGCGCGCCGTCGGGATGTTCGGAGTCGCGGTCTGGGACCGCGAGGAGTCCCGCCTCACGCTCGTGCGCGACCGGCTCGGCGAGAAGCCCCTCTACTACGGTTGGCAGGGCACCGCGCTCCTGTTCGGCTCCCAGCTCCAGTCGCTCGAACAGCACCCTTCCTTCGGGGCCGAGGTCGACCAGGCTGCGCTGGCCGCGTACCTGAAGCTCGGGTACGTCCCGGCCCCTCACTCCATCTACAAGGGCATCCGCAAGCTCCCGCCCGGCACGAGCGTCACCTTCCAGGCCGGGGCCAAGACCGACCCGGAGCCCGTCGCCTACTGGTCGCTCGTGGAGGCGGCGGCGCGGGGGGCAGCCGCGCCGTTCACCGGCTCCGACGCCGAAGCCCTGGGCGAGCTAGAGCGCCTGCTCACGCGCGCGGTCAGGGGTCAGCTCATGTCGGACGTGCCGCTCGGCGCGTTCCTGTCGGGCGGGGTCGATTCGAGCACGATCGTGGCGCTCATGCAGCGTCTGGGGAGCGAGCCCGTCAAGACCTTCACGATCGGGTTCGCCGAGAGCGGCTTCGACGAGTCGCAGGCGGCCCGTGACGTCGCGCGCCACTTAGGAACCCACCACTCCGAGCTCCTCGTCACGCCGGCCGAGGCCCAGGCCGTCATCCCCCGACTGGCGTCCATCTACGGGGAGCCGTTCGGCGACTCCTCGGCCATCCCCACCACCATCGTCTCCGGGTTGGCGCGGCGCGACGTCACCGTGTCCCTGTCCGGCGACGGCGGCGACGAGCTGTTCGCCGGGTACGGCCGTTACCACCGCACGAGCCAGGTGTGGTCGCGGGCCGCCTCCCTGCCATCGGCCGCCAGGCGCGCGACCACCGTGGCGCTGCGCACCCTGCCGGCGCACGCCATCCAGGAGGTCCTCATGCGCTTCGAGGTCGGCCAGTTCCCGCACCTCTTCTCCGAGCGCGTGCGGGGGCTGCAGGCCGTGTTCGGTTCGGACGACGTCGAGTCGCTTTACGACGTGCGCGTGTCCAACTGGCCCGACCCCACCGCCGTCCTGCAGAGCGGAGCGGCGCCGGCGCGCTCGTTCGCGGCGGCCAACCCCGTCGCGAGGGCGAACCCCATGGAGCGGATGATGGGCTTCGACACGCTCGCCTACCTCCCGGACGACGTGCTGGTGAAGGTGGACCGCGCCGCCATGTCCCACTCGCTCGAGACGCGCGTGCCGCTGCTCGACCACCGCGTGGTGGAGTTCGCATGGTCGCTCCCGCACCGGTTCAAGGTGCGCGACGGCGAGGCCAAGTGGCTCCTCAAGCAGCTCCTGTACAAGCTCGTGCCGAGGGAGCTCGTCGACCGCCCGAAGCAGGGCTTCGGCGTGCCGATCCACGAGTGGCTCAGAGGACCGCTCAGGGGCTGGGCCGAAGACCTGTTGTCCGCCGAGGCGCTCGAGGGGTCGGGACCGTTCCGAGCCGGTCCGGTGCGCGAGCTGTGGCTGCAGCACTGCTCCGGTAAGGCCGACTGGCAGTACCGGCTCTGGCCCGTGCTCATGTACCAGCAGTGGGCCACCAGGCACCACTGAGCCGAGGGCCGAGCCTGTAGGTCCGCCCCCCATAGCTTCAGGCGTGGGCGCTCGTCACCTCAGGGCTTCCGGCAACAGCTGCCGGTGCGCCTCCCAGAACCGCTCAGACACGACCCTGATGTCGTAATCGCGCTCCACGCGCCCTCTGGCCGCGGCTCCCAGCTCGGCGCGCGCGCCTGGCGCGAGTCCCTGCATGGCCGCGATGGCGGCGGCGAGCGAGGCTACGTCGCCAGGGTCGGCCAGGAAGCCCGTCTCCCCCACGATGGTCGGCACGTCCGAGACGCGCGTCGCCACCACGGGCCTGCGCATGGCCATCGCCTCGATCACGGCGTTGGGCGCGCCCTCCACCTCCGAAGAGAGGATCAGGTAGTCGGTCTCGGCCAGGAAGGCGGGCACGTCGGTGCAGGTGCCGATGAGCTCGACATGCTCGCGCAGCCACTCGTGCTCCGCCACCAGTTCGCGCACGGCGGAGGCCTCCGGTCCATCGCCGGCGAGCACGAGGCGGTCGGGGCGCGCACCCTCGGGCAGCGAGGCGACGGCCTCGAGCAGGACGTCGATGCGCTTCACGGCGTGGAAGCGCCCCACGAAGCCGGCGACCACCTCGCCGGGGTGCCGCCTGAACCTGCCGGTGCCCTGGAGCTTGTCGGGATCGAAACGGCCGAGGTCCACCCCGGAAGGCACGACGGTGATGCGCTCGGCGGGCACGCCGGAGCGCCGGAGACGCTCGGCGATGGCGTGCGCGTTGGGGAGGAAGCGTTTGGTGCGCCCGTCGAGGAAGGGCCTCAGTCGGAGGTGCGCGCTCGTCCCCTCCTCCACTATCGACCTGTCCGACTGGACGATGGCGGGCACCCCGGCCACCACTCCAGCCAGCCTGCCCCAGGCGCCCGTCGACGAGTCGAGCATGGCGTGCAGGATGTCGGGACGCGAGCGCCTCACTTGCTGGAGGAGACGCAGGAAGAAGCGCGGGAACGACGTCTGCTCGCGGTCTATCAGGGTGTTGACCACCCCGAGGGACGCGAACCGTTCAGCCACCTCCGCGGAGCGCGGCGGCAGGAAGGTGATGCTCTCGAGCGCGTACCCGGAGGCCCATGCCGGCCGGTCGGCTATCAAGGACGCCAGCTGGAGCTCGGTGCCGCCGACCGCGTAGCTGGCCATGACGAACAGGACCTTGGGTGGGCCGGAGGCGGGGCGCCTGCGGATCGTCGTCGGCTTCTGCACTGGCATAGCCTACGCGGCGACGGAGCCCATGGGGCGCCGGAAAAGCCCTAGGCGCACGGCCGCGTCCGGTCGGGCGCCCGACGGTACGCGCTCCCTTACGCGCCGACAGCCAGACGGTACAGTACTCGCGATGAGCGTCGAGAGGCTGTCGAGAACGCGCGCGCGCGGCGCGGGGTCAAACCCGTGGTCGCTCCTGCCGTGGGTGGTCATCGGCGCCGCTGGCATCGGGGCGCTGGCCGCCTTCTCGCCAGAGGCGGCGCTCGGCGCGGCCCTGGTCGCCACCGTCGTCCTCGTCTTCATCGACAGCCCTTACAAGACGGAGCTGATGGTCGGCCTCTACTGGCTGAGCTTCTGCGTGTACGAGACCGTCATCAGCGCCGTCAGCATCACGGGCTTCTTCTACCCCTTCTACGGCGCGTTCCTCGTCGGCATCGTGGCGATGGCCGTCGGGTCGGGCATACGGGTGCACCGCACACTGTTCTGGCTGCTCGTCGGCTACCTGGTGGTCATCGCCATGTCGTTCGTCGGGTTCCTCGAGCCCATAGACTTCGCCGTCATACAACGCGTGCTGGCCTGCCTGATCGCGGCGCTCGTCTACCTGCAGTTCAGGTCGCGCCGCGGGCTGACCTTGGTGGCAGCCGCCGCCGTGTTCAGCTCGCTGGTCCTGGCCGTCTGGGTGATCATCAGCGCCATCCAGGGCGGTTTCGCTTACCGCGGCGACGTTAGCGTCAACGAGAACGTCGTCGCCTTCTACGTCGGCCTTGGGTTCGTGGTGGCCGTGTGCTACGGCGTGCAGGCGTTCGGCGCGGCCAGGCGCCTCGGCAACGCCGTGCTCATGTTGCTGGTCACGGGCGTGTTGGCCTACGCGCTGCTCCTGCTCGCCTCGCGGGGCATGGTGATCGCCATCGGCATCGCGCTCGTCGCCCTGATAGCGCGGTTGGCCCTCCAGGACCCGCGCAAGCTGCTCCTCGTGCTCGCCCTGATCGCCATCAGCGCCGGCGGCATGCTGTTGCCGGGCGGGGAGGGCATCGTTCAGCGCTTCACGGGCGAGCGCGTCGAGTCGGGCGGCAGCCGCACGCCCATCTGGCGAGCCGTCTACGACGCCTACCGCGACGGCAACGCCGTCGACCTCCTCCTCGGCAACGGCTTCGACAGCAGCCAGGCGGTCGTGTCCCGCGGGTTCGGCAACCTGACCTCGACGCACAACGCCTACCTCGAGGTCCTCTACGAGTTCGGCCTCGTCGGCACGGCGCTCTTCCTCGCCCTGCACCTGGCGCCCATCATCGTGGCGTGGCGGGTGCGCGGCGCGCTCGGGCTCGTCATGTACGCGCTGGTGTTCTTCCTGCTCGGCGCCAACATCACGTCGACCGCGCCGGACGGCTTCCTCTACTGGACCGCGCTGGCGTTCGCCTTGGCGATCGGCACCTGGGGTAGGGCTGTCCCTCCGACCCGGCCCGCGTCAGTCGCGATCGACGACCGCGCGCCGGCCTGAGAGGCGCCTCCATGTCACCACCCCGACGAACCCGATGGCGTAGACGCAGATGAACGCCAGCATCTGCACGTCGCCGACGAGCATCCGGCCGGCGGGCACGACCGCGGGCACCAAGGCGGACGCCCCCCAGGCGCACCCGGCCAACAGGCCCGCCACCGCGAAAGAGCCGTACCGCACGCTCGTCAGTTCGCGGTCGCGCGTCAGGAAGTAGAAGCCGCAGACGAGAGCGTTGCTGAAGACGGTGGCGGTGGCAACGCCCAGCATGCCGTAGTCCTTGGCCAACGCGAGGCTGAGGGCGACGTTGAGGAGCGCCCCGGCCAGCGCGACGGCGGACAGGTACCCGAAGCGCTTGTTGAGCTCCAGGTGCCGGTTCAGGTACGAGGAGAGCCCGCGGAGCCACATGGCGCCCGCGACGAGCGGCACCACCGAGGCGGCCTCCTGGTACTCGGGCCCCGCCAAGAGCCGCATGGCGTCAACGTTATGCAGCATGAGGAAGGCGACCGGACCGACCGTCAGGAACGCGTAGATGCGCTGGGCCTCGCGCAGGGCGGCGCGAGCAGGAACGACCCCGCCCGTGCGCCAGGCGTTGAGCACGCTCGGCCAAGCCATCATGAAGACGGCCTGCGTGAGGCTGCCGACCAACCGCTCGCCGACCGAGTAGCCGACGCTGAAGATGCCGACGATGGCGGTGCCGAAGAAGCCTTGGAGGATCAGGCGGCTCGCCAGGTTGTCGAGCCAGGCCGCGACGGAGAACGGCAGCGCGGACGGTCCGGCCCGCAGCGTCTCCACGATGCCGACGCGATCGAAGGCGACCGGACCGACCAAGCGCCGCCACAGCACCGGGACGGCGAACAGCGCGCCGGCCAGGTACGCGGCCGCCATGGCCACGAAGAGTAGGTCCGCGCGCGCGAAACCCGCGTACAGGCCGGCGAGCGTGACGGCGAAGCGCAGTACGCCGCTGCCCACCTCGGCGATGGTGAAGGCGGTGCTGCGCTCCTCGGCCCGCAGGAGGGTGACGGCGTAGCTGTACTGGTCTCCGAACAGGAGCGCGAGCCCGGCGACGATCAGGACGGAGAGGTCCGTCGGGAGGTAGCCGATCGACTTCAGCACGACGAGGACGAGGGTGTATAGCACCGCCGCGATGACGCCCTGCGCCAAGGCGGTGCCGAGGTAGAAGCCGCGCGTCACCCCGCGCTCGGCCGCGTCGTAGTAAAGGCGCAGGCCGACGTTGCGGAGCCAGCCGGAGGCGAACATGCCGACCAGGCCGGAGACGGACAGCGCCAGGGCGTAGTGTCCGTACTCGACCGGGTCGAGGAAGCGCGTGACGATCGGGAGGAGCACGAACGCCAGTCCCTGCCCGAGCACGATCGTCAGGAGGTACTGGATGGTCTGCTTGAGCCTGGGGTTCATGTGGGGGAACGGCACTCCTGTAGTTGCCGCCGCGGCCTTGCGCAACCCCCGTTGCAGGTGCCGAAGCTTCGAGGTCGTCCGGCCACCGACTCAGTGACCTAACGCCCGCCGATGCTACACTGCCCATCGCCCGCGCAACGGGCTCTTTGCGCAACGGGCTCTTTGGGGGTTGCCGCCGCTCGAAGGAAGGTAAGGATGCCGGTCGACAACCGGTCGTTAAGGATCCAGTTCGTCACGACGTCGTTGATGCACGGTGGAGCCGAGGTCCAGGTGTTCCTGCTGGCCGCAGAGTTGAAGCGGCGCGGCCACGAGGTCTCGCTTGTCACCATGCGCGACCCCGAGGCTTTCCAGCCGGAGCTGCGCGCGCTCGGCATCCCGCTCGTCAGCCTCTCCATGCGGCGCGGCGTGGGCGATCCGCGCGCCATCTGGCGGCTCGCCAAGGCCGTGCGCGACCACCGCCCACACGTGGCGCACAGCCACATGGTCCACGCGAACCTCCTCTCACGCCTCACCAGGCCCCTCGCCTGGACGCCGGTCCAGGTCTCGACCGCGCACAACCTCACGGAAGGCGCCAGGTGGCGCGAGTTGGCGTACCGCGCCACCGATCCGCTATGCGACCTGACGACCAACGTATGCCGCAAGTGCGTGGAGCACTTCATCGAGGTGGGCGCCACCCCGCGGACGAAGATCCGCTACATGCCCAACGGCCTCGACCTCGGCAAGTTCCGGCCGAGCGCGGGCGCGCGCGCAGCCAAGCGCGCGGAGCTGGGCGTGCCGTCCGACACGTTCCTGTGGTTGGCCGTCGGGCGGGTCGAGGAGCAGAAGGACTACCCGAACCTCATACGGGCGGTGAAGCGCCTGGCCGCGGCGAGCGCCGCCGCCG
>JBDZVI010000006.1:55495-57035 GCA_040255585.1 Deinococcaceae bacterium
GCGGCCGACGGCTACGTCATGTCGTCCGCCTGGGAGGGCCTGCCCATGGTCCTCCTGGAGGCGGGGGCCTCGCACCTGCCCGCCGTCGTCACGGACGTCGGCGGCAACCGCGAGGCCGTCGAGGACGGCGTGACCGGCTTCGTCGTCCCGCCCCACGATGACGAGGCGCTCGCCGCGGCGATGACCAACCTCATGGCGCTCGGCGCGGCGGACCTCGAGGCCATGGGGCGACGCTCGCGGGCGCACGTCGAGTCCAGCTTCGCTTTGGCCTCCGTGGTCGACCGGTGGGAGGCGCTCTACCGAGAACTGCTCGGCCGCCGCGGGAAGACGGATGCGCAAGGAGCCTGACGGGGCCGGTCCGCTCCCAGGCGCCGCGCCGAGGCCGCGCCTCCTCATCGCCACGAGCGTGCCCTCGACGCTCACGGCCTTCCTGCTCCCGTACGCGCAGCACTACCGGGGGCTCGGCTGGACCGTGGAGGCGCTAAGCAACGGCGTCACGAGCAACGAGACGTGCGTGGCGGCTTTCGACGCGGTGCACGAGATCGGCTGGACGCGCAAACCTACCGACCCGGGCAACCTGATCGAAGCTCCCGCGCGCCTGCGGCACGTGGTGCGCGAAGGCAGGTACGACATCGTGCATGCCCACGACCCGATCGCGGCGTTCGTCACGCGCTACGCGCTGCGGGGCATGCGCGCCGCCGGCGCGGTGAAGGTCGTCTACACGGCCCACGGCTTCCACTTCTTCCGGGGCGCGCCGCCCGTGCAGGCGACCGTGTTCAAGGTCGTCGAGCGCGTGGCGAGCGACTGGACCGACAAGCTGATCGTCATCAACCAGGAGGACCTCGCGGCGGCCAAGGCCTTCCCGTTGGGGCGCCGCGGCGGCGTGGTCTACATGCCGGGCATCGGCGTCGACACCTCCAAGTACGGGCGGGCGGGCGTCGACCCGGCGGGGGCGGAGCGCGTCCGCCGCGAGCTGGGCCTGGTCGAGGGCCAGCCCCTCTTGACGATGGTGGCGGAGTTCAACCCCGGCAAGCGCCACAAGGACGCCGTGGCGGCGCTAGCGGCCAGCGGGCTTGACGACGCGACGTTGGCGTTGGCGGGCGATGGTCCTTTGGTGGACGAGGTCTTGGCGCTCGCACGGAGCCTTGGTGTCGGCGAGCGCGTCAGGGCGCTCGGCTACCGGCACGACATCCCCGACATCCTGGCGGCGTCCACGGCGGTGCTGCTCCCCTCGGAACGCGAAGGCCTGCCGCGCTCGCTCATGGAGGCGGCGAGCCTCGAGCTGCCCCTGATCGCGACGCGCATCCGCGGCATCACGGAGCTCGTCACGCCCGAGACCGGCATCCTCCACGACGTGGGAGACGTGCCGGCCTTGGCCGCCGCCATGCGGCGCCTGGTCGACGACCCCGCGGCCGCGCGCGAGATGGGCCGCAAGGGTAGGCTCGCTATGGCCAAGTTCGACCTGAAGAACGTCATCGGGCTCCACGACGAGCTTTACGCGGAGGTGCTCGGCAGGCCCGTCGGCTGACGCGCCCGGGCC
>JBDZVI010000006.1:57135-83111 GCA_040255585.1 Deinococcaceae bacterium
CCGTGCGAGTCGCGCAGCTGCGCGAAGAGTTCGAGGTGGCGGGCGAGCGCGGCCAGGTTCTCCTGCAAGTGCGCCCCGAAGTTGTGCGGGTGCCACCATAGGTGGAAGACCCGACCGGAGACGGCCGCCGCCTTCATGGAGGCCGCCACCCGCCCCCACCGCAAGACCTCGAGGCTGGGGTTCGCGTTCCAGGGCCTCAGGAAGCGGCTCCCGCGCACGTCGACCAGGCCGCCAACCGGGACCATCTCGTCCCATCCGATGCCGCCGTGGCCTGTCAGGTTGACGTACACGTCAGAAAGCCGCAGGGCGCGTACCAGGCCGGAGCCGGAGGCGCCCGGGCGTGGCCGGTTGAGCGCGTTGCGCTCGCTCCCCCGGAAGGCGGTGAAGCCGTTCCGGACGAGGGCGTCGAGGTAGTCATGGCGCAACTGGTTGCGGGGGAAGACGAGCGACGTCAAACGGTGGCCGCGCGCGGCGGCGATGCTCGCGGCGCTCGCCAGGTCGGCGTCGAACTCCTCGAAGGTCTGTCCCTCTTCCAGGCAGTAGTAGTGCGAGAACGTGTGGCTCGCCAGCTCCTGCCCGGGTCGGCCGGCTATCTCGGCCACGAGCGAAGGGGCGAAGTGCAGTGGATCGTCGCGCTCGCCCTCGCCGAGCCGCTCCGCGTACGGGTCGAACCGGCGGTCCGCGTACCCCGGCCGCCGCCGCGGGGCGTGGGCTAGGAGCTCGTCGCGCGACTCGGCGAAAAGGAAGCCAACGGTCGCCCAGGTGGCGGCCACGCCGAAGCGGTCGAACAGGTCGAGCAGCCTCGGCACCGCCTCGCGCGCGCCCAGCAAGTTCTTGCGGTAGGCGCCCTCCGTGCCGAGGGTGTCCCTCACCCCCCAGGCCAGTTCGAAGTCGAGCGATACGACGAGCCCCCCTGCGCGGCTCGCGCCCGCAGCACCCGCCGCTTCGTTGGATTCGGCGCTCGGGACGCCCTCGGCCTCGTCAGCGCTGTTTGACACGCGCCACCGCCTTGGGCGGAGGCACCTCTCGGGCGGGCGTGTTCGTGAGGGCCCTGCCGGATGCCAGCTGAGAGCCGCCCTGCGCCGCCTTCGAGCTACCGGCCCCCGTCAGCACCGTACCCAGCAGCGATATGTCGTTGATCTCGAGCAGGTCGACGGCGTCCGATACGCGCTTGCCACTCCTGCCGACCCCGACCGCCAGCACGACACCGGTACAGGCCGGCGCCGCCGCCAAGGCGTCGGCGAACTTGAGCACGGGTGGGAGGTCGACGACGATGGCGTCGTATATGTCCCTGAGGTGGGCGAGCAGAGGCTCGAGCCCGTAGGCGATCAGCTCGGAAGGCTGCTTGGTGGGGGCCCGAACCGGCACCAGGTCGAACGAGTAGCGCGTGTCGCTCACGATGGTGACGGGCTGGAACTCGAGGCTGGGGTTCTGCAGGTAGGCGTCGAGGGGCGGCGTCTGGGCCCTGCCCATGTCGATCCCGAAGCCGGGGCCCTGAAGCCGCAGGTCGCAGTCCAGGAGGATCGTCCGCATGCCGCTGCGCGAGAGGGCCTCGGCGAGCGACACCGCCACGCCCGTCTTCTCGTCGTAGGAGTCGACGCTCGTGATCCCGAACACGGATGGGCGCTGGTTGCGCACGGCCCTCAGGAGGTTGGCGCGGAAGTAGCTGACGGCATCGGGCGCCAGGCGGTGGCTGCCGCGCCCGAGGCGCGGGAAGGCGGCCAGCACGGGCTGGGTGGTCAGCTCGCCGAGCTGCTCGCGGCCCATGACGCCGTTGGTGAGCGCCCAGCGCGCGAACTGCACGCCGTAGCCGAAGATCAGACCGAGGACGAGCGCGACGAAGACGTTGAAGACCAGGCGCGGGCCGATGGCGTCGGCGGGCGGCTGCGCGGGGCTGAGCGATTCGAGGAGCCCGACGACGATGGCGGACGCGCTGCGCGCGCGGGCCGACTCGAGCTCGCGGACGCGCTGCTCGCGGATCGTGGCGCCGAGCGCCTGGAGTCGTTGAGCCTCGGCCGCGTCGCCCGCCGACACGGCGGCGGCGATCTCGTTGTCGATGTCGCTGATGGAGCGTTCGATGGCGGCGATGCTGTTGGCGACCATCTCGCGCGCGCGGTTGCGGTCCCAGTCGATGAGGGCGCTGGCGAAGGCGTTGGCGTAGGCGGCGGCGCGCTCGGGGCTCGAGTCGCGGACCTCGATGTGGATGACGCTCGAGATGTCCTGGTTCTCGACGGTCACGCGCACCTTGCGCTGGAACGCCTTCATGGCTGCCTCGCCGCGGTCGACGCCGTCCAGCCGGAGCAGCGCGTCGTGCATGAGCGCGCTATCCAGCAGGACGCGTTGGTAGACGCGCGGGTCGACGACGGGTGGCCGGATGAGGTCGACGTTGCCGAAGCTGGAGGGCGGTTGCGACGCAAGCAACCCGGCCGTCGCCTGGTAGACGGGGTCCATGCGTTGGGTGATCAGGAAGGCGGCGGCACCGGCGATGAGGGCCGCCAGGATCGCCAACGGGGCGCCGCGCCTCAGGGAGCGCATCACGTCGGGGAGGCGGACGGTTCTGTTTGGCGTCGACGGCATGTCGACCGGTAGCATGCTCACCTTGGTCGCTCCCTCTCTTGTAGAGGTTCGGTTCGGCGCTCGGACCGACGCCGCCCAGCGTAACAGGGATGGGCCGCCCGGTTGGGCGGCCCATGGTGCCTTGAGTCGCGAGTTGCTTCCTGCGTTACGTTCTGTCGCTTCGGCCCGGAGCGTTACCGGGCCCGATCGGTCGGCTCTTACGAGCCGATAAGCGGCCGATAGGCGGCCTATCGGCTCATAAGAGCCTGTCGGATCAGGGGGCCGTGGCCCCGTTGAACGTCAGGGTCACGAACGTGTACTCGACGCCGTAGTACAGCTCGAGGTCGAAGACCCAGTCGTGGGCATCGGAGGCCGTGCCGCGCGAGACAGCGCCCTGGAGCGTGTTGACCTCGAAGGCGTCGTCCTCGTCGCCAGGAAGGGCGGGGGGCGTGGCGCTCACGAAGTTGAGCTCGAAGGCGAGGGCGGCGGCGAAGTCGTCCGGGAGCCAGTCGGTGTTGCCGACGCCGCTCACGCGGATGCGGTCGCCCGGCACGATGACGGTGCTGGCGTTCGAGAAGTCGAACGCCGTCTGCGGGCCGGTCTCCTCTTCGGAGTTGGCGTCCATGACCTGGAGGCTGAGGCCGAGGTCGAGGCTGAACGTGACGTCGGCGGTCTGGCCGAGCTCATCGGTGACCGTGACGGTGCCGGTGTACAGGCCGGGGTAACCGGTGGCGCCGGCGATGGCGCCCGTCGCCGGGTCGACCGTCAGCTCGTACGTGGTGGCGGGGTTGACGAGATCGTCGACCACGAACGCGTCGGGCAGGGCGCCGGCGGTGAGTTCGTAGCTGAGGGCGCCGTAGCCAGCCGAGGTGGGCGCGGGCGCGACGACGTTGATGGCGTTCGCGATGCTCGCGTTGCCCACGTAAGCGGTGTAGTTGGCGCCGAAGGCGAGCGCGGGGGCGACTACGACGTCGACGGTGTCTGTCTGCGCGGCGTCGAACGTGCTGGTGGCAGTGATGGTCACGGTGCCCGCGGCGACGCCGGTGACAACGCCGTCCTCGTCCACCGTCGCGATGGTCTCATCCGAGGAGGACCATTCGACGTCCGTGCTCGCCCCGCCGACGGCGTCGACCGTGGCCGTAAGGGTCGTGGTGCCGCCGATGGTGACGGCCGGGTCGACCTGGTCGATGGTGACGCTGTTGACGGCCGGAACCGGGTTGACGGTGACGGTAACGCTGTCCGACTTGGTGGCGTCGAACGTGCTGGTGGCAGTGATGGTGGCGGTGCCCGCGGCGACGCCGGTGACCACGCCGTCCTCATCCACGGTCGCGATGGTCTCATCCGAGGAGGACCATTCGACCTCGTCGGACGCGCCGCCCGCTACCGGGACCGTGACCGTGAGCGCCGTGGTATCGCCGACCGTGACGGCCGGTGCGGCCTCGTTGATGGTGACGCTGATGACCGCCGGTTCGACGGCGACGGTGACCGTGACGCTGTCCGACTTGGTGGCGTCGAACGTGCTGGTGGCAGTGATGGTGGCGGTGCCCGCGGCGACCGCGGTCACGACGCCGTCGGCGTCGACGCTCGCGATGGCGTCGTCGTCGGACGACCATGCGACGGTCTCCGGAGCGCCGTTGACGACCGCGACTTCCGCGACGAGGCTGGCGGTCTCACCGACCAGCAGCGCCTGGTCGCCGTTCGTGATGGTCACGCTGGTGACGGAAGGCTCGGCATCGGCATCGGCCGTCGTGAACGACCAGGAGCTGGCCGCGCCGAGGCGCGAGCCGGCGGTGCTCTCCACGTTGGCGCCCAGCGTGGCGGTGTAGCTGGTGAAGGGGTCGAGGGCCGCGTCGGGCGTGAAGGTCGCCGTGCGGCTCGTCGGGTCGTACGTGACCGTGCCGGCCACCGCCGTGTCGCCCTGGGAGAGCGTGAAGTTGTCGTCCAGGCTGGCCGGCTTGACGGCGACGTTGAAGGTGGCGGAAACGGCCGCGTCGAGCGGGACGTTGGTAGCGCCCGCGGCGGGGGCTCGCATGGTCACGGCCAGCTTCGTGACGGGGGGCTTCTGGTCGCACGCCACCACTAGCAGCGCGACCAGCAGCGGGATGATCGACAGCCTCTTCAGCATCTTTCCTCCTGTGGTAATCCTCATGCCTGATCAACGATGCCGGCCTCGTACACCGGCGTCAAAGACGTCGTAGCCATCTTAGCGGTGCGACCGTGATTAGATTATGAATTTTCCCTTAGCAACGGCATCCTTGTGCGGGTCGGCGGAGGGGTCGGCACGGGTCGGCGCCGAGGGTCGGCCATGGCCAGCGGGGGTCGACGGGAGGTCAGCGCGGGCCGTGGGTGGGTCTGCGGGAGACCACGCTGGAGACCAAACCGGGGAGACCACACTTGAGACCACAGCGGACCCAGCGCAGACCGGCCGCCCGGCTACGCGGCGTGTGACCGATCCGCACATGAGACGAAGATGAGTGTCTATGATATTCTTCACGTCGCGCCGCTCGTCAGCGGTGCGCGCAGGTGATCCGCGCTCCGACCGCCGCTCGGCGGCCGGTTCGCGGCAGGCAAGTGGGCTATCTGAAGGGGGAAAGGAGACCGTTACCCGTTGCCGAACGGGATCCAACCTGGCTTGGTTCCGAACGACTCCGGGGAGCTGTCGTACATTCAGAGGGCCGTAAGAGTTCGTTGATTAGCCTTCCATGAGAAATTTAAGGCTTCGCCCAAGTGGGCGAGGTCGCTACCCACTACCCGTGGCAACGAAGCGTGCGCCGTACTTGGGCGCTTGGAGCACGCCGAGCCAGTAGCGCAACCGACCGGGAGCCGAAAGGACCCGACTCGATGCAGTCAAGCGTGCCTCAAGCAACCCCCCGCAAGCTCCTCCGCTACGCGGGCCTCGCGACCGCCGTCCTGGCGTTGACGCTGGCTGCCTGCAAGCCGCCCGTGAAAGCGGACCCGACGAAGGTCGACAAGGTCGGCCTCGTCCTGCTCAACGCGGGCACCAGCGCAGGCAGGGCGAGCGGCCAGGCCGCGTTCGTCGAGCTCACGGCGGCCAGGGCCGAGGAGCTGATGGCCAGCCCGTTCGGCGCCCAGATAGGCACGTGCAGCGTCTCGACTAGCGGGGCGCCCTCGGTCGGAACGCCCGCGGACGCCCCGCGCGGCGCGAGCCTGCTGGCCGGCGACATGACGCTCACCGTCGGCGCCGCCACGTACGGCCTCCTCGAGCGCGGTGACGACGGCCGGTACACACTACGCGCAACCGACCCGCTCCCCGCGAGCGACATGAAGCTGAAGCTCGCGGGCACGGGGGCCTTCCCCGCCTTCAGTGACGTGGTCCTCAAAGCGGGAGCGGCGCCCGAGCTGGCCAGCGGCTTCGACCCGAGCGCCGTGACCACCGCCACCGAGTTCGCCTGGACCCCGGGTGCGGCGGGAGCCGCCCTGTTGCTGGTGGGCGCCAGCGCCGACGGCGCGGTGGCGTACTCGTGCCTGGCGGACGACGCAGCGGGCACGTTCCGGTTCCCTGAAGCCACGCGTGACGAACTGACAAGCGCCGGTTACGACAGCGGCAACCTCGCGACCCTCGCCCGGATAAGCGCGACCCAAGCGCGCTCGGGCTCGGCGCTGCTGCTGGTCAACACGATCCGGTCGACCGACCTAGGAGCGGAGTAGAGCATGCACCGACCCCAGCCGAAGACGCCGAGAGCCCCGCTCCGCCCCGCGCTGCGCCTGCTGTTCCTGATCGCGGCGTTGGTGATGGTGCTGGTGGCGTGTAACACGACACCGAGCCAGCGCACCAACACCCGACCCAACCCGACGCCCACAGAGGCGCCCGCGTGGAATCCGAACCTGCCCCGGCAGGGACCCGGCAAGTCGCTGCCACTGCACCTGGGTTACATCCCCAAGGGCACGGGTGAGGCGCCCACACTGCGCACCCAGGCCCAGGACGACGTCATCGTGCAGATGCAGGCGTTGGTCATCTCGGCGACCAATAACGTCGACCTCGAACCTTCCCTAGCTGGTTGGATTGCGCTCCTAGAGCAAGTCGGCATGCCATACGAGCACATAGTGGCCAGCGACCCGCAATGGACCGTCCAGGCCCTGGCCGATCACCTGGTCACACCTGATGGTGTGGGAAGGTTCCAGGCCGTCTTCCTGACCACCAGCAACCTCGTGTACGACGCCGGCGGCACGTACCCATCTGCTTTCAATGAAGACAAGTGGGCCGCACTCTTCGACTACGAGCGCACGTACGGTGTTCGACAAGTAGCGCTCTATGCGTCTCCGTGGGATGCTCCTGAGCCTTACGGGGTACTCAACTATGGCACCGGCACTTCGATAAGCGAGTTCGATCCAGAGGCCAATGTTCCGGAGCTCGTGTTGCACGCGACCACCCCAGGGCTGGCCGTGTTCACCGACCTCAATGCCTCCAGCCCAGTGACCTTGCGTGAGACTTACGCGTACCCTGCTACTCAACTAAACACCTCGATCACCACCTCTCTCCTCGAGGACTCGGCTCACAACACGCTAGCGGTCCTGGTCAATGAGGGCGGGCGCGAACGCATAGGTGTCCTGTTCGACAACGTCGCTTACTCCAACATCCCCGTCCTATACACGCAGCAACTGGGCGCCGCCCTCCTGCGCTGGGCCACGCGCGGCGTGCACATCGGGGAGCGGCGCAACAGCTTCCAGGCAGACGTCGACGACTGGTTCCTAGAGGCCGGGCACTGGAACGTGGACACGCACAGCATCGACGACGAGGAGGGCGAGGGTGTCCGCCTCACCGCCAAGGACGTGCTGAGCTTGCGCGACCAGCAGACGGGGCTGCAGACCCTCGCCGGCGGCATCGCGTCAGACTTCAGATGGTCCATGGCGTTCAACGGTATGGGCACGGAGCATACTGGCGAAGGCTCGATCCCGGCGAACTGCGTCGAGAGCACCCCGGCGGCGACACTCACCTACATCACTAAGTGCCTCGCCAACGACTTCTGGTGGGTCAGTCACACCTGGGACCACGAGTACATGGATTTCATCCCGGACGTAGGCGTGAACCTCACTGTGGCTGGGGTGACCCAGCGGCTCGTCGATAATGACAGCCTGGCCGCCGCCTACGGCTTCGGCGCCAGCTACTCGCGCAACAGCGTCGTCACGGGCGACATCTCCGGCCTCGGCTGGTACGACCCGCTAGGCCCGGAAAACGATCCAGTGGTCAAGGTCGACCACGGCCTCGACTACGCCAGCCCGTACTTCATCCAGGGCACCTACAACACCGGTCACACCTACGTGGCCTCCAACATGTCCACCCCCAGCCACGAGCCCGACTGCTGGGCGTGCGGCACCTACCTGACGCTCGACAACAACCACTACCTGCCCCTGAGCGGCTACGAGGTCTTCCTCGTCCCGCGCTGGCCGACGAACGTGTTCGCCACGGTGACCAGGCCGGAAGAGGTCGTGGACGCCTACAACATGGTCTACGGCCTGCACGGGTCGGACCAGTACCACTTCGACCACGACCTGACCTACGCGGAGATCCTCGACGTCGACACGAGCATCGCGCTCACCCACCTGCTCTCCGGCTCCCCGTACCCGCACTACTTCCACACGCCGAACGCCGTGGAGTACGCCCCGAACAAGTCACTGCTGACGGACTGGGCCACCGTCCTCTTCACCAAGTACGCGAGCCTCGTCAACGAGCCGCTCCTGTCGCACAAGAACGACGACTCGGCCGCCTACGTGCAGGCCCGCACCGACTTCGCGGCCGCGCACGTGACCGGCACGTGGAACCTCACGACGGGCCAGATCACGATCCACTCGCAGAACGGCGGGCCGGCGTTCCTGACCGGGCGCTCGCTCGGCACGGGCGCCACCGACGTCGTCTACAACGGCCGCACGATCTCCCAGCGCGACCTAAACGCCGGGCAGAGCGTGGTCGTCAGCACGGGCACTAGCACCCCGACCGCCCCGACCATCCAGTCCTTCGCGGCCACGCCGGCGGGCATCGACGATGGCGGCAGCGCCCAGCTCGCCTGGACCGTGTTCGGGCCGCACACGGACATCACCGTGCGGGTGAAGGGCGGCGTCGCCCTCCTGACCGACGCGAACGCGACCGGCAGCCTGTCGGTCAGCCCCACCGTCGACACGACGTACGAACTGGCCGTCACCTGGGCCGGCACGACGATCACGCGCGAGGCGACGGTCTCCGTCGACCCGGTGCTGCCCGTAGTGACCAGCTTCCAGGCCGCCGCCAACCCCGTCGCCTACAACACGGCGACCACCCTGAGCTGGACCGTGACGGGCAGCTCCACCGACATCGCGCTGCGTGTGCAGGGCGGGGAGACCGTCCTCGCGAGCGGCCTCTCCAAGACGGGCGGTACCTGGCCCACGCCGGCACTCACCGCCGACACGACCTACGAGCTCGTCGTCACGTGGGCGGGCGGCGACCCGGTCGTCAGTCCGCTGACCGTCAACGTCGAGGCGCCCGCCGCTCCGAGCATCAGCAGCTTCACGGCCACCCCGGCGATCATCACGGCCGGCCAGACGACCGACCTCGGCTGGACCGTCGCGGGCGGGCCCACCACGAACATCGCCATCCGCGTCTCGGGCGCGGCGGAACCGGTCGTCCAGAGCCTCGGGAGCTCGGGCACCTGGACCACCCCCGCCCTCACGGCCAACACCACGTACGTGCTCGAGGTCACCGGCCCCGGCGGCTTCGTCACCAGCAGCGTGGATGTCACCGTCAACCCTGCCCCGGTGCGGCCGAGCGCTACCTTCACCGCCAACCCCGTCGAGATCGCGACGGGCGGATCCTCCACGCTCGCCTGGAACGTGACCGGCGACGCGACCGCCATCGCCATCCGAGTCAAGGGCGGAGCCGACCTCTTCACCGGCCTCGCGGCGAACAACACGCAGTCTGTCAGCCCGACCGCCACGACGACATACGAGCTCGTGATGGCCTGGGCGGGCGGCGACCCGGTCGTGCAGGAGACCACCGTCACGGTGCGCACGGCCCCGACCGCGTCGCTCACGACGGCGACCTCGCCCGTCACCTTCGGCGGCTCGGCCGTCCTCGACTGGTCCATCGCTGGCGACACCACCGGCGTGTCCGTGGCCCTGTACGACGAAGACAACGTCCTCGTGACCACGCTCACGGGCACCAGTGCGCAGTACACGGTGCAACCGACCGGTACGACGACCTACGAGCTCCGGGCCACGTGGCTCGGCGGCACGGTCACGGCCTCGCAACAGGTCGTGGTCGTCCCGACCGTCGAGTTCAGCGCCACGCCGGACAGCATCGTCGAGGGCACGTCCTCCACGCTCCAGTGGCAGATCGGCGGCGGGTTCACGAGCGCCACGCTGCGAGCCCAAGGCACGTCCGGGGGGCCAGTGACGGCCGACGGCAACCAGATCGTCTCGCCCACAACCACCACGACCTACGAGCTCGTCGTCTCGTACCTCGGCGGAGCCGACATAACCAGGACGGCGACCGTCACCGTCACCCCGGCGCCGATCGCGCCCATCATCGAGACCTTCACCGCCTCGCCGGAGTCGATCCTCAACGGGCAAACGACCCGACTCGATTGGACCGTGACCGGCACGGTCACCGGCATCAGCCTCACCGCCAACGGCTCGGAGATCGGCGGCATCGGGTCAACTGGCACCAGGCTCGAGACTCCCGCCGTCACGACCACGTACGTGTTGAGCGCGGCCTGGGAGGGCGGACCGCCCATCACCAGCTCCGTCACCGTGCAGGTCACGCAGCCGGTCACGCCAACGGGCACCATCACCGCGAGCCCCGCCAGCATCATCGTGGGCAGCTCCAGCGACCTGACCTGGAGCGTGGCCGGCGACTTCACCAACGTCACCGTGCGCGTCCAGGGCGGCGACACCCTCAGCTCCGGACCGAGCGCCACCGGCACCGCCACCGTGACGCCCGCGGCCACCACCACCTACGAACTCGTGGCCACGCAGCTCAGCGGCTCGCCCCTCACGGTCGACACCGCCACCGTCACGGTGAACGAGCCGACCGCTCCCACCGCCACCCTCACGGCCACTCCGCCCACCATCACCGCCGGCGGCTCGACGACGCTGTCCTGGAACGTGGTGGGCGACTACTCGTCCATCCGCCTCGCCCCCGTGGGCGGCGCCGACATCGGCGGCGATCTCGACCGTACGGGCAGCGTGATAGTGAGCCCGACCGGCACCACGACCTACCAGCTGCGCGTGGTCTGGGCCAACGGCACCGTCACCCAGCCGGCCCAGGTCGTCGTCACCCCGACCGCGACCCTGACGGCCACTCCCGAAACCATCACGAGCGGCGAGAGCACCGCGCTCGCCTGGACCATCACAGGCGGGTTCATCAGCGCCACGTTCGGGCCGCAAGGCCAGCCCGGCGTCGCCGTCGGCGCCACGGGCAACCAGACGCTCAGCCCCACCTCGACCACGACGTACGCGCTCGTGGTGGCGTACGAGGGCGGCAGCGACCTGACCGCCACGCGGGAGGTCACCGTCAACCCGCCGCCCCAACCCCCCACCGTCGCCAGCTTCACGGCCGACCCGAACCCCATCACGGAGGGCGGCACGACCGTCCTGAGCTGGGAGATCGGCGGCGGGTCGACCACCAGCGTGGCCATCCGCGTGCAGGGCCAGCCGGACACCGCGGTCTCGGGCTTCGACCGCACGGGAAGCTGGACCACCCCGACGCTCACCGCGACGACGACCTACGAGATCGTCGCGACCGGGCCTGGGGGCTCGGCCACCGCTCCCGTCACCGTCACGGTCAACCCGGCGCCCGTCGCGCCCGTCATCGCCAGCTTCGAGGCGAACCCGGCCTCGATCATCACCAGCCAGTCCAGCCAGCTCTCCTGGAGCGTGACGGGCGAGTACACGGCGATCAGCGTGCGCGTCGGCGGCACGCCGGTGACCGGCGGCAGCGCCCTACCGGCGACGGGCAACCTGAGCGTGAGCCCGACCGCCACGACGACCTACGAGCTGTACGTGACCTGGTCGGGCGGCGCGGTGACCCGGACCGCCCAGGTCAGCGTCACGACCCCGACGGCGCCGACCGGCACCCTCGACGCCGCCCCGGCCACGATCACCGTCGGCGACTCGGCCACCCTGTCATGGACCGCCGCGGGCGACTACACGAGCCTGACCGTGCGCTCCGCCAATGGCAACGTGTTGGAGCCCAACGCCGCGGCCAGCGGCAACCTGGCGGTGGATCCGACCGCCACCACCACCTACGAGCTGATCGCGCAGCCGCTCCTCGGCTCGCCTGTCACGCTCGCGACCGCCACCGTGACCGTCAACCCGCTGCCCGTAGCGCCGTTGGCAAGCTTCAGCGCCGACCAGACGAGCATCACGGCGGGCGCCTCGACCACCCTGCGCTGGGCGGTGACCGGCGACTACGCGACCGTCCGGATCCTCGCGAACGGCGCCGCCCTCGGCGGCGACCGCGCCGCGACGGGCGACCTCGTGGTCAGTCCGACCGCCACCACGACCTACCGGCTCGTCGTCACGTGGAGCGGCACCCCGGACGTCACCAGCGAGCTGACCGTGACGGTCAACCCGCCCGAGGCCCCGCAGGCCCAGCTCAGCGCCGCCGACCCCGTCATCACGTTCGGCGGTTCGACCGACCTCACCTGGAACGTCACCGGCCTGCACGCCGGCATCAGCCTCCGCACGAGCGGCGGCACGCCGGTCGAGGCCGACCTCAACGCCTCCGGTTCGCTGTCCGTGTCCCCGACCACGACCACGACGTACGTGCTGGAAGTCGCCTGGGCGGGCGGCACCGTCACCCAGTCCGCCCAGGTCGTCGTGACCCCGACGGTCGGCTTCAGCGCCACGCCGAGCAGCATAGTGAGCGGCGAGAGCTCGACCCTCTCCTGGAACATCGGCGGCGGCTTCACGAGCGCCACCCTCCGCGAGCAGGGGGCGGCAGGCAACCCGGTGACCGGCGCGACCGGCAGCCAGGTCGTCAGTCCGACCACGACGACGAACTACGAGCTCGTCGTGACCTACCCCGGCGGCGCCGACATCGTCACCATGCGCACCGTCACCGTCACGCCCGCGCCCGTCGCGCCGGAGATCACCAACTTCACCGCCAGCCCCACCTCGATCATGGCCGGGAGCAGCTCGACCCTCGGCTGGAACGTCACCGGCTCCGCCACGAGCATCAGCCTGCGCGTCAGCGGCTCCGATGTGCAAAGCGGGTTGGCGGCGAGCGGGACCACGAGCGTCTCCCCGACGGCCACCACGACCTACGAGCTGTACGTGACCTGGTCGGGCGGCGCGCCGGTGACTCGGACGGTCCAGGTGACCGTCACCAACCCGACCGCCCCGACCGGCACCCTCTCCGCCGATCCGACGACCATCACGCTCGGCCAGTCGAGCACGCTGACCTGGAACGTCGCCGGCGACTTCACCAACGTCACCGTGCGGACCTCCAACGGCCAGACGGTCTCCTCCGGCGCCGCGGCCACCGGCAGCAGCGTCGTCAGCCCGGCCGGCACCACCACCTACCAGCTCCTGGTCACGCCAATCGGCGGCTCGCCCACGCTCCTCGACACCGCCACCGTCACGGTCAACCCGGTGCCCGTCGCCCCGACGGCCACCTTCAGCGCCAACCCCTCCACCATCACGGCGGGCGAAGCGTCCACGCTGAGCTGGGCGGTCACCGGCACGTACAGCGCCATCCGCGTCAGGGTCGCCGGCGGCGCCAACATCGGCGGCACCCGCGGCGCCACCGGGTCGACCAACGTCAGCCCGAGCTCGACCACCACCTACGAGCTCGTCGTCACGTGGTCGGGCGGCGAGGTAGTGCGCAGCGCGACAGTGACTGTCAACCCCGCGGCCCCCGCCGTCTCCTTCTCCGCGACGCCGCAAGCGATCCTGGCCGGCGGCACGTCCACCGTCGCCTGGAACGTCGTGGGGGCGTACGACTCCATCACGTTCGGCGTCCAGGGCGGCAGCAGCGCCGGCGTCGGCGCGAGCGGCAGCCAGGTCGTGACGCCGAGCGCCACGACCACCTACGAGCTCCTCGTCACCTGGAGCGGCGGCACGATCCACCGCCTCGCGACCGTCACGGTCACCGCGGCGCCTGTGCAGCCGACCATGACCTTCGCCGCCACGCCCTCCACCATCACGGAAGGCCAGAGCTCGCTCCTCACCTGGGACGTGTCCGGCACGGCGACGTCCATCTCGCTACGCGTCGTGGGCGGCGGCACCGTCGGCACCAGCCTCCCATCGAACGGGAGCCAGAGCGTCAGCCCGACCGCCACCACCACTTACGAACTCGTCGCGGTGTGGGCGGACGGCGAGGTGACGGCGCAGACCACGGTGACGGTAGAACCCATCACCGAGCCGGAACCCGAGCCGACCGGGCCGACCTTGACCTTGCGCCTGTCCGGCGAGGGCCTCGGCCTGGTGGTCGTCAGCCCCGGCGGAGAAGCGTGCGTCGACGAGTGCGAGCTCACCTACCCGGAGGGCACCACCGTCACGATCGCCCCCGTCGCGCTCCTCGGCTCCGAGTTCGACGGCTTCAGCGGCGCCTGCGAGGGCGGCACCTGCACTCTGATCATCGACCAGGACGTCGTCATCGACGCGCGGTTCGAGTTCAAGGACTGACAGCGGCAGCGGGGCGGGTCTCGTAGCCGCCGGGACCCCGCCCCGAACCCAGTAGACGTGCGCCCGCGGCAAAAGCCGCGGGCGCATTCACATGCGGGCGCATTGGCATGCGGGAGCAATTCACATGCGGGAGCATCTGCATGAGGATGGTGTGGAACGTGACATACGGGCGCCGGAACGTGAAAAAGGCCACTATACTGGTACAAGTGGGCTCGCCGTCGGGCCCTGTTCACACGGGTCCGGTGGCCGACGCCACCGGGTGCCGACCGGCGACAAGCGCTCTGAAGGGGGAGAGGAGGGTTGGACCTGTAGTCGCACGCGAGCACCAGCGCCATAGAACTCGCCGTTACAGGAACGACGCCACCGGTTCAGAGCGCCGTAAGACCGCGATCTTTAACCTCTCATCTGAAGTACCGCCCTCACCCGACCGGGTGGAGGCGCCGTTAGGCACCTGGAGGCGAAGAAGCCTGCTCCGTACTTGGGCGCTTGGAGCACGCTGAGCCAGTAGCGCAACCGACCGGGAGTGGAAGGGGCCCGATCAGATGCAGTCATCCAAGCTCAACCCGCGAGTCACATCCTACGCACGGTGGCGTTGGTTAGGCATAGTCTCCGCCTGCCTCGCCATCTTGCTCGCCGGCTGCCAGAACCCCGCGCAGCCCAAGCCAGGGACAGTTGACCGGGTGGGCCTCGTGCTCCTCAACCAGGCGGCCGCCGCGGGCGTGCCGACAGGCCAGGCGTCGTTCGTCGCCCTCAGCGCGGCGCGGGCCGAGGAGCTTATGAAGAACCCCTTCGGCACGCAAGTCGGCACATGCGTCGTCTCCGCCGCCGCGGCTCCCGCGAGCGGCGCCGTCGGGGCGGGCGCCACGGGCAGCCGCCTCAACGCCGGCGACCTCCTCTTCAGCACGGCGGCGGGGGCGTACGGCCTCCTCGAGCGCGACGAAGACGGACGCTACTCCATGCGCACCACCGAACCCCTCCCCGAGAGCGGCCTGACCCTGCAGCTCGCAGGCACCGGCGCCTTCCCCGCCTTCAGCGACGTGGCCGTGAACACCGGCCCCGCGCCCGAACTCGCCCACGGCTTCGACGCGGGCGCCGTTACCGCCGAGACGGAGTTCGGCTGGACGCCCGGCGCCGCCAACGGCGCCATCCTACTGATCGGCACCGGGGCGGGCACCGGCGGCATGGTGTCGTACTCCTGCCTCGCGCAGGACGAGCTCGGCCACTTCGCGTTCCCGGAGGCCACCCGCGCCGAACTGACCGCGGCGGGCTTCACGACCGGCGGCCTCGACACCATCGTTCGCATCAGCACCACCCAGGCGCGCGTCGGCACGGCGCTCCTGCTCGTCAACTCGCTCAGGACCACCGTCGTCGGGGGCCCGCTGTGAGGCGGTTCTTCCTCCTCGCCGCGCTGCTCGCGCTCCTGGCGGCCTGCAGCACGACCGACTCCACCAAGTCAACTCGTACCCCGCCGACCCCCGCCGCGCCCACCACGCTCGACACCTCGAAGTGGCGCCCCTCGGTCATGGTCCCCAAGGGCCCGTTCTACTCGGCGCCCCTGCAGCGCGGCACTTTCACGCAGGGCGAGCCCACGCCATGGCTCCTGTCGCAGGCCGCCGGCGACGAAGTCGAGATGCGCGCGCTGCTGATCAGCGCCACCGAGAACAACACCCAGAACGAGCCAACGGTGGGCGCCTGGAAGGCCCTGCTCGAGCAGAGCGGTATCCCGTACGACCACCTGGTGGCCACTACCACCACGCTCACCCAAGAGATGCTCGTCGGAGCAGGCGAGGTTGGCCGCTACCAGGCCATCCTGCTGAGCACGAGCAACCTCGTGTACGAGGACGGCGACACGTACCCGTCCGCGTTCACCCAAGCCGAGTGGAACACCCTCTTCGCCTACGAGCAGGCCTACGGCGTCCGGCAGGTCGCCCTCTACGCCGAGCCGTTCAGCGTTCCCGTCGGCGACCCGTACGGCCTCGACTCCCACGACGGCTATACGGGGCTTGACGGGACCGTCCTTACGCCGACGGCCGCCGGGCTCGAGGTCTTCACCGACTTGAACCCGGACAGCCACGTGGAGCTGTACGGCACCGTCGGCTTCCCAAGCCACGGACCCGCCGATGGCACCACGCCCCTCCTCATGGCGGGGTCCGACATCCTCGCCGTGCGCATCCAGAACGGCGGCCGCGACCGCGTCGCGCTCCTCTACAACAACCCCGCCTGGGGCGACCACGCCGCCGGCGAGCACGACACCCCCGCGACCTACGTGCAGCAGATCGGCCCGTCGCTCCTGCGCTGGGCCATGGGCGGCATCCACATCGGCGAGCGGCGCGCCAGCTTCCAGGCCGACGTCGACGACTGGTTCATCACCACCGGCATCTGGGACGTCGACCTCGGCCAGATCGTCGACGAGCCCGGCTTCGACCTGAGCGCCAACGACGCCGTGGTCGCGGCCAACCTGCAAGCGGCCCTTCGCGCCGCGGGCGGCGGCATCGCCCCCGCCTTCACCTGGTCCATGGCCTTCAACGGCGAGGGCGCCAACTTCGGCAGCGTGGTCGACTGCGCCCAGCCCGTCGAGGCGCACACCCTCTCGAGCATGACGCGCTGCCTCGCCGGCGACTTCTGGTGGGTCAACCACACGTGGGACCACCAGTACATGGACTGGATCCCGGGCGTCGGCGTCAACCTCACCGTCCCTCAGGTCACCAGCCGGCTCACGCAGAACGACGACCTCGCCACGGAGTTCGGCTTCGGGGTCAACTACTCGCCCCGCAGCCTCGTGACGGGCGACATCTCGGGCCTCGGCTGGTACGACCCCGCTGGCCCCGAGCACGAGCCCGTCCACAAGGTCGACTTCGGCCTCGCCTTCGCCAGCCCGTACTTCGCGCAGGCCGCGTTCGACACGGGCCACACGTTCGTGGCCTCCAACATGTCCACGCCAAGCCACGAGCCCGACTGCTGGTCGTGCGGCATCTACCTGACGCTGGATGACAACGCCATCGAGGTGTTCCCCGACGTCGAGCTCTTCCTCGTGCCGCGCTGGCCGACCAACCTGTTCGCCACGGTGACGACGCCCGAGGCGGTCGTCGACGCGTACAACCGGATCTACGGGCCCGGCGGCACCGACCCGATTCCCGGCATCAGCGAGCCGCTCACGTACGAGCAGATCCTCGACATCGACACGGAGATCGCCCTCGGGCACGTGCTGGCCGGCTCGCCCTACCCGCACTACTTCCACGTGCCTAACCTCTACAACTACGCCCCCGGCCACTCCACGCTGTACGACTGGACGCTCGAGCTCTTCGAGCGCTACTCCGCCCTCGTCAACGAGCCGATCCTGAGCATGCGCAACGACAAGTTCGGCGCGTACGTGAAGGCGCGCACCGACTTCCTGAACGCCGGCGTGACCGGCGTATGGAACCGCGCGACCGGCGAGGTGACCCTGAGCAGCGCGAACGGCGGCCCCGTCTTCTTCACGGGCGCCAGCATGGGCGGCGGCTCGGACGACCTCACCTACAACGGGCGCGTCATCTCCGAGCGCGAGCTCGCGCCGGGCGCCAGCCTCACCTTCAACCTCAACCCGCCCGTGGCGCCGACCATCACCGCCTTCGCGGCCGACCCGAGCGCCATCGAGTACGGCCAGACGACCACGCTCGCCTGGAACGTGACGGGCGTGGCGACCGACATCGCCATCCGCGTGCAGGGCGCCGCGACCAACGAGGCCGCCGGCCTCGGGCCGAGCGGCACCTGGACGACCCCGGCGCTCCTGGCCGACACGACGTACGAGCTCGTGGCGACGTGGGCGGGCGGCGACCCGGTCGTCGCGAGCGCCACCGTCACCGTCGGTCCGCAACCAGCGCCCGTGATCGGCTCCTTCACCGCTACCCCGGGCACCATCACGGCCGGGCAGACCACCCAGCTCGGCTGGACCGTAAGCGGGGGCGCGAGCACGAACGTCGCCATACGCGTCCAGGGCGCCGAGACGCCGCTGGCAACGGGCCTCGACCGCACGGGCACGCTGACCACGCCCAGCCTGACGAGCGACACGACTTACGAGCTCGTCGTCGGTTGGACGGGCGGCCCCGACGTCATGCAGACCGTCTCGGTCACGGTCAACCCGGTGGCGCCGGTGGCCACGTTGTCGGCCAACCCGCCCGCCATCACCGCCGGCGACGCCTCAAGCCTCGCCTGGGAAGTCACGGGCGACTACACGTCCATCACGCTCCGCGTGCACGAGGGCGCCGAGATCGCCACGGGCCTGCCGCGCGACGGCAGCCGCTCCGTCACGCCGAGCGCCACCACCACCTACGACCTCGTTGTGGCGTGGGTGGGCGGCGACCCGGTCGTGCGCCAGACCACCGTGACGGTGGCGCCCGCCCCCATCCGGCCGACCATCAAGTTCGGCGCCGAACCGACCAGCATCGTCGCCGGCGAGACCACGCGGCTCTCCTGGACGGTCACTGGCTCCGCCCAGACCATCACCCTGCGCGTCAAGGACGGCGCCGAGGTGGCCACCGGCCTCAACACCGTCGGCGGCCGCACGCTCGGCCCGACGGCGACCACCACGTACGAGCTCGTGGCGACCTGGCCGGGCGGCGACCCGGTGGTGGCCGAGACGACCGTGACGGTCGGCGCGGGCTACACCCTGTCGCTCGTCCTCGGCGGCGAGGGCTTCGGCCTCGTCGTGAGCAGCCCGCAGGGCATCGTCTGCATCGACGACTGCACGGCGACCTACCCGGCCGGCACCACCATCACCCTCGCGCCGGTGGCGCTCCTCGGCTCCACCTTCGAGGGGTTCACAGGCGCCTGCGAAGGCGACACCTGCACGCTCACCATCGACCGCGACCTTGAGATAGGCGCCCGCTTCGGGTTCGAGGACTGATAACTGATCATGCGGCTCTTGCTCACAACGGAAGGCACCTACCCATCCATCATGGGCGGTGTCAGCACCTGGTGCGACCAGCTGGTGCGTGGGATGACAGACCACGGCTACCACCTGCTGGAAGTGACAGGCCCGTTGCCGACCAAGCCCGCCTACACCCTGTCGCCCAACGTGGACGGCCTTACCACCGTGCACCTCTGGACCCCGCGCGAGGCTAAGGCCGTACGCGGCGGCCAGGTCGAGCGCGCCTTCAGACGCGGCCTCGAGCGCCTCCTCCGGTTCGCCGAGGAGGACGCCGAGGCCTTCGCCAAGGGCCTGTTCGACCTGGCCGTGCTCGGCAACGAGTTCGACCTCTGGCCGTTCTTCGACAAGCCGGCCACGTGGGAGGCCGTCCGCTTCGCCATCTGGCGCGCCAACGGCGAACCGCCGACCATGGCCGAGGTGGCCCTGGCCGTCAACTGGCTCAAGGGGACGCTCGTACCCCTCCTCTTCATCCCCCCCGAGGTCGACCAGGCCCACACGACGTCCAACGGCCTGTCCGCCATCCCCGCCTGGATCTCCGCCAAGGCGTACGACGTGCCCCTCATGCTCACCGAGCACGGCCTGTACCTGCGGGAGCGGTACCTCAGCCTGGCGGGCGAGGAGAACCCGCCCGGGGTCAAGATCCTCCGCTCGCGCTTCTACTACACGCTCGCGCGCATGATGTACCGCGAGGCCGACCTCGTCGTCTCCGTCAGCGAGTTCAACCGCACCTGGCAGATCGAGCTCGGGGCGCCGGCCGAGAAGACGCGCGTCGTGTACAACGGCGTGGCGCCCGAGGCGTTCCCGCAGGCGTCCGACGCCGAGCAGGAAGCGCCGACCGTGTCGTGGGTCGGGCGCATCGACCCCATCAAGGACCTCGAGACCCTCGTGCGCTCCTTCACGACCGTCAAGAAGACGACACCCGAGGCGCGCCTCAGGCTCTTCGGGCCGGTCCCCAAGGGCAACGAGGCTTACGGCGCCAAGGTCAGGCAGTTGGTCGAGGAGCTGGGGCTCACCAAGTCCGTCACGTTCGAGGGCCCGGTCAAGCCCGTGCACCACGCGTACCACGCCGCCGACGTGGTGGCGCTCTCCAGCATCTCCGAGGGCTTCCCCTACGTGGCCATCGAGGCCATGATGTGCGGCCGGCCCGTCGTCGCCACGCAGGTGGGCGGCGTCGGCGAGGCCGTCGGCGACTTCGGTCGCATGGTCGACCCGCGCGCGCCGGAAGAGTTCGGCAGCGCGCTCAGCGAGCTGCTCGTCGACGTCCCGCTGCGCCGGCGCCTCGGCCTCGGCGCCCGCGAGCGCGCGCTCAACCTCTTCACCCTGTCTCGCATGTACGACGGGTACCGCGGCCTCTACTCCGAGCTCGGCACCCGCAACCGCGCGCGCGTGGCCTGATGAGCCAGTCGGTCGCCTACACGCCGCCGGAGTACGTGCCGCCCGAGGTGATCAGCAACAGCTGGTCGTGGGACGAGCGGCGCAGCCAGGACCCGGTCAACCTCCTCGGGCGTTCGCTCAACCGCCTCTGCCTCGAGGCGAGCGACCCTTACGAGATCGTCGCGCACCTCGAGGCGCTCGGCCTCAACAGCCCTACGGCGCTGGCGCGCTTCGGCATGACCAGCCACTTCGCGCTCGCGCACGAGCTGTACGAGCGCACGCCCCGCATCAGGGAGCGCCGGGAGCCCAAGAAGAAGTCGCCCCGCGACCTCGCCACGCCCATCGCCATGGGCCTCGCGTTCGTGGTCACGTTCCTGCTCGGCGCGTTCAGCCAGGTCGCCATGCTGGCGCCAGCGCTCGTCGTCCTCATCTGGTCGCAAGGCGGCTCGGCCCTCCTCATGAAGGCGCGGGGCGAGTTCCAGGCGGGCGAGCGGCAGGACGTCCTCGCGGCCCTCATCCAGATCGGGGCGGTGGTCCTGGCGCTGAGCTGGGTGTTCCTGCGGTTCGGCGTCTCCACCTTGGCGCCCACGCTCACGTGGTTCGCGGTCGGGAGCCTCCTGTGGGGCGAGCGGTACCGGGCGGCCCTCGCCATGCCGCTCATCGTCGGGCTGAGCCTCGGCATCACCGCCCTCCTCCCCGTCCCCGACGCGGTCCCTCAGTACGTCGCCGTGCTGGCCGCCGTCGCCCTCTGCGCCCCCCTCGCCTGGCGCGACTCGCGTGGCATCATCGGGTGGCTCCGCGCCAACTTCGGCGTCGCGTTCCACCCTCTCATGTACGGCGTCGGGCAGGGACTGCTGATCGTCGCGCTGCTAGAGCACGAGAACCCGAACGACGACGTGATCCCAGGCGCGCTGCTCCTCCTCGTCATCCTGCTCGTCTCGCAGCGCCTGCTCATCGCCTTGAAGGCGCTGCTGACCAAGCGGCTATGGAACTCGACGAGCGAGCCCGGCTTCCAGCGCTTCGCCCAGCTCGCGCTGCTCGGCTACGTGGCCGCCTACGTCCTGCCGCTGGTGGCCGCCTTCCTGCTGGAACTGCTTTCCGGGCCGACGACCTGGCACTTCCACTGGTACGCGTTCGGCCTGTTCGGCCTGAGCCTCGGCATCGCGGTGGTCGACTTCGCGCTCGGCCTGCCCGCCGGCGCGAGCATCCCGTTCCTCATCGCCGGCATCGCCGCCGCCGCCGGGCTGCCCTTCCTGTGGGTATGCCTCGCGCTGGCGTTGTCCCTACTGCTCGTGGCCGAACTCCGGGTCAGGCAGGTGGGACGCTATGCCATCTACCTCCTATAGGGCTCATCAGGATCTGCTCGTCTACTACGGCTCCGGCGCGCTCGAGACGCTTGGCCGCTACCGACGCGTCGCCCTCCAGGCGGGCCATTACACCGACGAAGAGATCGCCCGCCTGCGGGCGGCCGGCACGAGCCCCCTCGCCTACATGTCCCTTGGCGAGGACACCGGCCCAGAGGGGACGCCGTGGCAGTTGGCGGCGCGCAACCCGGTGTGGGGCGGGCACTACGTGGCGCCGGGTCACCCGGGCTGGGTGGAGTCCGTGCGCGACGGGGCCGAGCGCGCGCTGGAGGCGGGCTACGGCGGCATGCTGCTCGACACGCTCGAGACCCCGCCTATCCTCGCGGGCCACGGTGGAGAGTTGGTGCGGCTGGTGAGCGAGATCCGCGAGGTGATGGGCGACGGCTACCTGCTCGCCAACCGCTGCCACGCGCTGCACCGCCAGCTCGCCCCGCTGGTAGACGGCTTCCTCTTCGAGGCCTTCTCCACCACGTGGGAGGACGGCTACCGCGCGCTGCGCGGAAGCGAGCTCCAGGACAACTCGGTGCGCCTGCTGGCCCTTCAGGCCACGGGGCGCGACCTCTACGCGCTCGACTACGCGAACCGGCCGGGCCTGGCCGACTTCGCCGTCCAGCGCGGGGCCAACCTCGGCCTGCGCGTGCAGGTGACGGACCGCCACGTGACCGGCCTGCCGCTCTGAGGCCGAGCGGCGCCATGGCGCTCTGACCGCGCGCCACCGGTGTGTGAGGCCAGCGCCGACCCCCTGAGACCACAAAAAAGTACCGGGGCCCTGAAGCGAGGGGCCCCGGCTAGGACGAACGACCGGGAGGTGGCGGTCGTTACCGGAAGGTTCGCGCCTCGGCTACCTGCAGGCCTCTCTGTAGGCGTCCAGGTCCCAGTTCTTGAGGATGAAGTCCATGTTCATGCTGTTCGCCTGGGAGCAGAAGCTGCTCGTGCGCAGCTCGTACTCGGCGCCGAACACGGCCTTGTTTGCGCGGATGAACGGCAGGAGCAGGTCGCACTCGCCGTAGCTGAAGCACTCCTCGTTGATGGCGAAGTCGAAGTAGTCGACGAGGTCCTTCACCTGCTCGAGGTCGTTCTTGAGACCGATGGCGAGCCCGCGCTCGTGGGCGGAGTTGGCCAGCCAGCGGTTGTAGGCGAGCTGGTCGGCCGCCTTCAGCGGGAAGCCCGTGTTGTTGTTGTAGCCGTCGATGTTGTCGGGCTCGAGCGCGTCGCACCCCTTGGCGACGGCCGAGTCCATCCGGGCGAGCATGACCGGCGCCAACGCCGTGATGTTGCGGATGTCGAGCCAGAGCTCGTTCCAGTCTTCCATCTTCTTGCCCTTGACGGACTCCGGGAACTTGGAGGCGTCGCCGCGCCCCGGCTCGTACGTGCCGGCGCTGATGTAGCAGATGACGCGGCGGCCCTGGGAATGGAGCTGGGCGATGGTCGACGCCGAAGTGTTCTCGAGGTCGACGTCGTAGACCTCGGCGTTGACGCTCGTGTCGAGTTTGCCGCTCAACTGCCACTGCCAGGACGTGCCGGGCCGCGGTTGCCAGATGCCCGTGCCCGGCACGACCGGGTCGGGGGTCGGGGCCGGCTTGCTGGGCGACGGCGGCGTGGGTTCGGGCTCCGGGTCGGTCGGCTCGGGGTCGGTCGGCTTCGGATCGGTCGGCTCCGGATCCGTCGGCTCCGGGTCCGTCGGTTCGGGATCGGTGGGCTTCGGATCCGTCGGTTCCGGATCCGTGGAGGCCTCGGCCACCTCGAACTCGGCCTGGCCTCTGACGACCGTGCCGTCCGTGAGGGCGGTAGACGCCTGCAGGACGAGCTTGCCGGGGGCGAACGCGTTCAGGTCGAGGGGACCGCCGTCGCGCGTCGGGGTGTAAGGGGCCTCGTAGTCCCTGTTACGCAACACGACGTCGCCGTCGGCGTTCCGGAGCTTGAACTCCACGTAATCCAGGCCCCCGGAGCCCTCGGCCACGAACACGAGGATGCTGCCCGTGACGCGTTGGCCGTCCAGTGGGAAAGCGTCGTCCATGGACGCGCTGGTGCTCGCGAGGATCGTACCGGCAGCGGCGCGCGGCGACGCGCTGGTGGAGCAGGCGGCGAGCAGGGTGAAGAGCAGAGCAAGGAGAGGCAGTGCTTTGAAACGCCAGCCACGACAAACCAAACCCGACATCATCGACTACCAACCCCACCTTTCGGGCGCAATGTAGAAGTTGTTGTGGCAAACGAACTGGCGCGTAGTACGGTGAAAACCCTACTCGAACCGGTTGCGCCACTCGCTCCACCCGGCCCAGGCGCCCAGATACGGGACGGGTTTCATCGCATTCCGAGGGCTTTCGCCCGTGATGAAAGTTTCACCGCGGTGGCCGTGAGAAGCGTGAGTCTGGTTCGGCGCGTTACTCTACGTAACAACGCATCGAACGGCACCCGTGGGTCCTCGAACCTCCCTAAGCGCGGTGGGCCGAGCGCGCGAGCAACCGAACGCGCGAGCAACCGAACGCGCGAAACACCGAGGACCCCAGGCCGAAAGGAGCCGCCATGGCCACCATCCCGACCCTCCCAGGCATAGCGTCTACGCGCGTCGCCACCCCCCGCCTCACCAGCCACGTCCTCACGTCCGGCCCGGACGACGGCACGCCCGTGCTGTTCGTGCACGGCAACGCCTCCTCAAGCACGTTCTGGGAGGAGACCATGCTGGCGCTGCCCGGCGGCTACCGGGCCATCGCCCCCGACCTACGGGGCTACGGCGACACCGACGACGTGCTGGTGGACGCCACCCGCGGCGTCGGCGACTGGGTGGACGACCTGCTCGCCCTCAAGGCGGCGCTCGGGATAGGCCGCTACCACGCGGTCGGTCACTCGCTCGGCGGATCTGTCCTGTGGGGGCTCATCGCGGCCGACGGCGCGAACATCATCTCCGCCACCGTCGTCGCGCCGGGCTCGCCGTTCGGCTTCGGGGGCACCAAGGGCCTGGAGGGCACACCGTGCTTCCCCAACTTCGCCGGCACGGGCGGCGGGTCCGTCAACCCGGACTTCGCGGCGCGCATGGGCACGGGCGACCGCTCGAGCGAGAGCGGCACGTCGCCCCGCACGGTGATGAACACGTTCTACTGGAAGCCGCCCTTCAAGGCCCAGCGCGAGGAGGAGCTCCTCTCCGGGCTGCTGAGCGAGAAGGTCGGACCGCAGAAGTATCCGGGCGACTCCATGCCATCGTCCAACTGGCCCGGCATCGCGCCGGGCGTATGGGGTCCGGCCAACGCCATCTCGGCCAAGTACGTCGGAGACACGGTCGAGAGGCTCATCGCCCTGCGGTCGAAGCCGCGCGTGCTATGGGTGCGCGGCGTCGACGACCAGATCGTCTCGGACGAGTCGCTCTTCGACCTCGGCACGCTTGGGAAGCTCGGCGCCGTGCCGGGCTGGCCTGGCGAGGACGTGTTCCCGCCCCAGCCCATGGTCGGACAGACGCGCGCCGTCCTGGAGCGCTACCGCGCCGCGGGCGGCGCGTTCGAGGAACTCGCGCTGCCGGACACCGGCCACACGCCGTACCTCGAGCGGCCGCGCGAGTTCATGGTGGCGCTCGTCGCGCATCTGGGAGGGTAGGAGCGGCGGACGGGGCGCCGCAACTGAAGGGACGCCGCGCGTGTTACGCACCACGAGGCCCAGGCCACTCACGCTCACCGGCGCCGAGGCCGACGCGCGCTACGTCCGCCCGAGTCAGTACTCGACGCTGGTCACTCCCCAGCCGCACCCGGACCACACGAGGCGGACCTGCGCCGTGCCCGACGCGCTGTGCCGCGCGCCGCTCAGGATCTCGCGGACGCTGCCCGAGTAGGCGACGGCCACGTTGGCCGTCGTGCCGGTCCGCCTGACGCTCGTTATCGAGTACTTGTAGCTCAGGTCGGTGTAGACGCTGCCGTAGGTAGCGCGCGCGCTGAGGATCCAGTCGTTCACGGTCGCCCTTATCACGCCCGCGATGCCGTCCGGGTCGGGCTCGCGCGTCGTCGTGCAGGCGGCGCCGGCTGCCGGGGCCCCGACCGTGCCGGAGGCGGCGAGGGGCTCGCCGGGCGAGAGCTCGACCGGGAACGCGTAACTGATGCCCGCCGCGAGGTGCGGCACCCAGGCGCGCTCGCCGAGGCTCGGCACGTTCGCCACGCCGCCCTCGAGGTCGAGCC
>JBDZVI010000141.1:0-1612 GCA_040255585.1 Deinococcaceae bacterium
ACGTCGAGGAGGTGCGACGGCAGGACCATGAGCCCGTGGGTCGCCATGACGTCCATGCGGCTCGTCTCGTAGAGCGCGCCCTGCCAGCCGTCGGCCTCGATGCGCTCAAGGGTGAAGCGGTGGACAGTGGCCTGCATCAGGGTGTGGACCAGGTCGCGCTGGTCGGGCGACAGGGCGACCCAGGCGTCCTCCGCGCGCTGCCGCCGGGTGCGGTGCAAGGCGTCAGAGATGGTCGCCGCGATGCTGCGCGCCTGCTCGCGCGTGAGGGGCTGCGGACCGCCGCTGCCCGTCTCCTCCTGCCGCGGCGGCTCGACGCCTTGCTGGAGGAGGCTGTTCACGAACCCGCCGAGGTTGTAGATGGGCCGGCCGGCCTGCTCGGCGCGCGCCTGGAGCACGCGGGCGTACGCGACCACGTCCAAGACGCGTTGGGCGCCGTAGCGGGCGACGGCGCGCTCCGGGTCCTGGGTCCACCCGCTGTCGCGCAGCGCGTCGGCCGCCTGGAGCTCCTTGAGGAGCTGCTCCTTGTCGGCCTTCTGGGCGACGCGCTTAGCCAGGCTCGCCGGGAGGCGCACGCGCGGTTGGAAGACGTCGTTGCGCCTGATGCGGAACGACACGCGCTGGAACTTGCGGCCGACCTTGTCCGGCTCGTAGTCGAAGGCCAGGCACGTGTAGGCGCTGAACTCCTCCTGGGCCTTGTCGAGCACGTAGCGGAAGTCCTTGAAGCGCTCGTACTTGCCGTCGAGGCCGAGCCTGAGCTTGAGGTCGTCGACGTCGAAGATGAGCTGCGAACGCTCGCCGGCGTAACTGGCCGTGTAGAGGACCTCGAACAGGCGCATGCTGTTGAAGCTCTCGAACGAGAGGAGCTGCTCCGTCGGGATGATGCTGAAATCGCGCCTCAGCTGCAGGAGGTAGGGCTTGAGGCGCGGGTGGATGTGGATCTCGATGGCGGCCATCTCGCCGCTCTCGCGCCCGTTGTCGTAGCGGGCCTCCGACACCCACTGGAACATCACCCAGTCGCCGTTCGGCTCCTTGATCTGGATGGTCTGCTCGAGGAGCTCCCGCGCCGACTCCTCGATGCGCGAGTAGATGCTCTTGCCACTGATGTTGAAGAGCTGCGCGTACTCCCAGGCGGTGATGCGGATGGGCTCGAGCGTGAGGTCTTCCTTCGTGATGTCCGACAGGGCCAACACGAGCAGGCGCTTCGTGAGGATGCCCATCTCCTGTCGGCTCAGGGCGAGCGGGTTGGCCTGGGTGATGGAGAGCGACGACCCCGCCGACCGACCGGCCGCACGCCGCTGCGACGACCGCTGCTTGCCCTTCACGCGCTGCGAACGCAGCTTGCCGACGGGCGCGGGCGGTCTCGCCGCCGCCTTGCGGTCGGTCTCGCCGAAGATGGTCTCGTCGCTCATAGCCTCTCCCCTACCCCGCCAGGACCAACAGTACCGATCGGTACACCCGGCCGCGGCCTACGCTCGGCAGCCTCATCGCACCCGCCGGTAGACCCTCGGACGCCTAGGCGACGGGGCCTCGGTTAGCCGATGGTGCATCGGGTGATGATAAGGCTAGTGGGAATGAGCGGTCAATATTTCCCTCATTCTTCCCACTATCCGAG
>JBDZVI010000141.1:1712-3446 GCA_040255585.1 Deinococcaceae bacterium
CTATCGACCGCCATCCGGGGATGCTGCAAGTGTTGGTACCTCGGCATTCCCACTTTGGCGGCGAGTACCCTTGCTTCCCCGGTGGCGTTCGCGATCCGTCCCTGTGGTCCGGGCGCGAACGTGCTTGCGGGTGCTACGACGTCGGCGGAGCGCGCCGGGGCTTGCGTCCAACGGGGCCATATCTGGAGATAGCGACGGAACACGCGTCCAGGACGCTATAATCGCCTAGGCGGGCTGGACCGGAGCTGGCGTGCGACGCCGGGTTGGGGTCCTGTGGCTGCCACGCGCCTACGCCCGCATCGAGGTCCCCGTCGGGCTAGGGTCCGCTTAGCCTAGGTAGGCCATGGATGTGGGAGAAGTGGGGTACTAAGCGACGCCTACGGTGCCGATGCCGGCCGGCTTTGCGGTGAAGTGGGAGCGGCCGGGTACTGGGGTCGGGGTGGATACGGGCGGCGAAGCTGCCGCGCCCGGTGGCTTCGCCGCGCTTTAAGCGCCACGCTCTGGTTGTCGACTACGCCTTCGCCCGCACGGTGTCTAGGTTGACACATGCTTGCCTCCGGCGGCGGGCTGGCGCGGCAACGACGTGGCGATGATGCGGGGATCTCTGTGAGGGACGTGGATCCTGGTGTCTCCGGATGGTCGACGTTTTGAGGCGCGTGGCCGCAATAATGTTATGGCGATTTCGGGCGGAGACGTCCGTGGCTGCCGGGTTGGCTTAGAAACTCGCTCTTCCGAGATGGGTGATTGAGGTCGGTGACCAGGCAGACGAGAGGGCGGGTTCCGGTACTGGCTGCAATACGGTCTACAACACCGGCTCCAGCACTCGCTCCAACGCCTGCTCCGATGCAGGTCCCAGTGCGTGTAGCAAGAACTGCTTACGAAGCAATGGCGCTAGACCGGCGCACCGACGGCCGGTTCTCCGAACGGTCGCGCGTTGTGATCGATCGGACTCGGACGCTAGCCTCTCCCCTGCTCATACAGGGTTTCGGCTCCAGACGATAGGCGCTCTATCTTCCGGTGGTGGTCGGGTGATCGCCGGGATGCCGGTGGGCCGATGCAAACTCGTGCGTTCCTGCATTGCGCGGTCGGTCGTGCGCGGCGAGCCGCGTTAGAGCAATAACGTTATTGCGACCGCGATGCGGCTGCGTCGGTCCTCGCGAGTGGATACTCGGTTTCCGCCGCGTCGCCCCGTGCCTCTGCAATCTGCGCAGCCAACCGCGTGCAACCGAGGCGGCTGGCGAGCGCGCCCAAGCCGATCATCGCGTTCGTGCGCTTCGAACCCGTTCTTGCCGGACCGTCCAGGCGGGCTCCCGGGGCGGCTCGCCATAACGTTATGGCGAGCCGCCTCATGACTGCGGACACGCAAACCTACGCACGCACACCTACAACTCGCCTACCCCACGAGCGCGGCCACGCTCATATCGAGGCTCCGGGCGACTATGCCAGCCGTAGCAAGCGAGCGGTCGGCCGATGCGGTTGCGCGGGGTACAATCGGCCAGCCGGCTGCGCGATCGCCGGCTTTCCGGAGGCGGGTGACGGCGTGAAGGTACTGACGTTCTTCAACCATGCGGGCGGGGTTGCCAAGACCAGCACGGTCCGCGACGTCGGTTACGTCCTCGGAGAGCTGGGCAGGCGCGTTCTCCTGATCGACGTCGACCCGCAAGCGAACCTCACGCGCTGGCTTGGCGTCGAGGACGACATCGCGCTCGGCCAGACCATCTACCCCGCCGTCCT
>JBDZVI010000060.1:0-18741 GCA_040255585.1 Deinococcaceae bacterium
AGCCGGTACTGCGCCTCGATGCTCGCGAAGAGCCGTTTGGCGAGAGGCGTGCTCAGCCGCCACTCCGCGCTGAGGAAGAACTCGTCCAGGTGCCTGTGCGAGTCGCGGGACGCTATGAGCACGTCCGCGTCGTAACGCGCCTCGCGTTCGTAGCGCAGGGCCTGTAGGCACATGTCGATGAGGTTCATGTCGCGGACGAACACGGCCTCGGTATCGGCCCGGTCCTCGTAGGCGCGCCATAGGGAGGCGGGGGAGTCGGGGTCCGCTCCGCTTCCGCCCAGCACGGCTGCCGCCCCCGGCAGCAGTTCCAGCACGGCCGCGCGTTCTAGCTCCGCCTTCTCAGCCTCGGTCACCGCCCGGTCCTCCATGGCGGCCCGCGCGGCGAAGTCGCCCGTCTTGGCCTCCGCGATGTCGTGCACGACGGCCATCGCCACCGCCCGATGCGGGTCGACGCCGGCCTCGGCGGCGAACAGGAGGCACAGGTAGGCCGTGCCCCACGAGTGCGCCGCCACGCTCTCAGGGTCATGGACCCCGTGCATCACCCAGCCCGCGCGCGGCTCGTCCTTGAGGCGCATGGCGGCGTAGGCGAGTTCCAGCAGGTGGAGCACACCTTCCGGCGCGTTACCGTCTTCCGACATCGCCGATCGGTCGGTGTCTTGCAAGTCGTCCATCGTTCGCGAGGCTACCGCATGGTGGCGGGCCGCGAGCCGACGGCCTCGGCGTGTTGGGCTTCTGATCGCGACCGTTGCCTCGCGGCGGCGGGCGCACTACTCCAGCAGCTGCTCCTGCGCCACCGCTTCGAGGCCGCCCTCCGAGGTGATGAGGCCGGCGACCGCGGCGACGAGCTCGGCCTCGGTCGCGGCCGCCGGTGCCGCCTGGGCGGGCGCGACGGCGGTCCCGGGGTCGGTGGCGTCGACGCGCACCTGCGGCAGCCGCGCGACTATCACGTAGGCGAGGCTGGAGCCGATGGTGAGCATGGCCGCGATGGCGAGCGCCGGGCGCGGTCCCATCTGCGTCGCCAGCCACCCGAGCGGGCCGGAGGCGATGGCGATGCCGGCGTAGAACACGAGGGAGTGCACCGACAGCATGGAGGAGCGCCGCGACGACGGGATCGTGTCGTGCAGGAGCGTGTAGTGGGGGACGTTCGTCGTGGGGAGCACGAAGTAGGCGAGGGCGAGCCCGACGCCCAGGCCCCAGGCGGAGGCCATGGACGCGAAGAGCAGCATGGCGGCGCCCCGTATGACCGTGCTCACGGCGGCGAGCGCCACGTTGCCGCCGGGGAAGAGCCGACCCCAGCGCATGACAGCCAGGCTGCCGAGGAGGACGGCGACGCCGGAGGCCGTGCCGAGGGCGGCGAACGGGAGGGAGTCGTCGGGGCTGTCGCCGAACGTGAAGGCGGCGATGGGCTGCCAGAACGTCTCGAGGCTCACCATGGCCAACCCGCTCGCGCCGGCGGCGACGAGCAGCCACCTGACCCTGGGTATGCGCTTCGTGAGCCGCCCGGCGTCCATGAGGATGGCCGGGATGGCCTTCACCCCGAGGAGTTCGCCGCCCTGCGGTTTGACGGGCTCCTGCATGAGGACGTAAGTGAACAGCCATACGAGGCCGCGCAGGAGCACGCCGGCGAACAGCGCGATCCCGAAGCCCGAGAGGGGCCACGGCAGGTCGAGGCCCGCCGTCAGCTTGGGGAGCACACCTCCCACCGCCGTGCCGATCAGCATGCCGGCCGCCTGATAGACCTCGGCGGTGGCCAGGTGCGGTTGCAGGGCGACGTCGGGGTCGAGGCGTTGGAGCTCGTCGACGAACCAGGCCTCGAGCGCCCCGGAGTGCAGCGCCGAGCCGATGGCCTGCAGGAGCGCGTAGACGAGCGCGAGGAACGGGCCGCTGACGAACAGCAGCGCCGCGAAGGAGGCCAGCGTGAAGAGCTGCGAGGCCAGGGCGACGGGCCGGCGCCCGATGGCGTCGGCGAGGCCGCCCGTAGGCAGTTCCAGCAACACGACGAACACGGCCCGCAACGTGAAGGCCAGGCCGATCACCGCCAAGTCCAGGCCGCGGCCCGTCATGTGCAGGACGAGGACCGGCATCGGGACCGCGATGGCCAACTCGAGCAGCCCGACGAGCAACGCGTAACGCCGCGTCAGCGCGCCAAGGGAGCCACGGTTCACGGCAGGCGACTGCGCGGCCATGGCCCGCTCCCCTCGACCCTATCGTCCGGTTGCCTGTCACCTGGCGGGCAGCGGGGCTCCCGGAGCACCCCCGACCAGATCCAGCGCGCCGTTCGCGCCATCACCCTCTCCTAGCTCTCCCACTGCTTGACGGGTCAATCATAGCAGCGGCGCAGGGGGCAGCGCCGGGTGCTAGGCACCGGCCTATGTTGACGATGGTCGCTCGGGACGCTCGTGATAGACCTGGTCATGGCTCCTCAGGGCAAGCCTAACCGGCCGTGAGGCGTGTTCAATGGTTGCCACATTCCGCTCCCTTGACGCGGACGCTTTGGCCGAGAGGGGAGGAGGACCGTGTTTGGGCGATCGCACACGAGAGTTTCGGGTCTCAAGTATGATGCTTGGACCGCCACCGAGCGGATCTCGCGGAAGGAGGGGTGAAGAGCATGGCGACAAAGGACGTGGCGACAAAGAGCGTGGAAGAACGTTCGACGAAGCCGGCTCAGACCACCGAGGCCAGCGGTGCCGTGGTGGTGAACGGGGTCTTGCGCTTCCCGAACCCCCCGAGCGGGAAGGTCACTGCGCGGGCCCAGCTGAAGGCCTTCGTCGCGGCCAACAAGCAAGTCCTCGATAAGCTAGCTGATTACTGACCCATGCCCTCGAATCGGGACAGCTATAGGCATAGGGGCTGGCGTCTTCCGTCCCTGCGGTTCGTACTCGAGGCCAACGCGGCTGTGCTGGACGCCGCTCAACCGCGCTTGCACGACTCGGCCCTCGTGGAGTCGGCCGTCAATCAACCGGTGCAGAGCGCAGGGGGTGAAGAGGCTTATCCTGGCCTGTTCACGAAGATCGCCGCTCTCGGCTTCTCTCTCGCCAGGAACCACGGCTTCGCCGATGGGAACAAGCGTACGGCGTTCGCGATCATGAAGGATCACGCTCGACTGGAACGGCCATTATCTCGGGTGGAGCGATGACACCACCATCATCGTCATGAGCACCGTGGCCGCCGGCTACTTGAACCGCGACGGGCTTCGTCTGGCCTTGGTGATCGGGTGTGGTCTTGACCCGACCGACCCGAACTTGGACTGAGAAGGCTTTAACTGGCGAGCAGGTCGGGCCGGCGTCCAGTCCGGACGTGCCAGCTGGGCCGTCCGAGTCCGCGGCTCCACGTGGTCATGGCGCACTTTGGAGTCATGGCACACCCTGAGGTCTCCCGGCGATCGACCTGGCCAAAGCAGGATTCACCCCGCCACGGCCTTGACCAGGTAGTACGTGGTCCTCCACCGCGCCTCCTGATCGGCGAGTTGCACCCTGAAGGCCCGTTCCACGAGCCGCAACTCCTCCTCGCTCAGCGTGCGGGCGAGGTGATCGGCGAAGCTGGGTCGCGCGCCCCCACGCTCGAACCAGCCCTCCACGGTCTCCCTGGCCAACCGGCGCGTGTCGGTGAACTCGAGCCGCGTGAGCTGGACATCGGCGAACCCGGCGGCCGCGAGCTGCTCGGCGACCGCCTCGGGCGCCGGGCCGAGGGTGGCGTTGGACGGTCCGTAGATGGACTCCTCGGCCGCGGCCAGGCGGTCGGCCAAGTCGCCGCCTGCCCCGGCGGCTCCGGTGCCCGCCTCGCCGGTAACGTCCACCAGCGCGTTGAGCCGCTGGGCCCTGCGCGTGTCCACCTCCGCCAGCGCCACGACGCCCCCGGCGGCCATCACGGAGCGCAGGGCGGCGAGCGCGCGCGGCAGCTCACCGACGCCGGCCAGTGCCCCGCGCCCGAGCGCGGCGTCGAACCGGACCGCCCCGACGAGTTCGCCCGTCAGGGCCGCGAGGCTCGTGCGTAGAACGACCGGTCGGTCTAACTCCGGGAGGTTGCTCGCCTGGGCCTCGAGGGCGGCCGCGGCGCCCTCGTCCGGCTCGAGCGCCCACACCTGACCCTCGGGGGTGCGGCGCACGGCCTCCCACGTCACGAGCCCGGTGCCGGGCTTCAGGTCGAGGACGAGGTGGTGCCTGGTAAGGGGGGCCAGGCCGAAGAGGGCGTCGCGCAACTCTCCCAGCCGCTTGCCCCGTGTCGACACGGCTCGCTCCAACCACCGCTCGCGCTGGCCGGCGCGCGGCGCCACGGTGAGGACCTCGGGCGTCGGCTCCGCCTCGAGCATGGCCGCCAGCTGCGCCTCGCGCCGGCGCTCCACGTCCGCGCGGATGGTCGCCTCGTGCCCGCTCGAGCTCGGCTGGTAGAAGACCTGGCCCTGCAGCGACGTCGGCAGGTACTGCTGCGCCACCCAGTGGTCGCGGTAGGCGTGCGGGTACGCGTAGCCCGCGCCGTGCCCGAGGGACTCGCTGTCGCGGCTCGCGTCGCGCAGGTGCACGGGCACGTCGGAGTCGCGCTCGCGCTCGACGGCGGCCAGCGCGTCGAAGAAGGCCATGCCGCTGTTCGACTTCGGCGCCGTAGCTAGGTAGAGCGTCGCCTGCGCCAGGTGGTAGCGACCCTCAGGCAGACCGACGTAGTCGTACGCCTGGGCGGCGGCCATCGTCTTGGGCAGGGCGGACGGGTCGGCGAGGCCGATGTCCTCGCTCGCGAGCACGATGAGGCGCCTGAAGATGAAGCGCGGGTCCTCGCCCGCGTAGACCATCTTGGCGAGCCAGTAGAGGGCCGCGTCGGGGTCGGAGCCGCGCACGCTCTTGATGAACGCGCTGATCGTGTCGAAGTGCGCGTCGCCCTCCTTGTCGTACAGGACGGCCCGGCGCTGGATGGACTCCTCGGCGACCTCCTTCGTCACGCGCACCACGCCGCCTGGCGCGCCGCCGTGCGCGCCGGCGGGGTCGGGGTCGGGCGGCGTCGTCTCGACGGCCAGCTCGAGCGCGTTAAGCAGCGCCCGCGCGTCGCCGTTGGCCACGTTGACGAGGTGGTCGAGGGCGTCCTCGGCGAGCTCGACGGCGCGGTCGCCGTAGCCGCGCTCCCTGTCGTTCAGCGCCTGCCAGGCCACGGCCCGCAGGTCGTCCTCGCCGAGCGGCAGGAGCTGGAACACGCGGCTGCGGCTGACGAGCGCCTTGTTGACCTCGAAGAACGGGTTCTCGGTCGTGGCGCCGACGAGGATGACGGTGCCGTTCTCGACCCACGGCAGGAGCGCGTCCTGCTGCGCCTTGTTGAAGCGGTGCACCTCGTCGACGAAGAGGATGGTCTTGGCGCCCGCCCGGCGCGAGGCCTGCGCCGCCGCGACGGCCTCGCGGATCTCCTTGACCCCCGAGAGCACGGCGTTGATGGCGGTGAAGCGCGCCCGCGTCGAGTTGGCGATGACGCGCGCGAGCGTCGTCTTGCCCGTGCCAGGCGGCCCGTAGAAGATCAGGGAGGAGAGCTGGTCTGCCTCTATGGCCCGCCGCAGCAGGCGGCCGGGCCCGATGATATGACCCTGGCCGATGAACTCGGCCAGGGTCCTCGGCCGCATGCGCGCGGCCAGCGGCTCGTTGGCGGGAGACTCGAAGAGCGAGCCTGTGTGAGGGTCGGCTGGCATGCGTGTGGCCATGCTAGCCGCTCGGCGGCTTTACCGGCGAAGCGCACGCCGGTCATAGCGCACACACTCCGCCGGTGTCACTACTCCGCGGGCGTGGCGCTAGGCCTAGCGCCCGCTAGCGCTGGGGTACGTAGACCTCGACGTCGAGCGTGTAGGCGCCCGCCCCGTCGGTGGCCCACGCCGCCACGTACACGAGGTAGGTGCCTGGCCGCAGGAACGTGAACAGCTCGGAGTCGGTCTGGTAACCGGACTCCTCGCTGTAATCGGCGTCGTCGTTGCTGGCGATCTCGTAGCCGTCGGCGTTGTACACGTAAAGGTACGTGTCGAAGTCGTTGGAGGCGGCGGCGATGCGCAGCGCTGTCGGCGAGTCGATCTGGAGCGCGAACGCCTGGCTCGGCCCGGTGAAGCCGTACGGTACGGGCGGGTCGGTGGGGGAGAGGAACCCGCTGTACTGGCCGGGCGCGCTGATGGGCGTGGCATCGGCCGAGTTCACCATGCTGCCCTGGTTGACGACGACCGTGTACTCCCCGAGGTCGTACTGGCCGTAGCCGCTCACGACGATGTACCACTTGCCCGTCTCGTACGGGTAGACCTCGACCTGCGAGGAGTAGCCGTCGTCGTAGCCCTCGTCGTCGTTCCAGTCGTAGAGCACGCCTTCCGGATCGAACACGCTCAAGTAGGTGTCGAAGTCGTAGCTGGCCACCTTGACGGTGAAGGACGCGTCGGTCTTGGCCTCGAACGTGTAGATGTCGAGGTAGGAGCCGTCCTTGTAGTTCTGACCGTCCGTGGCCTCGAGCGTGCCGGTCACGGCGTCGCCGGCGACCAGGTGTGTGAGCTGAGAGACGTAGTAGTTGGGCACGTTGAACGGTCGCTGGGCGGCCGCGAAGGCGACCGTGGCGAGCGTCAGGGCGAGGAGGAGTCTGGTGAGCGTACGTGGCATGCGAGTTCCCTTCGCGGTGGCGGGCGGTGGTCGGGTGCCCGGGGGGCCCGTCCGACTCGTGCGGCTCGGGCTGGAGGCTTCTGAGTCACGATTCTACGGTAGCCTCACGCGTTCACGGTAGGCTAGGCCGTCATGACCAGAAGCAGCGATAAAAGAACCGACACGCCTCGGGCGATGGCGCGAGAGCGACTCCGGCCGGGCGGTGGCTCCGCACGGGCCGGCTCAGGTGGCCGCGGGAAGTCGGCAGCGGCACCACTCACGTTCCAGCAGCGCTTCTGGCGCGAGGTGCGCGGCTACGCGGAGGCGCTCGTCATCGCCTTCCTGGTCGTCACGTTCCTCTTCACGACCGTCGGCGTCGTCGGCACCTCCATGGAGCCGAACCTGGACGGCGGCAACGGGCGCGGCAACGTCCTGCAGGCGTTGCTCACGGGCGACCGCGTCTTCATCCCGAAGTTCGACACGTGGCTGCGCCGCATCGGCGTCCTCGGCAACTTCGAGCGCGGCGCTGTCGTCGTGCTGCGCGAGCCCGCCACCGCCCCGACCGCGCTGGAGTCGGGCAAGCGCAACTTCTTCATCAAGCGCATCGTGGGCCTGCCCGGCGACCGCGTGCGTATCGAGCGCGGGCAGGTGTACGTCAACGACGTCCCCATCGACCAGGGCTTCATCACCGACCCCGGCACCATCCGCGTGGCCGCCGTCGACTTCCCCGAGGTGATCGTGCGCGACGGCGCCGTGAGCGCGCTCGTCATGGGCTTCGAGACGACGCCGAAGGGCAACGCCGTCCCCATGCTCCCCATGGGCGGCTTCGCCCCGGCCAGTGTGAGCGTCGACGACCCGCGCGTGCAGCTCTTCTACGGCAAGGTCGTGAGCAACATCGAGGTGCCGGCTGGCACGGCGGAGGGCACCCCCGTCGTCCTGAACCTGGTCGTGCCGGAGGGCCACTACTTCGTGATGGGCGACAACCGCTCCGCCGGCGGCAGCGAGGACTCTCGGTACTTCGGGCCGGTCGAGGCCATCGCGATCGCCGGACGCGCCACCGCCGTCATCTGGCCGCCCAGGCGCGACGGGGAGTGGAACTTCCGCGGGCTGCCCGCGCCGGAAGCGTTCAAGGCGGCGGATAGCGCGGAGTAGGGGCGGCCGTAGCGTCTGCGGCCGTAGCGTCCGCATCCTGATGGCGGCGGGGCGCCGCGGTCAGGGCTCTGTCGTCGGCGATCGTCGGATTCGTGCGTCCTGGATCGTGGCGATCACGACCACGTCGGTGTCGGCCTCGTAGCGGTAAACGATCAGCATCCAGCGCCAAGGCCCGAGAACGAACCGGTATCCGCGCCACCTGCCGACCAGGGACGAACCGAGTTCAGGGAACTCGCTGAGGTCGCGGACCGAGCTAAGGAATCGCTCCTTCGTATCGGCCGGCAAACCGTGCGTACGCACCAACCGTGCGAGCTCTTCGCCGGCGGCCCGGGTGATGACCACCTTGGCCACGGTTCAGAGTTCGTCGATAGGGATGTACCGTCCGGCCCGATAATCCGCCATGCCGGCCTCGGCCCGTTCGAAGGCGCCGTCGATCGAATCGAGCAAGGCGGTGATGTCGGTAGCGGAAGGCTGGGCTTCGTCGATGGCCTTGCTCAGCAGGGAGCGTGCCACCGTCCCCGGGCTCAAATGAGTGCGTTCGGCGAGCTGCCTGAGTTTTACGGCATGCTCCTCCGCGAGGAGGACGTTAACGCGATTGGCTACCTTGCTCATGGTGACAGTGTAGCGCGGAAGGCACCATATGGCACGGAACTACACAGTTTGTGCCCATGATGCCTAGGCGGCGTTCTCGGGCCGCGCGGTCTGCCGGCCGGGCATGGCTTGGTGTTGTTCGCGAACTGGGGTCATCTGCAACATAGACGTTGCAAATCCCTCTGTTTGCGGTAACCACTTGGCGCACTCCGGCTCGACTCACACCTCCGGCTTACTGGGAACGCCCGCCGGATCCCGCTCGACTTGCCAGCGCAACGCGGGAGGGAACCGGACAGCCTTTCTGGGTCGCTTCGCCCTTGCACTTCAGGTCGCCGCTTCGTCCAGGGGGAACCCCATCCGCCAGCCCACCGCGTTCCAATCCGTCGCGAGGCGCGCCAGGCGGTCCCTGACGCGCTCGTCCGTCAGGTACTGCTCGTGTGTGAAAGCCCGCGCCCCCGGCACGCGGCGTCGTCCTTGGGGCATCGCGGTCTGCCTGCCGGGCATGACTTGGTGTTGTTCGCGAACTGGGGGCGTCTGCAACATGGACGTTGCATATCCCTCCGTTTTCAGCAACGACCCCGTGCCCCCAGGCCCGGCTTGCGCATCTGGCTTGGCGTGTACACCCGGCCTGGGGCGCACACCCGGCTTGGCGTGCGCGTCGGGCCCGGCGTGCGTGTTCGGCCCGGGGCGCACTTCCGGCGTATCGGAGAGCGGTCCCTCCCCGACCGACGCCGCGCGCCGCCCCGCCACCGCGACGATCTCGCCCACGTCCTGCTCGAGCCGCTCGAGGCGCAGGTCCGTCGAGAAGAGCTCCAGTCCGGTCGTCGGGTCGCGCAGGCTGCCTTCCTCCCGCACCAGGCGCCGCGTCTCGTCATCGAGGTAGTAGACCTCTGCGCGGTCGTCGTCCGCCGTCAGGAGGCCGAGGAGGCCGTGGGGTCCGTCGGCCATGGCCCGCACGGCTGCCAGCGACCCCGTGTAGTAGTGCAGGCGCGGCGCCCGGTCGAGCGCGGCGGGCGTCGCGAAGCGCACGGTGGCGGCCGTCACCTCGTCGTGGTGAGCGCGAGCGGCCTCCGCCGACGTCGCCCCGGCCGAGTAGCGCGCGCCGGCGTTCAGGGCGTGGAAGCCGAACCGCAGCCACGATGCGGCGGCGGCGAACTCGGCTGCGAAGCGCTCGTCGGCGTGCGCCAGGCGCCAGCCGGTCACCGCCGCGTCCTCCGCGAAGCAGTAAAGGCTCACGCACAACCCGTACCGCTCGTGCAGGTCGCGCAGGTAGGCGAACGTGGGCTGCGCGAACGGACTGGCGTACGCGCCCGTGAAGGCGTCATGCAGGCAGCCGAAGACGTCGTCGACGCTGAAGTGGAGGTACGGCGTCACGTCGACCGGTGTCACGTCAGCCGGCGGCGCCCAGGCGGTAGGTCTCCTTCGTGAGGTCGTACGCGAGCGCGCGGGCGAGGTCGGGGGCCTGGTCCTCGTCGATGAGGCCCCGCACGACGCGGCCGGCCAGCCAGTCGCACGTCACGCGCCGCCACACGTCGTGGCGCGCGGGGATGGAGGGGTAGGCACGCGTGTCGTCGACGAAACCCGCGAGGTTGTAGATGCCGGCCGTCTCGGCCACGGCGTCCAGGTAGCGCTCCATGCCTAGGACCGAGTCGAAGAACCACCACGGCGCGCCGAGGCGCAGGGCCGGGTAGAAGCCGGCCAGCGGCGCGAGCTCGCGCGAGTACGTCGTCTCGTCGAGGGTGTACAGGACCAGCCGGAAGCGCTCGTGCGCGCCGAGCTCGTTCAGGAGGGGCGCGAGCTGGCGCGTCCAGCCGCCGGCGATCGGCATGTCGGCGCCCTTGTCGCGCCCGAAGCGCTCGAAGGTCGGGCGGTGGTGGTCGCGCAGGGAGCCGACGTGGAGCTGCATGACGAGACCGTCCTCGGCGCTCATGCGGGCCATGACCATGAGCATGTTCGCCGCGAACGCCCGGCGCTCGGCGTCGGTGGCCGCGCCCGCCAGCACGCGGTCGAAGACCGCCTCCGCGTCGGGGAGAGGTGCCGCGTCGGCCGTGAGGGCCGCGTGGTCCGTAGCCGTGGCGCCCGCCGCCTTGAAGGCGGCGCGGCGCTGCTCGAGCGCCGCGAGGTAGGCGGCGTAATCGTCGACGGCGACGCCGCTGCGCTCCTCGAGCAGCCGCAGGTTGGGTAAGAAGTCCTCGCGCGTCGGGTCGATGACGGCGTCAGGCCGGAAGGTCGGGACGACGTTCATGCCCTCCCGCTGGAGCTCCGCGTGCTCCTGTAGCGAGTCCGTGGCCGCGTCGGTGGTCGCGAGGACCTCGATGCCGAAGCGCGCGAAGAGCGCGCGCGGCCGGAAGCCGGGCTCGGCGAGCCTGGCGGCGAGGTGGTCGTAGGTCCGGTCGGCGTTCGCGGCGGACGGCCGCTCGGCGAGGCCGAACAGGTCCACGAGCTCGTGCTTCAGCCACAACCCCGACGGCGTGCCGGCGAAGAGGTGGAAGTTGGCGCAGAACTCCCGCCAGATGGCGCGCGGGTCCGTCTCGACCGGGGCGCCGTCCAGGCGGGCCACCCCCAGCCGCTCCAGGGGCACGCCCTGGCTATGCAGCATGCGGAGCAGGTAATGGTCGGGCACCACGAACGTGGTGGCCGGGTCGCCGAGGGGCGCGTCGTCGAGCAGCAGCGCCGGCGGCACGTGGCCGTGCGGGGAGAGGAGCGGCAGCCCCGCGACCTCGGCGTGCAGCGCGCGCGCGAGGGCGCGCTGGCTCGGGTCGGGGGAGAAGCAGCGGTCAGGGTCGAGCGACCAGGCCGTGCCGGCCGCTCTGCGTGTCGGGGCGCCCTGCGGCCCGCGTCCGCCGTCGGGCCTACGGTCGCCGCCTGGCCCGCTGCCGCCTTGCGGCCCGCTCACGCGGCACCCCTGGCGGCGGTGACGAGCGGGGCGATGTGCCGCTCGAAGTGGCGCCGCAGCGCGGCTCGGTACGCGGCGGGCTCGCGCCGCAGCACGGCGCGGATCTCGGCGCCATGCGTCTTGAGGGCCGAGCCGAATGTCACGTGCAGCACCTGCCGGGCGTCGAGCTGCTCGAGGAGCGCGCAGATGGCCGTGCCGTCCAGGGCCGCCAGGTCGGGCATGCGCGTCGGGCTGCCGGAGATGTGGTACGAGTGCACGTCCTCAGCGAAGCGCTCCACGGCGAGTTCGGCGATGCGCCGCAGCAGCCCCGGCTCGTGCGCGCCGACGACGCGCAGGGCCTCCAGGTAGCTCGTGCCCGCCGTCTTGAGGTGCACGAGCCCGCCGGCGGCCGCGGCCGCGATGGGGTAGACGGCGAACTTGTCCGAGCCGGAGTGAAGGCTCAGCTTGTAGGGGCCGAGCTGCGCCGCGATGGCCGCATGGCCTTGCAGGCAGCGCGCCAGCTCGCCTAGGTCGCCGATGTACTCGACGCCCTTCTCGAAGTCCCCGACGAACCGGGGCGCGAGCGACACCCAGCGCACGCCGAGGCGGCGCAGCTCCGTCGCGAAGTAGACGTGCTCGGCGAACGTCGTCGGGGTGGGCGTCTCGTCGACGGACACCTCGAGTTCCGTCGGGTACGTGGCCTTTGCGGCGAGGTGCCGCGCCAGCTTGGCGACGTGGGCGACGGCCCTACCGTACTTGACGGCGGCGCGCTCCAGGGCGCCGGGGGCGAAGGTCACGATGCCCGCCGCCGCGCGGGTGCCGGCCGCGCCCGACGTCGCTTCTGCGCCCTGTGCCGCCGGGACGCCGGCGCTCGTGGCACCGAGCTCGACGCGCGCGCCGCCGAGCCGCGCGCGCAGGTCGCCCGGCGTCGTCTCCAGCGCCTGCCACGGCAGGGCGTCGAACGCTTCCTGCAGCGCGGTCCCCTCCAGCGTGTCGGCCGCCGGGTTCACGTGCTCGCCCGGGTCGATCGTGAAGAAGGAGTAGCCGGCCGCGAGGCACAGGTCGATGTCGGCCTCGCTCTTGAGGTGGTCGGCGTCCGCGCCGACCACGTGCTGCCAGCCGGCCGTGAACGCGCCCCACGTCGCGTCGTCGACGACCTCACGTGGGGTGCGGCCCGTGCGCGCGTTCTCGCGCATGGACTGCTGGCCGAAGATGGCCGCCACCTTGCCGGCGGCGCCGCAAGCGTTCAGGGCGTCGACGTGGCCGGGCGTGGCGAGGCCGAGCCGGTCGCCGAAGCCGGCGCTCGTGGCGAGGCCGAGGGGGCGGGGCGCGAGGTTCGGCAGCAGCGTGCGGAGCGCGGCGTCCGTGGCGGGCGCGCGGCTGGCGCGGAAGACCGTCCAGCCGCCGCTCGTGTGGGTCTCTGGGCGCAGGGCCTCGATGATGGCGCCGGCGGCGCCGAGGGCGTGGTTCGCCAGGGTGGCCATGGCGAGGCGGTCGGCGCCCTCCTCGTCCTCGGCCCAGAAGAACAGCCCGTCGACGCCGCGCGCGCTACCCGGCACCGCCTGGCGCCCGTGCTCCGCGGCCACGCGCGCGGCCGCCCTGTCGGCCGTCCCGTCCGTCGTCCCGTCCGCCGTCCTGCCCGTCGATGCCCTGGTGGTCTCGCTCATCGTTCTCTCCAATGCGTGCCGCTTGGGCGTTCTCTCCCCGATGCGTGCTGCTCGTGTGTTCTCTCCGCCGGCTGCCTCTCCGGTGCTTGTGTCTCCGCTACCCGTCGCTCCGGTGCCCGCCGCCTCGCCGCCGGTTGCCCCGGTGCCCGCCGCTCCGCCGCCCGCCGCCCGCCGCCCCGGCGTCTTCTTCTCCAAGGGGCTCACGGCGCACTCTCCCTCACGATCAGTTCCGGCGCGAAGGTCTTGTCCGTAGGCTTCCTGCCGCGCTGCAGGGCGAAGATCATCTCCACCGCGAGGCGGCCGAGCCCGTACTTCTCGATGCGCAGCGTCGTCAGCGTCGGCGCCACGGCGCTGGCCATGCGGATGTCGTCGCAGCCGACCACCGCCACGTCCTCGGGCACGCGCAGGCCGGCCGCGCGCAGGGCGCGCACCGCGCCGAGTGCCGCCAGGTCGTTGTAGGCGACGATGCCGTCGAACCTTGGGCCGCCAGCGTTCGCCTGCGCCACCCAGCGGGACGCGGCCTCGTAGCCGGCGTCCTCGACGGGCTCGCAGTGCGTCAGGAGCGCGTCGCTCACGCTCACGCCCGCCTCGCGCATGGCGGCGAGGAACCCCTCGCGCCGGTACCTGGCGCTGGCCGAGCGGTCCGGGCCGCCGAGGAGCGCTAGGTTCTTGCGGCCGCGTTCCAGGAGGTGCCCGACGGCCATGTGGGCGCCGAGGAGGTCGTCGACCATGAGGCTCACGGCCGGCGCCCCTGGCACCTTGCGGTTGATGAGCACGGAGGCCGGGTGGGCCGAGAGCAGGTCGGTCAGCTCGTGGTCCGGGAGGCGCGCGCTGCAGACGATCACCCCGTCGACCCGGTGCCCGGCGAGGTTGCGCAGGGCGGCGCGCTCGCGCGCCTGGTCCTCGACGGCGTTGGCGAGCGCCACCGTGTAGCCGGCGGCCCAGGCGGCGTCCTCGGCCCCGCGGACGATCTCGGGGAAGAAGGGGTTCGTGATGTCGGGCACGACGATGCCGATGGTGCGCGTGCGGCCCTGCGTGAGGGAGCGCGCGAGCTGGTTCGGCTGATAGCCGAGCTCCTCGATGGCCCGGCGGACGCGCTCGCGCGTCGCCTCGCTGACGCGGCCCGTGCCGTTAACGACGCGCGAGACGGTCATGGTCGACACGCCCGCGGCCGCCGCGACGTCGGCGTTCGTGACGGTCCTCGGCCTGGAGCCGTCGCCGCGTCGCCCGGGCCGGTCGGTCACGTCCGGGTCAGACCCCGCTGGTGACGGCGAAGCCGCCGTCCACGGGCACCACGACGCCCGTCACGAAGCGGCTGGCATCGGAGCAGAGCCACACGAGCGTGCCGACGAGCTCCTCCGGCTCGCCGAAGCGCCCGAGGGGGGTGTGGTCGAGGATGGTCCGGCCGCGCGGCGTGAGCGAGCCGTCCTCCTCGAGCAGGAGGCGGCGGTTCTGGTTGCCGATGAAGAAGCCGGGCGCCATGGCGTTGACGCGCAGGCCGCCGCCGTACTGGCGACCGAACTCCATCGCGAGCCAGCGCGTCAGGTTGTCGATGGCGGCCTTCGCCGCCGAGTAGCCGACGACGCGCGTGATGGCGCGCAACGCCGCCATCGAGGAGATGTTGACGATGCTCCCGCAGCCGCCCTTGGCGAGCTCGGCCCCGAACACCTGGATGGGCAGGACGGTGCCCATGTAGTTGAGGTCGATCACGCCGCGCATGGGCTCCTCGCCCAGGTCGAGGAAGCTGGCGCCGGGCGCCAGGGTGGCGCCGGGCATGTTGCCGCCGGCCGCGTTCACGAGGATGTCGACGCGGCCGAAGCGCTCCAGGAGCGCCGCGCGTGCGCGTTCGAGGGCCGCGCGGTCGAGGACGTCGGCCGGCGTGGCCAGCGCCTCGTACCCTTCGGAGGCGAGGCCGGCAGCCAGCTCCTCGGCGCGCTCGGCGTTCCTGCCAAGCACGGCGACCTTCGCCCCGTGCGCGGCGAGGCCGCGCGCCATCTCGCCGCCCAGGACACCCGTGGCGCCCGTGACCAGCGCCACGCGGCCGGTGAGGTCGAAGCGGTCGCGGCTCATAGATGAGCCGTTGCTCATCGCAGCGCCGCCGCTTTCAGAGGAGCCTTGGCCCGCCGAGGCGGCGCCACTCGCGGCCCCGCCGCTCATCGCAGCCCCGCCGCGGACGCCGGGTCCAGGTAGAGCCGCGCGTGCTGCACGGTGCGCAGGACGGAGCCGGGGTGGTCCTCGCTCACGGGCCCGTACAGGCAGGCCTGCACGGCGGGGACCTTGCGCGCTTCCGGCACGATGCAGAGGACCTGCTTGGGGGCTAGGAGCGCCGGGATGGTGAGGGTGATGGCGTGCGTCGGCACGGACGCGAGGTCGGGGAAGTGCCCCTCGCCGACCTGCTGCTTACGGCTCGCCTCGGCCAGCTCGATGACCTTCACCCAGTGGGGGTCGTCGAAGAACGCGTAGGGCGGGTCGTTGAACGCGAGGTGGCCGTTCTCGCCCCAGCCGAGCGCCACGAGGTCGACCGGGTGGGCGCGCAGGAGCGCCTCGTAGGCGCGGCAGTTCTCATCGGCCGCGTCCTGGCCGCCAGGCACGGGGTGGAACTCGCCGAGCGGCACATGGTCGACGAAGTGCTCGTGCAGGAAGCGCGGGAAGCTCGCCGGATGCCCGGCGGGCAGGCCCAGGTACTCGTCCATGTGGAACGCCCGGACGCGCCGCCAGTCGACGCCGTCCAGCTCGCGCAGCGCGTGTAGGAAGGCGAGCTGCGAGTTGCCGGTCGCGAGGATGACGTTCGCCTCGCCGCGCGCGCGGATGGCGGAGGTGAGCGCCTCGCGGGCAGCCAGCGCCGCGGCCAGACCCATGGCCTCCGTGCTGGCGTAGACGGCGACCGGGATGGAGTCGACCGTTAGTTCACGTACGGGTGTTGGTGCGCCTGGCATGCGGACATCCTTTCGCTCGCCGTCGACCGCCCCGTGAGCGCGGATGGCGCCTGGGACGACCCGTACCCGTTCAACCGGTTCGGGCGAGTGCGTGGGCCGCCGCCGCGACCCCTGTTCGACACGTTAGGTTACCGCTAACGCAAGCTGCTCGACTGCTGCCAAGGATAGGTAGGGGCGGTTGGGGCTGTCAAGCTAGGGCACGGGTGGACACGACCGCTTGAGCGCGGCCCCGACCTTCGCTAGATGAGGCTCGTCATATGAACACGCCCACGCCCACGTGGAAGCGCTCCGCGAGCTTGCGCGCTAGGGCCTTGCTGATGCCGCGCTCCCCCGAGAGTATGCGGCTCAGGTTGCCCTGGTTCACGAGTCCTTCCCGGGCCAGCTGGTACTGGCTGACGCCGTGCTCCTCCATGAGGTAGGCCAGTACCTTGTAGGGCTCGATGTCCGGGTCTTTCAGCGCTGGTTCGTTCTCGAGTTCCCAGGTGTGCGCCAGGCCGGCGAGGTAGTCGAAGAGAGCGGCGTACGGCTCGCTCTTCGTGCCGTACGTGTCGGAAACGTGGCGCATGATGTCGACGATGCGCTCGTACTCTTCTTCGGTGGTGGGGCGCACGAGGCCGCCGACGTGCCGCTGGAACTCTGCCCAGGCCGTAGGTATGCGTTCGACGATCATGAACGACCTCCATGGTTCCACTTGTCGTACTCCGCGTGCGTGAGGATCCGTTTGATGAAGACGCGGTTCTGGCGGAAGCTAACGTCGGCGATGAGGCGGTACTTGTTGCCACCGATGTTGAAGATGACGAGGTTCGCATCGCTCACATAGTCGGCTCTTGGGAAGGCCGCCTTGAGTTCCGCCCAGTTCGCGAAGTCGGTTCTCTGCATCAGCTTGAGCCAGATCCTTAGGGGTTCTTGCGCACGCGGGTGGCGCTCCCAGAACTCGCGCAGGGTTCTGGGAGCGATGACGTTCACGCAAACAGTGTATGTCAGAGCGACGTATGGCGCTGTGATATGGGCGTATGCGCTCGGCCATCCACCCGCTAGAGTCATGCTGCAAGCCCAGCACCGAACCTGCTAGGCGCCCGTCAACCGCGCGCCGAAGAACGGATGGCCGACCATGCCGATACCAGCCGAAGTCGCACTGCTCCTCGAGTCCTTCGACCGTAACGCCCGTGTAACGCGCGCCTTGCTCGACACCCTCAGTCTGGAGGACCTCGAGTACAGCGACGGCGTGGGCGGCTTCAACATCGGCCAGCACCTGGCCGACATCGTCAACTTCAGGCTCAGCTGGCTGAAGCGCGTCTCGCCCGAGCACGCCGCGCGCGTGACGGACGTGACGGGCGAGACGCCGACGTGGTTGACGGTCGGGAGCATCGCCGAGTTGCAGGCTGCTTTCGACGAAGGGGACGCCGCCATGCGCAGCGCCGTGCTGGACGCCATGGCCGAGGGGCGGGGGTTCAAGGGGTACTACGAATCGCACCCGGCCCACCTCATCCAGCACTGCATCGTGCACGACTCGCACCACCGCGGGCAGATCGCGGCGCTGCTGCGGCAGGCCGGGCGGCCCGAGGACCAGCGCATGGCGCTTGAGGACCTGAGCTGGGCGATCTGGCGCGAGTAACCGGGGCGTAACGACGCTCCAGTAATGACGATCCAGTAATATCGTGGGTCCCATGGACCCAGCCGCCGACAGCGCCGCGACGATAGCTGCCACGTGGCGGCCCGGGGTCATCGACCTCGGCCCAGGACACCCGTCGACCGACCTGCTGCCCCTGGAACTGCTGCGCTCGGCGGCGTGGGGTGCCTTAGCCGACGACCCCTCCATCCTCCAGTACGGTGCCGAGCAGGGTTCCGAGCGGTTCAGGCGGCAGCTCGCGGCCATGGTGGAGACTGAGACGGGTGTCGCCACCGACCCGGACGCGCTGTTCGTCACCGGCGGCGCCTCGCAGGCGCTCGACATCCTCTGCACCTTGTACACGCGGCCCGGTCAGACGGTGCTGGTGGCCGAACCGACCTACTTCCTCGCGCTGAGGGTGTTCGCCGACCGTGGCCTCCACGTCGTGCCCGTGCCATGCGACGAGCACGGCCCGCTGCCGGAGGCGCTCGAGGCGGCGCTCGCGGCGCATCGGCCGGCGCTCTTCTACCTCGTGCCCATCTTCGGCAACCCCACGGGCGTGACGCTAACGGCCGAGCGGCGCGCGGCCGTCGTCGAGCTCACCGCCGGCACAGGCACGCTCGTCGTGGCCGACGAGGTCTACCGCCTCCTCCAGTTCAAGGGCCAGCCGGCCGCGAGCCTGGCTGGGGAGGGACGCGAGCACGTCGTGTCGCTCAACTCGTTCTCCAAGACCCTCGGCCCCGGCCTGCGGCTGGGTTGGTTCGCCGGTTCCGAAGCGGTCATCGGCCGCGTACGCGCGAGCGGCTTCCTCAGGAGCGGCGGCGGGCTCAACCCCCTCGTCGCGGCCCTGGTGGGCGAGCTGCTCGCCGACGGACGGTTCTCCGACCACGTGCGCAACCTGCGCCGGGTGTACGCGCAGCGCGCGGGAGCGCTCGCGGCGGCGCTGCGCGAGCACGTTCCCGAGCTCGCCTTCGACGAGCCGCGAGGCGGTTACTTCATCTGGGCCCGGCTGCCGGGCGTGGGTGCGGAGCGCTTGCGTGGCCCAGCGCGCGAGGCGGGCGCCGACTTCGCGCCCGGAGCGGCGTTCTCGGCCGGTGGTGGGTTCTCGGACCACCTGCGCCTGTCGTTCAGTCGTTACGCTCCGGAGGAGCTAGCCGAGGGCGCGCGCCGCCTAGGCGCGGCCGTTGACGCGGCCGTGAACGCGGCCGTGCGCACGGCCACGCGCGCGGCGCAGGCGCTATGAGGGATCGTGCCGTTCGAGGACAGACGGCCCTGGCCCGCCGCGCGTAACATCCGAGTTAGCTCATGGCCAAGCGGACCCGCCATCCAC
>JBDZVI010000142.1:0-3431 GCA_040255585.1 Deinococcaceae bacterium
TGGCGACGTACACGACGTCGACGTCGGGGTCCTCCGCGAGCGCCTCGTAGCCGCCTGCGCCGCCGTACGACGCCCTGAAGCCGTACTGGGTGGCGAAGGCGGCAGCCTTGGTGGCGTCGCGGCTGCTCACGGCCTGCAGGCGCGCGTCCTCCAAGCGCGCGAGCTGCGCTGTGACCGTGTGCGCGATCTTGCCGGTGGAGACGACGCCCCAGCGCAGGGCGGGGCCCGTGGCGGCGAAGGGGTCGGGAGCTTGGCCGCCGGTGGGCTCCGGCGGTGCCGTGAACGGTCTGGCGACGTGGCGGGCCATGCGTGAGGGTAGCGCGCCGGGACGTGAGGCGGGGAGGCGGTGCGGGCTCGTGGTACGGGCCGGCGAGGGCAGGCTCACAGGGGGCTCGGAGGTTCGTACTCAAGACGCTCGACAAGTGGTGCTCGCAGCCCTCGGAAAGTGGCAGCGAAGGCCCTCGAAATCTGGCGGTGCCAACCCAAGAAGGTCCGCTAGAAGCATCCTAAGAGGACCCTTTGCGCCACCCCGGAAGGAGGCCGCTCGCGGGCGCTGCGCCCGCGCATGGTCAGGCCGCGCACCTGATACGCTTCGCGCCATGAAGTTCCACGGCTGGCGCATCGCCTGGGCGTTGGCCGTCACGCAGACAGTCGGTTACGGGGTTCTCTACTACGCCTACAGCGTGTTCACGGTGCCGATGGAGGCCGAGCTCGGCCTCACGCGCGCGCAGACGTCGGGCGCCTTCTCGCTCGGGCTGCTCCTGTCCGGCCTGGCGGCCATGCCGATCGGGCGGTGGGTGGACGCGCGGGGCGCGCGCGTGCCGATGAGCGTCGGCTCCCTGCTCGGGGCCGTGTGCGTGCTCCTGTGGTCGTACACGGACTCGCTCACGGGGCTGTTCCTCACGCAGGCGGGCATCGGCCTGGCGATGGGTCTCACGCTCTACGACGTCGCGTTCACGGTGCTGGCCGCCTGGTTCCGGCGCGACCGCATCAAGGCCATGCTGGTCGTGACGATGGTGGCGGGGCTCGCGAGCACGATCTTCGTGCCCGTCGCCACGGCCGCCCTGGAGGGGTTCGGGTGGCGCGGCGCGCTGCGGCTGCTCGCCCTGGTCCTCGCCGCCTCGTGCATCCCGTTGCACTCGCTCGTGCTGCGTGACCACCCGCGGAGGCTCGGTCAGGAGCCCGACGGGGCGTTCCGGGTGCGGCCGGGGTCTGAGGCTGCGAGCGGGGCGGCTTCCGCGGTGGCGGCGCCTACGGCCGCTCCTTCGGCGAGCGCGGTCTCGGCCGTCGATCCGCCCGAGCACGCCATCGGCACCCGCGAGGCCCTGCGCTCAGGGCTGTTCTGGTGGCTCACGGCCGCGTTCGTGGCCGACCGGCTGGCGATCGTAGCCATCGCGGCCCACTCGGTGCCCCTGCTGCTTGAGCGGGGTTATGCCCCGGCCCTCGTCGCGGCCGTGGCGGGCACGATCGGGTTCGTGCAGGTCGTCGGACGCGTCGTGTTCGCGCCGGCCGCGCGCGTGTTCAGTCTGTACACGCTGGCCGTCGGCACGTACCTCACCCGCGTCGTGGCCCTCATCGTGATCCTCGTCTGGCCGGGCGGCGCGGGCCTCTGGCTGTTCGCGGCGCTCTTCGGCCTCGCCAACGGGGCGAGCACCCTCGCGCGCGGCGGGCTCGTCGGGGAGGCGTTCGGGTCGGCGAACTACGGCTCGATCAACGGCACCATGGCGACGTTCATCGCGGCCTCCGGAACGGTGGCGCCCCTCGGCGTCGGGCTCCTGCACGTGCGCACGGGCGGTTACGACGCGGCGCTCTGGCTGCTCGTCGGCGCAGGTGTGGTGGCGGCATTCGCGGCGCAGAAGGCACGTGGGGCGGCTGCGGCGCGGCGGGTGGCGGCAGGCTCGGCCTGAGGCGTCGCCCTGCTTGAACGGTCTCCCTGACGGGCTGCACAAAGGGCGAGCCCCGCGTGGGAGGCGCGGGGCTCAGATCGGAAGAGGATGGGAGGAGGTAATGGGAGAGTTACCTCGAATCCACGACCACAGCCTACGCAGGGGGCGTCACGGGATTCTTACAAGAGTTCTTACGAGGGTCCTGAGGTCGCCCTTGCGGGCGCGGCGTGGCCGGTGGCAACGCCGACATCAGCGTCAGATTGTTTGTGTTTAGGGTGGGTTGGAAAGGACTCTTCTCCCCACCCATCAGATTTCTTTCGGCATCCTATCGACATCCTTTCGACAGGCAACGCCTCACGCGCTTAGGCTCAAGAAGAGACAAGCCGGCTCAGGGACGCAAGAAGCGCCCACGGCACAGCCCTCACAGGAATCGTCGTCCGCTTCAACCTTTCCACAGATCTTTGACTAGGGTCCAAGACGGCCGGCCGCGCGAACCGGCATTGTAGATGACTTCCTTGCGCTTCAAGGCCGAGCAGGAATCAAGAAGCGCGCGCGAACAACCTGGTGACACAATGGACGGCGGCGGACAACCTGAGGACCTACGGTCCGCGTGGGCTTCGGGACGACTGGTGGGTCAGGCGTCACAGGCGACGTCAGATTCGGAAACCAAGGTTCAGCCGCAAGGAGGCTCCCATGCCAGGCAACGCGAAGAAGAACCCGGGCTCGAGATCGACTGCGAAAGCCGGGTTCTCGGATGAGGAGCGCGCAGCCATGAAAGAGCGCGTAGGTGAAGCCAAACGCGCCGCAGGGCGCGGCAAGCGCGCCGCGAGCCCAGATGGAGAACAAGAGCTTCTGGCCAAGGTAGCCGCCATGTTGCCTTCAGATCGGGCAATCGCGGAGCAGCTGCACGCGCTCGTCAAGGCCAAGGCGCCAGAGCTGGAGGCCGGCACCTGGTACGGCATGCCCGCCTACGCACGTGCCGGGAAGAACGTCTTCTTCTTCCAGCCCTCTGCCAAGTTCAAGACCCGGTACTCGACCCTGGGCTTCAACGACAGCGCCACCCTCGACGACGGCAGCATCTGGCCGGTGTCATACGCCATATCAGAGTGGACGCCCGCAGTCGAACAGCAGGTAACGAAGCTTCTTAGGCAAGCGCTTGGCTAGCGCACGGCGTACCCGGGTCGGAGTCGGACCTACCACGTAAATACGTCATTCATGTGGGTGACGCTGTCTTTGAGTGGTGGGCGGCACGGGAATCGAACCTCTGACCCCTCGCGCGAGAACCGAGAGGGGTCTTGCTCCAGCACCGCCCTCTACCCACGCCCCCACGGCGCTGGCCACGCCACGGTATCTCTCCCCTACCCGCTCCCTTTGGTCACCTTGAGCCGTCGCGCGCCGTTCACTGCCCCTCTTGCAGCTCGGCGAGGATCTTCTCCTGGTCCGCTTCCCCGTACTCCTTGAGCGGATCGACTGCCTTGAGGTACGAGGCGACGTCGAGGAGGTGCGACGGCAGGACCATGAGCCCGTGGGTCGCCATGACGTCCA
>JBDZVI010000061.1:0-18721 GCA_040255585.1 Deinococcaceae bacterium
TTCCAACCGAACGTCCGCGCCGAGCTGGCCGGCAGCGGTCTCTCCTACACCGGGCAGGCGGTCCTGGCCGACGGCTCCGTCGACCTCGCCGTCGCGAGCCTCACCGGTCAGGCCGCCGACCTGCGCGCCGACCTCGACCTCGGGACGGTCGCTTGGAGCGCGCTCGCCGACGCCTTCGGCGTCGACCTCGAGGTGACGGGCGGCGGCCGGGCGAGCCTCGCCACGCGACCGCTCGCGACCGAGCTGGTCCTCGACCTCACGGGGCGGCTGGGCGACAACGTACTGCACCTGGCCGGCACGGCCCCGGACGACCTCCGCCTCAACCTCAGCGGTCCGGCGGGCGAGCTGGACGGCCGACTCGCCTGGGAGGCCGCGCCCGGCTCGCAGCCGTCCGCACGCCTGGCGGGCACGTTCGCGGGCGCGCCGCTCGACCTCACCGTGCGCGGCGACGGCGACGGCGGCGGCACGCTCAGCGCCACCTACGGCGGGGCGACGGCGACGGCCAGTGTCAGGACGACCGCTGGCGTACCGGCCACGACGGCGGGCGGTGCCGCGGGCAACGCTACGAGCAGCGCCACGATCATCGGCGTCGCCGTCTCCGCGCCGCCGGGCAGCCTCGCGCCGTTCGGGGTGGAGGCGACCGCGTCCGCCGCCTGGCAGGACGGAGGCGTGGTCCTCGACGGCCTCGACGCCGCCGTGTCAGGCCTCCTGCCCACGGGCGACGCGCGCGTGACCCTCGCCGGCCGGGTCCTCCACCCCGAGGGCGGACTGGCGGGTCTGGCGCTCGCCGGCACGCTCAGCGCGGGGCCCGACCTGGAGCCGGCCGAGCTGACGGTCGGACCGCGCGAGCTCGGGCTCGCCTGGCGCGACCTGACGGCAGCGCTCTCGGCTCCGGCGCCTGCGGGAACCCCCCAGGCCCTCGCCGAGGCCCCCGACCCGGTGGCGCTCCTCGACCCCGCCAGGCTGCGCCTGGCGCTCGGCGGCAGCGCATCGGAGGACGACGTGGCAGCCCTGCTCACGCTCTTCCCCGCCGCCGCCGAGGGCCTAGACGGGCTGCGGGTGGCGGTCGCCGCCATGGACCTCGGGTGGTCGCGCGCTACGGGCTTCACCGGCGACCTCAGCGCCACGGCCACCCATTCCGCCGTGCCGGAGGCGCGCGCCGAGCTCTCGGTCCGTGGCAACGGCAGGCTGTTCGCCGACGTGGAGGTGCGGCACGAGCGCGTCGCCGGTATGGTGGCCGAGGCACGCCTAGAACTCTCGGACGACCCGCTCGCCGATCCTGGCCTCGGGGGCACGCTCACGCTCGGTCTGCCGGTCGCCGCCGTAGCGCCCCAGGTCGGCGCCTTCGCGGCAGAGCTCGGCGCCGCGCTGGAGGTTGGCGGCACGCTCACGAACCCCACCCTGACCGGCACGGCGCGCTTGGTGGGCGACGTCGCGGCGTCGGGCCCGGTCACCTTCGCCGACGGTCGCCTCGCGGCCAAGCTCGACGGCCCCGCCCTGCACGCGCAGGGCACGGCGGAGCTCGGCGCCTCGTTCGCGTGGCGAGGTGAGGTCGCCCTGACCGACCTGGACGTGAGCGACTGGCTCGCCCAGGTGACCGAGCCACGCCTGAGCCTGACGGCGACCCTAGACGACGCGGGCGTGACGGTGAGCGACCTGCGCCTGGCCGCGCCCGGCTCGCTCGTCACCGGCTCGGCCAGCCTCGGCTTCGGCCCCGGCGGGCTGCGCGTCAACGCGAACGCCGTGTTGGACCTGGCGGACATCGACCTGGGCGGCGTGACCCTCACCGGCATGGTGCGCGGCCCCGTCGCCATCTCCGCGGCCGACCCGAGCCAGCTAGGAGAGGCGACCGTGACGGCGGCCCTCACGGCCACCATGGTCGGCGCGCCGGGCCTCGACGGCAACGTCGGCGGGACGCTGTCGTTGGGCGGTACGCTGGCCGACCCGGTCCTCGGCGCCGACCTGCGTGGCTCCGGTCGCGTGCGCGGCACGCTCGAGGCCAACGCCCGGCCGACCGCCGGCGAGGTCCAGATCACCAGCGACTTGGCGTTCGGGCAGTTCGCCACCGACCTGCGCGCGAGCCTCAGCGGCGGCGAGGCGCGGGCGTCCGGCTCCGCGCGGTGGGGCGAGGCGGTGCTGCTCCTGTCCGACAGCGAGGAGGCGGGCGCCGGGGTCGTCCGCATGACGGGCGCCGGCCGCCTCGGCGGCTGGACGGCCAGCGTGGCCTCGGACCTGAGCGCCGCGCGCCTGGAAGGCGATCTCGCCACCATCCAACAGGACCTGCGGGGCACGCTCGAGCTCGACCTCGCGGCCGGCGCGGGACCGTGGCTCCAAGGGGCGGTCGCCGGCGCCGAGGTGGCCGGCATCGCCCTCGGCGACCTGGTCATCGTGTCTGAGGCGCTACCTGGCGTCATCAGGTTGACGAGCGAGCACGTCACGGGCGAGTTCGACCCGAGCACGGGGCGCTGGACCGCCGACCTCACCGACCTTGACCTGGTGGCCGGCACGAGCCTGAGCGCCACCGGCGGCGGAACCTTGGCCGACGGCGCGCTGACGGCGCGTCTGACAGGCGACCAGCTCGCGCTGGAGGCGCGGCTTACCAGCGCCGGCGGCTCCCTCGACGCCAGAGTGCTCGGGCAGGCCTACGGCGGCGCGCTAGACGTCACGGCCGCCAGAGCGGCCAGCTCCGCCTCCTGGGCCGGCGCCGCCGCTTACGCGGGCGGGACGCTCGGAGGCTTCGTACTCAACGCCACCGGCGCGGTCCAGGGCGAGGGCGCGCTGCCGCAGGTCGTGTTGCTCACGCATGCCGTTGGCCCGGTCGCCCTGGAGGGTCGCGTGTCCGCCTCCGCCGCCGGCGTGACGCTCGACCAGTTCGTGCAGGGCGGCCCGCTCGCGCACCCCGTGCGCGTGCAGGGCCGGGTGTTCCCGGATGCCGACCTCACGGTCGCCACGCTCCTGGAGCCACCGAGCCCGGGCGCCACGGCCGCCTTGCCGACGAGCTCGCAGGTCAGGCTGCGTACGGTCCTGGGCGCCGGCCTGACGGCGGCCGGCACGGCGCGCCTGGAGTTCGGCCCGGCCCGCCTCACGCTGAGCGGCGACAACTCGGTCCCCGTACTCGCCGTTCAGGTCGTCGGCCTGCCCGGCCTGCGTGTCGAGACGCCGTTGCGCGCCCCAAACCTATTCCAGCTCGTCGCCGACGCGGCCACGAACGGCCTCGAGTTCACGGGCACCGACGACGTGGCCGGCTCGCTGCACGCGAGCCTCGCCCCCGAGCCACGCGTCGTCCTCCGCGGCCTGCGAGCGACCGTGGCGGGCGTCGACATCGGCGCAGACGGGACCCTGTCGGCGTCGAGCGCCGACGTGCGGGCCGAGGTCGTGTTCCACACGGACCTGCAGCTCATGGGCGAGCGCACCGACCCGGCGAGCGCCGAGCCGGACGAGTACCGCCTCCCCCTGACCGTCACGGCGGCCGACGGCGCCTGGCGCCTCGAGTACGACGGTCCGCTCGGCCTGCTGCGCGGCACGTACGACCAGGCCGGCGGCACCATCGGGCTGGACGCCGAACTGAGCATCGGCGGCGGGCGCGTGAGCTCGCGCCTCGAGCACGCGGGCGGCGACCTGCGCGGCAACCTGCAGGTCGACGGGGTCCGGCTCGCGCCGCCCGGCATCGGGAGCGTGGCGCTGACGGTCGACAGCACCATCGCCGACGGTCGGGTGGGCGGCAGCGTGGTCCTCGACGCGCAAGCCGGGCGCCTCACCCTCACGGGCTCATGGGGGCTCGCCGGCATCCTGCCGGAGAGCGTGGTAGCGGACGCGCCGCGCGGCGGCCGCCTGGAGGCGCGCCTCAGGACCTTGGAGCTCTCGGAGCTGCCGGCGGTGGCCGCGCGCGCGCCGTACCTGACGGGCGCGCTCACCGGCGTCGTGCAACTCCGCGACGAGTTCGTGTTCGGGCAGCTCGTGAGCCCCGAGATCTCGGCCGCCGGCAGCACGTCGCGCCTGGAGCTCGACCTCAGCGGCTCGCTCTCCTCGCTCGACGCCAACCTGCGCCTCAAGGGCGCCACCATCTCGGCCAACCTGGCCGGCAACCGCCTCAGCGGCCTCGGCCGCTTCGAGCGCTTCCCCGCCCAGTTCCTCGCGCAAGCGATCGTGGGGCCGAGCGACGTCACGGCCGACACGACGGGCGTAGCCCGCTTCGACTTCCCGTTGAACGACTTCGGCAGCACCTACCTGCGCCTTGCGACGGAGGAGGTCCGCCTCGAGCGCGCGGGCGTGCCGACCACGGGCAACGTCACGCTCGTGTTCGACGCCGGCAAGCTCGTCGTGGAACGCGCCGCCTTCGCCGGGCTGGGCAGCTGGGACGCCCACGGTGAGCTGTCGCTCGATCGCTTCGACTTCCACCTCTCCGCCGAGGACGCCGACTTCACGCCGCTCCTCGGGATCGTCCCAAGCCTCGCGCGCATCGGCGCCGGGGCGACCGGGACCTTCACGGTCGACATCTCGGGCGACGCCGCGGTGCCGCAGGCCAGCTTCGCGAGCCCAGGACTCGACATCGAGCTGGCCGGCAGCCGCTACCGCCTGAGCGCGACCGAGGTGAGGCTGGACGGCGCCGAGCTCGGCGTCAACGCCCAGGTGAGCGGCGTCTCCCCGCTCGAGGGCAAGCTGGACGTGGCCGGCACCGCCCGCCTCACCATCGCGCCGCTGGCCCTCACCGACGTCAACGTCGGCTTCGGCGGCAGCCTCGACCTGCTGAGCTTCGGCGTGGTGAACGACCTGCAGGGGGCGCTCACCAAGGGTCCGGCCGGCGAGCTGCGCCTAGACGCCACGGGCCGCATGGGCGACGGGGCCATCGAGCTGACCGGCAGCCTGCTGCCCCTCGCGCTGCAAGCTCGAGGCACCGGCCTGACGGTGGCCTTCCCCGCCCTCCTCGTCGGGCGGGCGTTGGTGGACGCCGATCTCACGCTCGCGGGCGAGGCGGGCGGCGTGGTCCTCGGCGGGGTCGTCCTCGCATCGGAGATCATCGTCGACCCGGGCGCGCGGGCGCCCGCGGGGCCGACGGCGCCGGGTACGGTGCCGGGTACGGCGCCGAGCGACGGCGCGGCGGGCCAACCCCGCCCACCGGCCGGCGCCGAGCCCAGCTCGGTGCTGCGCTTCGCCGACCTCGCCATCCGGGCCCCGCAACGCGTGCTCCTCACCACCAACCTCGGCTCCGGCGAGGCGGCGCTCGACCTCGTGCTCAGCGGCAACGCCGCCGAGCCGAAGCTGAGCGGCACGGCGCACGCGCTGCGCGGCAACCTGCGCTTCTCCGGCCGGGACTTCACCATCGACCGTGCCGTCGCGACGTTCAGCCAGGGCGGCGTCTACCCCGAGCTCGACGTGGCAGCCCACACGGAGTTCGACAAGTCGCGCGTCGTGGCGGCGGACAACCGCGTCTCGTTCGCGGCGCCAAGGGAGGGCCAGACGTTCGTGGTCGAGCTCGCCTTCACCGGCCAGATGGTCGCCGCCCCGGCCGAGGAGGGCGGCTTCCGCTTCGACCTGCAGCCCCGCGTGTCATCGGACGCGCGCATCGACATCGAGGGCGAGGGCGTGCGCGCGTTCACGGACGCCGAGCTGATGTCCCTCATCACCCTCGGTCGGTTCGAGCTGAACTCGGGCATCGTCGCCAGCGGCGGCCTCGGCCAAGCCGTCGCGACGGGCGCGCTCGACACCGCCATCGACCTCTTCGTCATCTCCGAGCTGTCCAGCGCGCTCAGGCAGGCGCTCGGCCTCGACGTCGTCGAGATCAAGACCTCGGCGATCTCGAGCCTGATCGACGACTCTGCGCACCCCTTCGGCGTCTCGCTCCGGCTGGGCGGCTACCTGAACCCCGAGCTGTTCGCCAGCTACCGGATCGGCACGTACGACGGCAACGACGGCGCCTACTCCGTCACCAACGAGGTCATGCTCTCATACGGGCTCGGACCGCTCGACCTCGACGTGACGGCGCGCGTCGACCTCCCGACCTCCGGCATGAACCAGACGGCGCGGCCGGAGATCGGCGTGGCGCTCTCGTACGCCTTCGGCCCGACCTTCGGGGTCGACGCGGGCGTCGTGCTCTCGACGCAGCGCAGCGCGTTCCAGGTGGGGTTGACGTTGCGCTGGTGACCGGCGCGTATACCGATCGGGCGCGGAGCGCCTCCTGGCCCAGTACACGCCACTGGTATAAGTGGCGGGTGGCCCACCGCCCTGCCGGCGGGGATCGCTCAAGCCCCTCACTCGACCCGCGGAGGTACAGCTCCCATGACAGATGATCCTCGAGGCGCGCATGACCTACCCAGCCCAAGGCGGGACAGCCGCTTCGACCTAGCCCTCGGCGCCGGCGCGCGGATCAGGCACAACCTGAACGTGCCGGAGCTCGTCGAGGAGGCCGTCGTCCGCCGCGAGGCGCAACTGGCAAGCACCGGCGCGCTCGTGTCCGACACGGGCCAGTTCACCGGCCGCTCGCCCAAGGACAAGTACATCGTCGTCAACGCGGGCAGCGAGGGCGTCGACTGGGGCGACGTCAACCAGCGCGTCGACCAGGCCAACTTCGACCGGCTGCTCGATGACATGAGCGCGCACCTGGTCGGCAAGGACCTCTTCGTCCAGGACCTCTCGGCCTGCGCCGACCCGGCCTACGCGACCAAGGTTCGTGTCATCGCCGAGTACGCCTGGCACGGCCTGTTCGCCACCAACCTGTTCCGCGACGCCGTCTCGCCCAACCAGGAGCCCGACTGGGTCGTGCTCGACCTGCCAAGCTTCAAGGCCGACCCGGCGCGGCACGGCTGCCGGAGCACGACCGCGATCATGCTCGACTTCGAGCGCCGCCTCGCGCTCGTCGCCAACACCGAGTACGCGGGCGAGATCAAGAAGGGGCTCTTCACGGCCCTGAACCTCGAGTTGCCGCGCCGGAACGTGTTCCCCATGCACTGCTCGGCCAACGAGGGCCAGGACGGGGCCGTGACGCTCTTCTTCGGCCTCTCCGGCACCGGCAAGACGACGCTGTCGACCGACCCGTCGCGGCGCCTCATCGGCGACGACGAGCACGGCTGGTCGGGGACCGGCGTGTTCAACTTCGAGGGCGGCTGCTACGCCAAGGTCGTCAACCTGACCGAGGAGGCGGAGCCCGACATCTACGCGGCGAGCTCGCGCTTCGGCACGGTGCTCGAGAACGTCAAGCTGAGCGGCGAGCGCGAGCCGGACTACGCCGACACCTCCAAGACGGAGAACACGCGCGCCGCCTACCCGATCTCGTTCGTCTCCAACGCCTCCCCGACGGGCGTCGGCGGGCACCCGCGCGACATCGTCTTCCTGAGCGCCGACGCGTTCGGGGTGCTCCCGCCCATCGCCAGGCTCACCGTGCCGCAGGCGCTGTACTACTTCCTGAACGGCTACACGGCCAAGCTGGCCGGCACCGAGCGCGGGGTGACGGAGCCCGTGGCCACGTTCAGCACCTGCTTCGGCGCGCCCTTCATGCCCCTATCGCCCCTCGAGCACGCCGAGATGCTGCGCACCCGCCTGGCCGCGCACTCCCCGCGCGTGTGGATGGTCAACACGGGCTGGACCGGCGGCGGCTTCGGGGTGGGCAAGCGGATCTCGCTGCGTTACACGCGCGCCATGCTGGAGGCGGCCCTCTCGGGCGCGCTTGACGACGTGCGGACGGTCGAGGACGGCGTCTTCGGCCTTCTCGTCCCGCAACACGTTCCCAACGTGCCGGACTCCTTGCTGAGCCCGCGCGGCACGTGGCTCGACGCGGCCACCTACGACGCCGAGGCGCGGCGTCTGGCCGGCATGTTCCGGAAGAACTTCGAGCGCTTCGCCGCCGAGGTGGCCGCCGACGTGGCGGCGGCCGGACCTCGGGGCTGACCAGGGCTGACTTGCTGGCGCTCGCCGGCTGACTTGCTAGCCGCTCGCTGAGCCCTTAACGCTTGGTGAGCTGGCCTTCCAGCGCGCTGACGGCGGTCTGCAGCGCCGTGTCGGTGTCGAGGTGCACGATGGCCTCACCCTGCACGGCGCTAACTTCGCGCACGCCGCCGAGGGCGAGGATGCGGAACTTGCCGTCATCGCCGGAGACCGCCTCGCCGACGACCTCGCCGTCGACGACGAGCTGGACCGTCTGACCGTCGCGCAGGCCCTGCCCGTCGACGGAGATGGTGCGCGGGTAGCGCGTGTCGGGCGCGTACACGTCGGGCGTTATGCCCTTCTCGGCGATGCTGCGGCGCAGCGGGGTGAGCCACTCGAACGACACGTAGCGGAGCTGGCCGCCGTCCGAGAGCGAGAGCACGGACTGGGCCACGCCCTTGCCGAACGTCTGCTCGCCGACGACGAGCGCCCTGTCGTTCTCCTGGAGCGCCCCCGCGACGATCTCCGACGCCGAGGCCGAGTTCTCGTTGACGAGCACGACCATGGGCAGGTCGTACGCGTGCTGGTCGGCCGACGCGATGCGCTGGGTGACGCCGCGCGAGCGTTGGAACACGATGTCGCCCTTGCTCAGGAACTCGTCGGCGATGAGGATGGCCTGGTTGAGCAGGCCGCCCGAGTTGTCGCGCAGGTCGAGGACGAGCGACTTGGCGCCGTCCAGGATCAGCTTGTCGAGGTGCTCGACGAGCTGGTCGTGCAGGCGCTGGTTGTTGAACGAAGCCAGGGCGATGTAGCCGACGCCGTTAGGGAGCATGGCGCTTGAGACGTCGACGATCTGGATGGTCGAGCGCTGGATGTTGAACGTGACGGGGTCCTGGACGCCCGGGCGCTCCATCACCAGGTTCACGGTCGTGCCCTTCGGGCCGCGCACGAGGTCGGCGACCTCGCTCGTGGTGAGCTCGCGCACGTCGACCCCCTCGACCTCGAGGAACACGTCGCCGCGCATGAGGCCGGCCCCGGCGGCAGGGCCGCCGGCGTAGACCGTCAATATCTCGACGCCCTTGCCACTCTGCCTGTCGTGCGGCGTGAGGACGGCGCCGATCCCCTCGAAGGAGCCCGTGAGGTCCTGACTGTCGCGGGCAGCGTCCTTGGGTAGGAGATAGCTCGTGTACGGGTCGTCGAGCGACTCGAGCATGCCCTTGATGGCGCCCTGGATCAGGGCGTCGTCGTCGACGTCGTTGAGGTAGCCGCTCTTGAGCGCCCCGAAGGCCTGCACCAACGCGCGGCCGGTAGGGTTGTTGAGGAACTCGCTCGCGTAATCGCGAGACAGCTGAGCGTTCACGACCATCACCGTGGCCGCGACCAGCACCACCAGACCCGCGATGTACCATCTGCGCTTCATGAAGCCTCCGTCTGTTCGCCCTGCATGCGGCCTAGAGTATAAGGGCCTTACATGAGAGCCTAAGTCGGCGCGCAGACGTGAGACCGTGATGTTTCACCGCGCCTGCGGCGCTAAGCTTTGGGCATGAGGATCCTCTTCCCCGCCGCCGAGGTGGCGCCATTCAGCAAGACCGGCGGCCTCGCCGACGTCGCCGGCGCGCTGCCCAAGGCGCTGGCGCGCCTTGGCCACGAGGTCCTCGTAGTCACCCCGTGGTACGCCGACTTGGGCGGGGAAGCCGCGCCGTACTGGGTCGGCGACGTGCAGGCGCCGTTCGACCGCGGCTTCGAGCCCGTCGGCGTCGGGGTGTTGGAGGGCGGGGTGTTGGAGGATGGCGCGCCGGGCTTCGGCGCGGTGAGTCAGGGCGCGCCGAGCGGCGGCAGCGTGCGCTACGCCTTCGTCGGCCACCAGGACTACCGCCGGGCGAAGCTCTACGGCTACCCGGACGACGCGCGGCGGTTCGCGCGCTTCTCGCGGGCCGTTCCCAGCGTCGCGCAGCGGCTCGGGTTCGTGCCAGACCTCCTGCACGCGCACGACTGGCACACGGGCTACCTGCCGATGGTGCTGGCCCGCGGTTGGCACCTGCCGCCGGGCTTCCCCGCCCTACGCAGCGTGTTCACCATCCACAACGTCCAGTACCAGGGCGAGTCGAGCCTGGAGGACGCCGTGCGCTGGCTGCGCCTCGGTCCCGACGTCATGGGCTCGTACCTTGACCACTTCGGGCGCGCCAACGCCATGCAGGCGGGGGTCGGCTTCGCGACGCGCGTGACGACCGTGAGCCCGACCTACGCCGAGGAGATCCAGACCCCCGAGTACGGTTACTCGCTCGACGGCACGTTCCGCTCGCTCTCGGGCAAGCTGACGGGGATCCTGAACGGCATCGACACGGACGTCTGGGACCCGGCCAGCGACCCGGCGCTGCCGAAGCCGTATTCGTCGACCGACCTCGCCGGCAAGCAGGCGGCCAAGGCGGAGCTGGCGCGGCGGTTCGGCATCGGGGCCGAGCGCCCGCTCCTCGCCGTGGTGTCGCGCCTCGCCGAGCAGAAGGGCATGGACCTGCTCGCCGGCGCGGCGCCGGCGCTCCTAGCTAGCGGCTGGTCGCTCGTCGTGCTCGGCGCCGGCGACCAGGCCCTCGAGGCGGCGTTGAAGGCGCTGGCGCGAGCGCACCCTGGCCTGGTCGGCGTGCGCATCGGCTACGACGAGGCCCTCGCCCACCTCATCTACGCGGGCGCCGACGCGCTCGCCGTGCCGAGCCGCTTCGAACCGTGCGGGCTCTCGCAACTGATCGCCATGCGCTACGGCACCGTGCCGATCGTGCGGGCCACCGGCGGGCTGAAGGACACGGTGAGGCACGGCGCTACCGGCTTCGTCTTCGAGCACCCGACGAGCGCAGGACTGGAGTGGGCGGCCAGCGAGGCGCTGAGCGCCTACGGCACCCCGGCGTGGCGCCGCATCCAGGCGACGGGCATGGCGGCCGACCATTCCTGGACCGCCTCGGCCGCCGCCTATTCGGCCCTGTACGAGAGCGTGCTACGGTCATGGGCGTGACACGAGACGAAACCGACGATCATCGCCCCGGTGGGGCTACCGGCCAGTACGCCGACCCGACCGCCGACCAGCCGACCGCGTCCGCCGACGCCCTGGGGGCCAGCGACGGTGCGCCGTTAATCGGCGCGCCAGTCAACGGCGCTGCGACGGCCGCATCTCAGCCCGGCGGCACCGACTGGCGCGAGCTACTGGCGCAGCGCAGGTTCACGGCCGCGCGCCAGACGTACTTCGTCACCGGCGAGCCTGACTTGCCGATCAAGTCCGCCCTGGCGGCGTTGGCCGACGTCGAGGACCTGGTCCACGAGCGCTCGTTCGCCAAGGCCATCGAGCGCATCGAGCGGCTGGAGGGCCCTGCCGCCATCGTGCCGTGGGAAGAGCTGGTCGCCGACCTGCGCGTTCTGGAGGAGGCCGCCAAGGAGCTCGACAAGCGCGACCCGGACGCCGCGGCCGCGGTGCTGGCGCGCATGGCGCCGACGACCTGGTTCCCGTCGGAACGCCACACGCAGTTGGGCACGGTCGGCATCTACGACTCGAAACTGACCGAGGCGCAGGAGCACTTCGAGGAAGCCATCCGGATCGACCCGCGCCACTACCGAGCGCTGACGAACCTCGGCAACGTCGCCCTCGAGCAGGGCCGCGTCGACGAGGCCATCGAGCACTACCAGGCCGCCCTGAAGCTGAACGAGGAGTTCGCCAACGCCCATCACAACCTCGGCGTCGCCTACCGCCGCAAGGGGCACCTGAACAAGAGCGTGAAGTCGCTGCGCAGGGCGCAGCGGAGCCAGCAGCGCCACGACGCCGCGGTGGCCCGCGAGAGCCTAGGCAAGTGGACGGGCAAGTCGGGCGGCAAGTACCTGAAGTGGCTCTTGTGGGGCGCGGCCGCCATCGGCGCCTACTTCATCCTGAAGTCGATGGGCTACATCTGAGCCTCGGATGGGCTACATGTGAGGCTCAGTCGTCGAGCAGTCCTCTGAGGACTTCCTCGATGGTCGCGTCGTCAAGCTCGAGGAGCCGCTCGCCGTCGTCCGCGTCGTCGAGCAGCCGTTCGATGCGGCCCAGCAGGACGGCGTCTTCGCAGCCGGCCACCCGCTCGACTATCGCCTCCCGTATGTCAGCCAGTTCCCTCACGCGCGCCGCCTCGCCTTGGATGGTAAACCCGTAAGGCACGCGAGCGACCGTCAAACGCACACCGCCGCTTTACTCGACGGTGACGCTCTTGGCGAGGTTGCGCGGCTGGTCGATGTCGCGACCGAGCGCGCGCGCCACCTCGTACGACAGGAGCTGCAGCGGCACCACGTTCAGGATGGGCGACAGGAGTTCGAGCGTGCGCGGCACCGGGATGACGAACTCGGCGTGCTGCCCGATCTTGGCGTCGTCCTCGTCGGCCACCACGATCAGGCGGCCTTCGCGCGCGCGCACTTCCTGCAGGTTGGAGACGGTCTTGTCGTACAGGGGCGAGGCCGTGGCGACCGCCACGACGGGTAGGTCGCGGTCGACGAGCGCGATGGGGCCGTGCTTCATCTCGCCCATCGGGTACGCCTCGGCGTGCACGTAGGAGATCTCCTTCAGCTTCAGCGCGCCCTCGAGGGCGGTGGCGGCGTTGATGCCGCGGCCGAGGAAGAGGGAGCTGCGCGCGTCCTTGATCTGCTCGGCGATCTGCGCCACGTGGTCGCGGACCTGGAGCGTGCGCTCGACCTGGCCGGGCAGCTCGCGCAGCGCGCGCACGTACTCGCGGGCGGCGTCGTCGTCCATGTACCCGCGCTCGCGGGCGAACCAGAACGAGAGGAGCGCGAAGGCGGCCACCATGCCGAGGTAGGCCTTCGTGCTCGCGACCCCGATCTCCGGGCCGGCGTGGATGTACAGGACGTCGTCGGCCTCGCGGCTGATGCTCGACCCCTTGGCGTTGAGGATGGCAAGGGTGCGGGCGCCGCGGCGCTTGGCCTCGCGCATGGCTTCGAGCGTGTCGATGGTCTCGCCCGACTGGGAGACGACGACGCAGAGCGTGCGCTCGTCGACCACGGGCTCGGAGTAGCGGAACTCTGAGGCGACCTCGACGACGGTGTCGAGGCGCGCCATGCGCCTGAGCAGCGTGCGGCCGACCTCGCCGGCGTACGAGGCGGTGCCGGCGGCCGTGATCACGACGCGGTCGATGGCGTGCGGGTCGAGGTTCAGACCGAGCTCGACGTCGAGACCGCCGTGCGTGAACCGCCCGAAGAGCGTGTTCTGCAGCACGGTCGGCTGCTCGTAGATCTCCTTGAGCATGTAGTGCTCGTAGCCGCCCTTCTCGGCGGCCTCCGCGTCCCACTCGACGCGGTTCGTCTCGCGCGCTTGCCTGACGCCCTGGAGGTCGGTGATGACCACGCCGTCGCGGCCCAGCTCGGCCACGTCGCCGTCTAGGAGGTAGATCACGTCGCGCGTGTACGGCAGGAGGGCCGGCACGTCGGAAGCCAGGTAGTTCTCGTCGGTTCCCAGGCCGATGACCAGCGGGCTCGTGTTGCGCGCGGCGACGAGGAGGTCGTGCTCGGCGTGGGCGACGACGAGCGCGTAGGCGCCGGAGACGCGCTTGAGGCAGGCGCGCACGGCCGAGGCCAGGTCGCGCCCGACCTCCTCGTACGCTTCCTCCATGAGGTGCACTAGCACCTCGGTGTCGGTCTCGGAGGCGAACACGTGGCCGCGGGCGGCGAGCTCCTCGCGCAGTTCGACGTAGTTCTCGATGATGCCGTTGTGGATGACGGCCAGGCGGCCGTCCTCGGAGAGGTGCGGGTGGGCGTTGACGTCGTTGGGGCGGCCGTGCGTGGCCCAGCGCGTGTGGCCGAGCCCGACGCAGCCGGCGGGGAGGCCGGCCGCCACGGCGTCGCGCAGCACGCTGAGCTTGCCGGCGCGCTTGACGGCCCGCAACTGACCGTCTGCCCCTAGGCCCTTAACGGCCAGGCCGGCGGAATCGTAACCCCGGTACTCGAGACGGCCGAGGCCATCGAGGATGACCCCCGCGGCCTCACGGCCACCAACGTAACCAACTATTCCGCACATGGTCCCATTCTCCCCTCACGGCATTACGCCGTTCTTACGTGGGAGCAGGTTACGGCCGCGCGCAGCCCAGGGTCGTCGCAACCGCCACGTCATCGAGGCGTCATCGACGCGTCGATGACGCCTCGATGACGCGCTCGCGGGGCCCCCTCGCCGACCTCTTCTCGCGAGGGCCCTCGCCGACCTCTAAGGAGCGTTCCACGGCTCGCCCACGACGAGCCAGCGGTGGAGCAGGCCCTCAGCCCGCCATGCGACGTTCTTCAGGCCCTCGGCCGGCGTCGGCGCCGGGAGGAGCGGGTGCAGGAGGATGGAGCGACCCTCGAGGACGAGGGGCGACTGCGCGAACGTGACGGCCAGCCCGATCGGGGCCGTGCGCGGCGGGTAGAAGATCTCCCGCTCGTTGACGGGACTCCGCTCGATGGGCAGCGACGTCACGAGCGCGAACATCAGGCTCAGGCCGAGGACGGCGCCGCCTACCCCGCCCGCCGCGGCGGTGCCCCAGTGTTGCCGGCGGTTGGGCGGCACGAGGCGTTGGCCGATCAGGGCGAGGATGAGGGTGCCGCAGAAGGCCGCGGCGAGTGCTATCCAGAGGTCACGCGAGCCGATGATGATGAGCGGCCTCAGGAGCAGCGCTCCCCCGACGCCGACCACCAGCCCGACCAGGCGCCGTTTGGCCCCCAACGCCGTCATGATCACGATCATGAGCACTAGGGCAGCGTCTAGCCAAGTGACGGGCGTCATGCCCGGATATCGTAGCCCGCGCTCCTGACGACCTGGATGACATTCTCCATAAGGGCGTCCACCTCCGCGTCCGTGAGCGCGCGTCCGGCGTCGCGGAAGCGGAAGCGCAGGGCGAGCGACCGACTGCCGCTCGGCAGCGTGGCGCCGCGGTACTCGTCGAATGGCTCCAGCGAGATGAGCTTGTCGCCCGCCGCGGCCGCGAGCCTGGCCGCGAGGTCGGCGTAAGTGATCCGCGCAGGCAGCACGATGGCGAGGTCGCGCTCTGCGTAGGGCTGGCGCACGATCTCCTTGAAGGCGATGCGCTTGCCCCCCAACGGCAGCCGCAACTCCGCGACGTAGACCTCGGGCAGCTCGAAGGCCGCGGCAACGGCCGGGTGCAGGCGGCCGGCGCTGCCGACCTCGGCGCCGTTCCAGACGACCCGGGCTGAGACGCCGGGGTGGAGGTGGGGGAACTCGGCCGGCGTCATCTCGACGGTGGCGCCTTCCACGCCCGCCAGGCTCTCCAGGACCCCTTTGAGGGTGAAGAAGTCGCCCGCAAGGTCGGCTCGCCACTTCCCTTCCACGCGCGGGCCTCGCATGAGGAGCGCCACGCGCTCCTCCTCCACCGCTCCGAAGACGTGGCCGACCTCGAAGAGCGACAGGGTGGGCGCGGCGCGGTTCGCGGCGGCGGCGGCCAGGAGGCCCGGGTACAGGGCTGTGCGCAAGACGCCCTTCTCGGTCCCCTGCGGGGAGGCCAGCTCGACGGCCGGGTCGGGCGCCGCCGCCCTGGCGAGCTCGGCCGCGCCCGTGAACACGTAGGTCATGGTCTCCTGCAGGCCCATGGCGGCGAGGCGGTCGCGGAGCCAGCGGTGCGTCGGGTCGCCTGCCGGCGGCACGAAGCGCATGTCGGGCTCTGTCATGCCGATGTGCTCGTAGCCGTGGACGCGCGCCACCTCCTCGACGACGTCCTCCTCGAGGGAGATGTCGTAGCGCCAGCTCGGCGGGGTGACGAGCCAGTCGTCGGCCGCGCGCTCCTCGACCCGGCAGCCGAGCGCGACGAGGTAGCCGCGCTGCGCGGGCCCGGGCACGTCGAAGTCCATGAGGAAGTGGACGCGGCTCGGGCGGTACGGCACGGCCGGGCGGTCGGTGTCCGCGCCGAACGCCGTGATGCCCGGGTTCGCGCTCCCGCCCGCCACGTCGAGGATGACCTGCGTCAGGCGCGCGGAGGCGAGCTCCTGCAGGTTCGGGTCGACGCCGCGCTCGAAGCGCGTGCGCGCGTCCGTCACGACCTTGTGGCGCTGCCCCGCGCGCCGCACCGTGACGGGGTCGAAGAGGGCCGCCTCCAGCACGAGCTCCGTGGTGGTCGTCTCGACGCCGCCGTAGGCGCCGCCCATCACCCCGGCGAGGCCGAGGGGCACGTCGCCCGCCGGTCCGGTGGTGGTGATGAGGAGGTCGGTCGGGTCGAGCGCCAGCTCCTCGTCGTTGAGGAGCGTGAGCCGCTCCTGCGCGCGCGCCCTGCGCACGACCATGTGACCGCCCTCGAAGACGGACGCGTCGTAGGCGTGGTTGGGCTGGCCCAGCTCGAAGGTGATGAAGTTCGTGGCGTCGACGACGTTGTTGCGTGGCCGCAGGCCAACGGCCGCCACGCGGCGCTGCAGCCAGACGGGGCTCGGCCGCACCGTCACGCCGCTGATCCTCCGCAGCGTGAAGCGCGGGGCGGCGTGTCGGTCCTGCACGTCGAGGGTCAGCCCGTCGTCGAGCGTCGGGTCGGCGAGGCTCAGACCGGCCGCCGGGTGGCGCACCGCCAGTCCGAGCTTGGCGCCCACGTCGCGGGCCACGCCTAGCAGGCTGAAGGCGTCGGCGCGGTTCGGGGTCAGCTCCAGCTCGAGCACGGTCTCGGCCGGCCACAGCTCAGCGAGGCTCGCGCCCAGCGGCGCGTCCGGCCCGAGCGCCATGACGCCGGCGCCGTGCTCGAAGAGCCCCAGCTCCTTGGCGCTGGCCAGCATGCCGTTGCTCGGCACGCCCCTGATCTCGCGCGCCCGCACGGTGAGGTCGACGGGCGGCAAGTACGTGCCGGGCAGCACGAGCGCGGTGCGCATGCCTGCCGCGATGTTCGGGTCGCCGCACACCACGACGTGCTCAACGCTGCCGTCGAACACGATGGTGCGCGACAGGTGGTCGGAGCCCTCGATGGGTACGGCCGAACGCACGTCGACGACGATCGTGCCGTCCGGCGCGCCGGCTGCCTCCTCGACCGACTCGACCGCCAGGCCGAGGCCGTCGAGCAGCTCGGCCAGCCGGCGCGGCTCCGGGAAGGCGGCGGCCTCGTCGAAGAACGTGCGCAACCAGGAGTACGGGACCTTCATAGCGTGCCCCTGAACTGCTCGAGGACGCGTAGGTCGCCCTGGTAGAAGTAGCGGATGTCGGGGATGGCGTAGGGCACGAGCGCCAGGCGCTCGATGCCGAAGCCGAAGGCGAAGCCGGTGACACCCTCGTAACCGACGGCCTCGAAGACCTTGGGGTGCACCATGCCGCAGCCGCCGAGCTCCAGCCACTCCTCGCGACCTGACCGGGGGTTCGTCCACCAGATGGCGAACTCGGCTCCAGGTTCTACGAAGGGGAAGTAGGTCGGCTGCAGCCGCGTGCGGGTGCCGGGGCCGATCAGCGCCTGGGCCATCTCGTTGATGGCGCCTTTCAGGTCGGCCATCGTCACGCGCTCGCCCACCACGAGGGCCTCGAGCTGGTGGAACTGAGCCTCGTGCGTCACGTCGACGGCCTCGTTGCGGAACACCTTGCCGGGCACGACGACCTTGAAGGGCGGCTCGTGCGTCTCCATGTAACGGACCTGCATGGGGCTCGTGTGGGTCCTGAGCAGTCGGCCGTCCGTCGTCCAGAACGTGTCCTGGGTGTCGCGGGCCGGGTGGTCGGGCGGGAAGTTGAGCGACTCGAAGTTGTAGCGGTCCGTCTCGAGCTCGGGGCCTGTAACGACCTCGTAACCCAGGCTGGTGAAGACGTCGAGCAACCGGTTCGTCACCAACGTCAGGAGGTGGAGCCCGCCCTGGGGCGGCCGGGTGCCCGGCAGGGTCACGTCCACGCGCTCGCCGGCGAGCTGGACCGCGAGGAGTTCCCGCTCGAGCGCGGCCTTGCGCTCCTCGATGGCGGTCTCTATTGCCTGCTTGAGCGCGTTCACCCGGCCGCCGACGACCCGTCGCTCGTCGGCCGCCAGCGCGCCGAGGGCCTTGAGGCGCTGCGTGATCTCGCCCTTCTTACCGAGGTAGGCGACTCGCAACTGTTGCAGTGCGCTCAGGTCTTGGGAGTCGCCGATGGTGCGGAGCCACTCGGCGGCCTCCGCACCAAGGCCCTCACGCGTGTCCGGTTCGCTCGGGGCTCCCAGCGACCCTGTCTTGTCGTGCTCTGCCGCCATGCTCAATCACCTCTCGTGACCGTTCTCGCACCACGCCCCGCTAGCCCATGCCGTTCGCAGCGCGGCCTCAGCCAACGAAAACACCACCGCCCATCTCGGACAGTGGCGTTACCCGCGCAAGACCTCGTGGGCCCCGCGCTCAGCGCGTAAACGACTCCGAAGCCAGCGGGCTTCTCATGGCCGTGAGTCTAAGTTGCCCGCGCGCCGGGTGTCAACGAAACGCGCGCTCGCGGGTTGCCGCCGCGCCGCGTGCCGCATGAGGTCGTCAGCCGGCGGCGCTCAGTCGTCGAGGAGCTCGCCGAGCGCGAACAGCTCGCAGAGCCAGGCGTCGCCCGCCCGCATGGCGTCCGCTGCCAGCTCTCGGGCCTGCACGCTCATGCCCCAGGCGTTCGCCTCGTCTAGGGTGGCGAACGGGCCGACCAGGCCCTCGCCCCCCTCGTACTCCTCCGGCGGGAGGGGCACGAGCAGCTCCAGCCGCCGGCCGGCGACGTCCGTCACCTCGCGGGCAACGGCGTGGCGGGCGCGCCACTCCGGCCGCTCCGTCAGCTCGAAGAGCTTGTCGAAGAGCCGCCGGGTGCCTGCCGGGTCGAGCGGCGGCCGCGCGGAGTAGGCGGTGAGCTTGCCAGCGTGCGCCCTCGCCCACGAGCGATCCGGAAACAGGGCGAGGAGCAGCGACGCGGCCAGGTCGG
>JBDZVI010000143.1:0-3329 GCA_040255585.1 Deinococcaceae bacterium
GGCTCGGCCTTGATCTTGACGTGGCCGTACTGACCGCGACCGCCGGACTGGCGCACGAACTTGCCCTCGACGTCGACCGGACGCGAGATGGTCTCGCGGTAGGCGACCTGCGGGGCGCCGACGTTGGCGTTGACGTTGAACTCGCGCTTGAGGCGGTCGACGATGATCTCGAGGTGCAGCTCGCCCATCCCGGAGATCTTGGTCTGGCCGGTCTCGGGGTCCGACTCGACGCGGAAGGTCGGGTCCTCCTCCGTCAGCTTGATGAGGCCGTTGGAGAGCTTGTCCTGGTCGGCCTTGGAGGCCGGCTCGATGGCCACCGTGATGACGGGCTCCGGAACCTCGATGGACTCGAGGAGGATCGGGTGGTCAGGGTCGGTGAGGCTGTCGCCGGTGCCGGTGTCCTTGAGGCCGACCACGGCGCCGAGCGAGCCGGCGTCGATGGACTCGACTTCTTCCCGCGAGTTCGCGTGCATCTTGAGCAACCGGCCGATGCGCTCGCGGCGGCCCTTGCTCACGTTGTAGATGTACGTGCCCGCCTTGAGGGAGCCGGAGTAGACGCGCACGAACACGAGGCGACCGACGTACGGGTCGGTGGCGATCTTGAAGGCGAGCGCGGCGGTCGGGGCGTCGATGTCGGCCGGGCGGCTGTCCGGCTCGTCCGTGTCCGGGTTGACGCCCGGGATCGGCGGGATGTCGAGCGGCGACGGGAGGAAGGCGGCGACGGCGTCGAGCAGCCTCTGAACGCCCTTGTTCTTGAGGGCGGAGCCGCAACAGACCGGGTAGAACTTCAGCGCGATGGTGCCCTTGCGGATGGCGGCGCGCAGGAGGTCGTTCGGAACGTCCTCGCCCTCGAGGTAGTGCATGGCGACGTCGTCGTCGAACTCCGCGACGCGCTCGATCATGAGGTCGCGCTTCTCCTTGGCGAGCGCCTGGAGGTCGGCGGGGATCTCTTCGATCTCGATCTTCTTGCCGAGGTCGTCGTGGTAGTAGACGGCCTTCATCTCGATGAGGTCGAGCATGCCCTCGAACGTGTCCTCCTGGCCGATGGGCCACTGGAGGGGCACGGCGAGCGCGCCGAGGCGGTCGGCCATGGAGGAAAGCACGAGCTCGAAGGAGGCGCCCGTCTTGTCCATCTTGTTGGCGAAGGCGATGCGCGGCACGTGGTACTTGTCCGCCTGGCGCCATACCGTCTCGGACTGCGGCTCGACGCCCTGGCTGGCGTCGAACACAGCCACGGCGCCGTCGAGCACGCGCATGCTGCGCTCGACTTCCATGGTGAAGTCGACGTGGCCGGGCGTGTCGATGACGTTGATGCGCGTGTCGCCCCAGAAGGCCTGGGTGACGGCCGACGTGATGGTGATGCCGCGCTCGCGCTCCTGCGCCATCCAGTCCATCTGGGAGGCACCCTCGTGGGTCTCGCCCACCTTATGGATGCGACCGGTGAAGAACAGGATGCGCTCGGTGAGCGTGGTCTTGCCGGCGTCGATGTGCGCGGCGATACCGATGTTGCGTGTCTTGTGGAGGTCCGTGATCGTCGTAGTCATAAATCAGTCGATCGACTCAAGCTTGGAGACCCTTGCCCGGGTCACCAGCGGTAGTGGGCGTAGGCACGGTTCGCCTCCGCCATCCGCTCGACGTCCTCCTTCTTCTTGACGGCGCCACCGCGACCGGCGGCGGCATCGAGCAGCTCGCCGGCGACGCGCTCGACGGCCGTGCGCTCGGGGCGGGCGTCGCACGCGGCGACGAGCCAGCGGAGGCTCAGCGACTGCGAGCGGCGCGGAGGCACCTCGACCGGCACCTGGTAGGTGGAGCCGCCGACGCGGCGACTACGCACCTCGATGCGGGGACGGATGTTGTCGAGCGCCTGGCGGAAGACCTTGAGGGGCTCCTGTCCGGTGCGCTCCTGGATGAGGCGGCAAGCGCCGTAGAAGATACGGCTGGCGGTGTTCTTCTTGCCGTCGCGCATCAGCTTGTTGACGAGGGCGGTCACCGTCGTGTCCGAGTAGACAAGATCGGGTTCCAGCGGGCGGATCTCGGCGCGTCTTCTGCGTCCCATGGCTTACTTCTTCCCTGCCTTCGGCCTCTTGGTGCCGTACTTGCTGCGGCTCTGGTTGCGCTGGACGTAGCGGCCGACACCGACGCCCTGGGCGTCGAGCGTGCCGCGCACGATGTGGTAGCGCACGCCCGGCAGGTCCTTGACGCGGCCGCCGCGGATGAGCACGACCGAGTGCTCCTGCAGGTTGTGCTTCTCGCCCGGGATGTAGGCCGTGACTTCCTGGCCGCCGGCCAGACGGACGCGCGCGATCTTGCGCAGCGCCGAGTTGGGCTTCTTGGGCGTCTGGGTCTTGACGGCGGTGCAAACGCCACGCCGTTGCGGCGACCCCTTGAGTGCCGGGGTCTTGCTCTTCTTCTCGATCTTCCTGCGCCCCTTGCGGAGCAGCTGGTTAACGGTCGGCAGAACGATCACTCCCTCGTGTGGTCTCGCAGCCGTTGGGAACCCGGATGCGGCGATAAAGGCCTCGAACTCAGCTAGCCTGACGTCGTTCGCGGCCTTCGCGGCAGCACACGACAAACTCGCCCTAGACCCAACGCTGCGGGCCGAGGGCAGACAAACCTAGGCAGTATAGCCCGTATGCCGGCTAGTTGGCAAGCGCCAGACGCGCACGCAGCACGCGCGCCACCGCCTCGGAGGCGTCGGGCGCCACCGCCGTCAGGTGGCCCATCTTGCGACCGGGCCTGGCGGCCGCCTTGCCGTAGAGGTGGAGGCGCACCGCCGGCTCGCGCAGGGCCGCCGACCAGTCGGGCTCGCCCCGGTCCCACAGGTCGCCCAACAGGTTGGCCATCGCGGCCGGACTGACCGGCTCGGGGCTCCCGAGCGGCAGGCCGCATAGGGCCCGCACCTGCTGCTCGAACTGGCTCACGGCGCAGGCCTCGATGGTTAGATGCCCCGAGTTGTGAGGCCGCGGAGCGACCTCGTTCACGTACAGGGCGCCGTCGGCGGCCACGAAGAACTCGACGCATCCGAGCCCGACGAAAGCGAGCCCCGTCAACGTCGCCTCGGTCGCCTCGAGCGCGGCGGCCAACAGGTCGGGGGTCAGGAGCCCGCCGGTCGGGTCGTCCCGCTCGCCGAGGCGCAGCGCAGCCCCGGGGCCGGCGCCCCCCGGCGCCCAGGGCGAGCTGGAGACGTCGAGGACCTGGTTCACGTGTCGGTTGATGACCGGGCCGTACGGCACGAAGCTGCCGTCCGCCCCCCTCGCCGCCACCACCGAGAGCTCGGCGGCAAGGTCGAGCCGTCGCTCCACCACGACCGGTCCCGCGGCGGCGAGCGC
>JBDZVI010000062.1:0-17988 GCA_040255585.1 Deinococcaceae bacterium
AGCCGCGCAGCTGCTCAGCCAAGTGATCCCGCCCACCCCTACCTCCTCACGCCGGCCTGCTGGATCACTTGGCTGAGCAGCTGCGCGGCTTTGCCGCGGAACGTCACCTGGCCCAACTCGTCCCTGCGGCGGTAGGCGTCTGTGAGCATCGTCATGACGGCGCCCCTGACCGCCAAAGCCGCTCCCGCCCTGCAGGTTGTACACCAGCACGGAGTTCGCGTACGGGTGCTCAACCGGCGATACGGCCGAAGCGGCCGCGCCCTGGATGACGGTCTTGGACGGGGCGATCACGACGTTGTCGTCACCGGAGCCGGCGACCTTGCCGCCGAGCACGTAGGTGGTGATCACGTTCTCGCCCGTGTCGACGGGTTCCCATGCAAGGAAGTTGCCGAGCGCCTCGCCGTCGGCGGTGAAGACGTAGACGCGCCCGAAGCTCGTCGAGGCGACGACCTTGTCGCCGACGATCGTGACGGAGGCGTTGTTGGAGCGAGCGTAGTTGAGCGACTCCCACGGCAGGTCCTGGCGCCTTCGTCGTCGAGTGCGACTAGGACCTCCGTGCGGTCCGTCACCGAGCCGTCCTTCCACGAGTCAGAGACCTTCGCGTAGATGTACGAGCGCTCCTTGAACTGCCCGGAGACGCCAGCCTCGGAGAGGTAGACGATGTCGTTGGTGGCGTCGTACTTGTCGATGCCGCCGTAGATGGGCTGCTTCCACAGAAGCTCGCCGTCGCTGGTGCCGTACATCTGCATGTCGTCTGCGGTGACGACGAGGACCTTGCTGCCGTCCGGCACGACGATGGGCTTGCTGAACGTGACCTTGAGGGCCCAACCGGCCTCGCTCAGGTCCGGGATCTGGTCCTCGGCCACGTGGCCGAGGGGTACTTCGAGGAGAAGCTCGAGTACGGGACGATGCGGGGCTGACTGGGCGCCGGCGACCTGCGCTGCAAGCACCAGGCCTAGAACGCTGTAGACCAGCCAACGAAGGCTGAAACCTCGACGAGTTGACCGCATCTGGCCGCCAGCCCTAGTGTTCATCCAAATGGTCACAGTCCTCCCTAGGACAGTCCTCCCTAGGACCGTCCTTCCATCCACCGAGAGTGTGATCCGCTCCGCGCTTGCCGGTGGCGCGGTTGATGGCGCCACCCACTACTTCTGGCTCTTCACGGGCGCGAGCCGCCGCCGGGTCATCGAGCGCGAACTGGCGGCGGAGGGTTGGCGCGTGCGCTTGCACAGCGCGTTCAAGCCACTCGTCAGCGAGCTCCTGGAGAGGCGCTCCGGGGCGGAGCCGCTCCCGACCCCGACGGCCATCACCATCGACTACCCTGCGCACCAGGCCGCCGTGCCGAACCGTTTCCGCCTTGAGGCGTACCCGCTCGAGCGGCTGGCGAGGCTGTGGTGGCCTGGCGCGGTTCTGACCTTGACGCCCAAGCCTGTGGCCGAGCTCGAGCACCTCTGTTACTCCGTGCGCATGGAACGCCCCGGCGCGGTGGAGGCGTTCGACGTCTTCGCGCCGAACCGCGTCGTGGACGTGCCCGGCCGCGTCGCCCTCACCCCCTGCGGGTGGTGGCGTGTCATCGCCCAGGACGGAACGGTCATCCGCGACGAACCGTGGGAGACGGATTACGAGCGCCTGTACCGGCTCGTATTGGACTCCGTCTCCGCCCAGCCGTGGTCCGGGCCAGGTCCTTACTTCGACCAACTGCGCATCGAGGTGGAGCACGACGGGATCGAGGAGCGCCTACCCGTCGGGCACGACCGCCTGGACACCGCCGAGGCGCTGCACGAGGAACTGTACTTCTCGCTGCTTGAGCGCTTCGCGCTCATGTGCGGACTGCCGGAAGGTAGCCGGCAGCTGCAGCCGGGTCAGGTCGTACCGGTGATCAGGAACGTGAACGGCGGCGAGACCGCTGTGAGCGTCGTGACCCTGACGGCCGGTGGAGGATACGAAGGCGTTGGCGACGGCCCAAGTCCGTCAGCCACGCGCGTGCTATCCCCCGCGGAACTCGCCGGCTCGGATACGGCCCTCGTCGAGCCGGACGTGACGGCGACGCTCCTCGCCTTCCCCGGCGAGCGGCTGGCGGAGCGCACGCCGAGGGGCCGCGTCGTCCACGGTATATGGCGGCGCGGCGCTGGGCCGGCGGTCGTCATCAACGGCGGCCAGCACGCGAACGAGACCTCGGGAGTCGTCGGCGCGCTGCGCGCCGCGTACGAGCTCCTCGCCGATCCGGACACCAGCCTCGGGGTCGTTGCCCTGGAGAACCCCGACGGGTATGCGTTGCACCGCGAGCTCTGCGCCGTCCATGCCGAGCACATGCACCATGCGGCCCGTTACTCGGCGCTCGGTGACGACCTCGAGTACCGGGGCGACGAGGCGCCTTTCGAGAGCGCGGTCCGGCGGCGCCTCTTGGCGCTTGGCGGCGCCCAACTCCTGATCAACCTGCATGGCTACCCTGCGCACGAATGGGTGCGCCCGCTCACGGGTTACCTGCCGCACAAGTTCGAGTGGTGGGCCGTGCCGCAGGGCTTCATCCTCATCGCGCGCTACCAACCGGGTTTCGCCGAGCGGGCTGAGTCGCTCCTGCGCACGGTGGCGCGCGCGGTGCAGACCGCCCTTCCCGAGCTCGTGGCTTTCAACGACGCGCAGCTGGCCGCGTACGAGGCGCACGCCGGTAAGCTCCTCTTCCCGCTGGAGGGGAGCGTTCCGCTCGTCCTGACGGAGACGGCGCGTCCTGGGCCGACGGTGCAGTTGATCACCGAGTACCCGGACGAGACCGTCCACGGCGCCGCCTTCCGCCTAGCGCACGAAGTGCAGTACCGGGTAGCGGTCGGTGCTGCACGCGCGTGGCCAGCGGCGCTGGCTGGGCTGCCGCCTCTCGACTCCCGTTGAACCTGACTCGACGAGCCGCTTACTGGCCTCGAGCTTCGTGGTCCGCTGCCCCCAGATCAGGAACGACCGTCCTGCGCGGGTATGGGACGCTTCCTGTCCGATTTGTCGCTGCTGCCAGTAACGAGAACGCCTAGCATCTGAGCAACGACCGTTCGAAACGCCTGGTCTTCACAAGGGGGGATCATGTCGCATCTGGTGCGTGCGCTCGTCTTGGTGGGTCTGTTCTCGGGCTTTGCCTACGCCCAGCTCGGATGGAGCGATATCCCGGCCGAAGGGCCGCGCTTGGAGGCCTTCGTATATCCGCCCCAAGTGCGTTTCGGAGAGGCCGCACTGGTGCTGCATTGTCAGCTCGGCACTTTCTTCCCGGTCCTGAAGCTGGGGCTCGGCCTGGTCGAGAGGCGGGCCGATTACGTTTGGGTAGAGACGTTCCACGACGGTGAGCTCACGGGTGCCGGCGCTTGGCGGTTCGACCCGGACGGTGCTCGAGCCATGCCTCTGGATGCCCGGCATTCCATGGCAGTAGCCGACGCGCTGTTGAACGGCGGCTCGCTTCGGGTCGCGGCGAGTCTGACTGATGGTGAACCGGCGCTCAGCTACAGCTTCGGTCTCGACGACTACCAGAACCTGCGGTCCCAACTACCCTGCCTGAGTAACACGGAGCACACGCTGCAGGTCGACGAGTGGCGCTACTACCCTGATGTAGGACTCGTGTTCGGCGGCGACCGCCGCGACAAGGGCGTGGTCTTTTACTGCACGAACCAGTTGACCGTAGGCCTGTACTTCCACGCCGACTCCGACCCGTTGATGCCTACCCTCAACGTATGGATCGGGGGTGCGACCCCGGACTATTTCGCCTTCCAGCGTGTGGGAGAGGGATTCTACGAGGGCGACGGCTGGGCCATGTTGAGGACCTTCGAGGCCATGGCGAACTCGCGCTCCGTCAGCTTCGGGATGGTGAGTGCGGCGTGGCCTTACGTGTCCGTATCGAACTACGCGGGGCTGGTGGCCGCCCTCGGCAACCTGTCTTGCTTGGACGCTCAATGATGAGCGGCTAGAACGAGCTGCGCACCGCCTGCCGGGACCGCGGGCCACGGCGTCCCGACCCGGACATGGTGACAGCAGCAACTGACCTTGACAGCTATAGCTGTTAGTGTAAGCTATGACCATGGAGCAAGACCCGCTGGCCGTCCACCGCGATTCGATCTACGCACTCCCGGAGTTCGTCGCCGCGGCCAACGGCTTGCTGGCCGACTACCTACCGAAGGACGCGGCCGGGCGTGCCGCGGACGAGGTGACCCCGCGGCTCGTCCGTTTCTACACGACGGAGGGCCTGATGCCGGAAGCTCACAAGGAGGGTCGGGAAGCCCGCTACTCCTACGAGCACCTCCTTTCCCTCCTGGTCGTGCGCAAGCTCCTCGCGCAAGGGTTCGGCGGCGCGGCGATCAAGCGCGCCGTGGCGGGCACGGGGGCGGACGAACTGGAGGCGCTCTTGAAGGAGGACGTCCAGCTGCAGCTCGTTCCGAGGGTCACGAGCGGGCCGCTCGACCCCGCGAAGGCGGCGTTCCTTCAGAAGGTACGGTCGAAGGCGGGCCTGCGGGTCCAGGCGCCGGCGCCAGCGGCGGTTCCCGCGGCGCCGGTCGAGCCGAGCGCCCCGGCGCGACCACCCGAGGTCGCCACCACGTGGACGCGTGTCACCGTCCAGGACGGGCTCGAAGTACTCGCGCGCGATGACTTCGCCATGCCGGACACCCCTCAAGGCGATCAGGAGCTGTTGCAGGTCCTCAAGGTGGCGTTGCTCCAGGTCGGTCAGGCGACCAAGAAGCGCAAGAGCTGATCGGCAGCGGCCTCCTGGGGCATGTAGTGCCCCGGGGAGTCCACAACTACTCCCGTGCGGCGGCGAGGGCCGACACGCACGCCTCCCAAGGGGGATCCGATGACAGCAAGCCAGCGACCGTACCCGCGACCCCGAGTTCAACTCGTGCCGGCCAAGCCCGGTCTCCCGGTCGAAGGCGGGAAGCTCGACGTCCTCGTGACGATCGGCGTCGATCATCCCGCTGTCAGCGCGCAGCGTCAGCCGCTCAGCTTGGCGCTCGTGATCGACCGGTCCGGCTCCATGACCGGTCCGCCGCTTGAAGAAGCCAAGCGCGCCGCGCAGCTCGCGGTCTCCATGCTGCTGCCGGGCGACTGGGTGTCGGTCGTCGCGTTCGACGACGCCGTGCGAGTACCCCAGGCCCTCGTGCGAGTAGGGGACGACCGGCGCGCGCTCCAGAACGCCATCGCCGCGATAGGTCCCGGCAGTAGCACGAACCTCTTCGCTGGCTGGGCGGAGGGCCTCTCCCAGGTTCTCACCTGCCCGGAGGAGGGCGTAGTCAGCCGCGTGGTGCTCCTGAGCGACGGCATGGCGAACGTCGGGGTGACCGACAGCGCCCAGATCTCGAGCGATGTGGCCGAAGCGTCCGTCCACGGGGTGACCACCACGACGATGGGCCTCGGCCGCAGTTACGACGAGGCGTTGCTGCGCGCCATGGCCGACGCCGGCCGCGGCAACTACGTCTTCCTGGCGGACGAGAGGGCGATGGGGCTGGCGTTCGAGGAGGAGATCGCCGGACTGAGCGCGCTGCGTGGTCGCAACGTGAGGCTCGTGGCCAGGCCGAGCGACGCCACGCTGCTACGACACGCCGATCCGGTCATGGCCGCCGCCGTCGGGCTCGCGCCGGACGCGCACGGCGTGGCGCTCCCCGACCTGGTGGCCGGCATGCCGATCGACCAGCTCCTTACCCTCGAAGTGACACCCGGGCAGCACGACCTGAAACTCCAACTCTACTGGGACGACGCCCTGACCGGCGCCCCCGACGACGAGAGCTACCCCTCGCATCTCCCGGTACTGAGCGCCACGGGGTGGGAGGCGGCGCCGGTGGACGCGCGGGTGGCGCTCGCACGCGCGCTCCTCGACATCGCGGCGGCGAAGCGGGAGTTCGCCCGCGTGGCGCGTACGGGTGACAGGGTCATGGCGCATGAGCGGCTCGCCGGGTTGCTGAAGGCGCTCGCCGGACTGCCGGTCGGAGCGGACCGTGACCGCGAAGAAGCCGAGATCATGGAGCTGAAGAGACGACTGGAGGCGGGCGATCACGTCATGGCCGCGCGGCAGTCCGAAGTGGACGCGAGGAACTACGTCAAGAGCGCCACGTCGGCGAAGCGCTCGGAGATGCTCAAGCTCGAACTGGAGAGACGTCTGCGGTCCGGCGCACCGACGACGCCGGCCGGTGGCCCCGGCGCGGCGCAGGCGTTCGGCGGCCCCGGCGACGTCCTGTTCCAAGCCGACGTCGGTGCCGCCCGCGTCCAGATCGTGAAGGGCGACATCACCCGTCAGATGGTGGACGCGGTCGTCAACTCCACGAGCAGGGCCATGATCGGCGCCGCCGGTGTGGATGGTGCGCTCGCCCGCGCCGGAGGGCCGAAGCACTTGGCGGCCATGCGGGCCATCGGCGGCCTCGCCTACGGCCAGGCCGTGTTCACGCCCGCGTTCGGCATCCCTGCCCGGTATGTCATCCACACCGCCGCGCACCCGTGGGAAGGCGGCGGCAAGGAGGTCGATATCCTGCGCCAGTGCTACGACGCGGTGTTCGCGTTGGCCGAGAGCCTCGGCGCGAAGACGCTGGCCATGCCCGCCATCGGCACGGGGAGCTACCGTTTCCCCGCGACCGTCGCCGCGCGGATCGCTACCGACGCGACCGAGGCCTGGCTGGCCCGGGGCGCCTTCGAACTGGTCCGGCTCGTGGTCGTGGAGGACTTCGTCGCGACCGCCTACCTGCGGGAGGCGTCCGACAGGGTGGCCAGGCTGAACGCCGGTGTTTGACAGGAAGCGGAGCACCTCTGAAGAGAGCCCCATCGAGGTGTTCTGGGTGGAGCCCGCCGCCCACGGCGCGGCGGGCCGGCTGGGCCTGACGTTCGCGCCCGGCAAGAAGGGCGCGGGCATAGCGACAGACGTGGAGTGGGACCGCGACCTGCGTCAGGACATGGCGCGCCTGCGCGACGTTCACGGCACGGACCTGCTGGTCTCGCTCATGGAGGACCACGAGTACGTCCAGCTGCGCATCCCCGAGCTGTTCGAGGTCGCGGCGGCCTGCGGCATCCGTACCGAGCGCCTGCCGATCAAGGACGTGCACACACCGCGTCCGGGTGAGGAGGGGGCGGTCGACGCCTTGATCGGCGCGATCCGCGCCTCGCTCCGCAAGGGCGAAGCGGTCGTCGTCCACTGCCGGGGCGGCCACGGGCGCACGGGGACGATCGCGGCCTTGACGCTCGTGAGCTACGGCCACCGCGCCGAGGACGCGATCCGGCTTGTGCGCGAGGCTCAGAAGCACGCTGTTGAGCACCGGCGGCAGGCGGAGTACGTGAGCGAGACGGAGCGACGGTGGTCGCGGTCGAGGACCTGGACCGCGCCCGACCGCGTGAGGGGCGCTCTGGTCGGCCTGGCCGTAGGTGACGCCCTCGGGACCGCGGTCGAGTTCCGGGCCCCCGGGACCTTCGAACCGGTGATGGACATGGTCGGCGGCGGCGTGTTCGGCCTGAAGCCGGGCGAGTGGACGGACGACACGAGCATGGCGCTCTGCTTGGCCGAGAGCATAGTCGAGACGGGCGGTTTCGACCCGCTCGACCAGGTGCGACGCTACGTGCGCTGGTGGCGAGAGGGGCACCTCTCCTCCAACGGGGTCTGCTTCGACATCGGCACCACCACGAGGGCCGGTCTCGCCGCTTTCGAGCGCACGAGCCGACCGTTCAGCGGTCCGACGTCGGAGCACACGGCGGGCAACGGCAGCCTCATGCGCCTCGCTCCGGTGCCCATGGCGTACTACACCGATCCCGGCGAGGCGATGCGGCTCGCCGGGGAAAGCTCGCGCACGACGCATGGCTCCCCGGAGTGCGTGGCGGCGTGCCGTTACTTCGCCGGGTTGCTGGTCGGCGCCATCGACGGCGCCGCCAAGGAGGAGTTGCTCGCGCCGAACTACAGCCCGGTAGCGCCGGGAGCCCGACGTGCCGAACTCGAACCGGACGCGGGTGCGACGGCGGATCTGACCCTCGCGCCTGGCGTCGCCGAGGTCGCGTCCGGCTCCTTCCTGCGGCGCGAACCGCCCGAGATAGCCGCGCACGGTTACGTGGTCAGCACTTTGGAGGCGGCGCTCTGGGCCTTCGCGCGCACGGATACCTTCGAGGAGGGTGCGCTGAAGGCCGTGAACCTCGGCAACGACGCCGATACCGTCGGAGCCGTGTACGGGCAGCTGGCAGGGGCCTTCTACGGTGAAGGCGCGATCCCCGAGCGGTGGCGCCGGAAGTTGGCGTTGCGCGACGAGATCGGACGGTTGGCCGACGGGCTCGTCGCCTTGGGCGGGAAGGCACGGCCACCCGCCGGCACGCGGGGCTGAGGCCGAGCCCGACGGTGGAGCCAGCCGAGCGTCAGCCGAAGTCGAGCCACATGACGACGCGACTGGCGGCTGGCATGGTCGCGCCGGCTCTCATGAGTCTCGTCTGAACGGGCCCGCGCCGGATATATTCAGTCATGCGCAACTTGAGCATCCGGCCGCCGGCCTTCCGGGGGCGAGCGTGGACCTTAGTGGTGATCATCGCCCTGCCGTTTGCGTTGCTCGCGTGCGGACCAAGCAAGCGCGAGCAGGAGCTGACGGCTGAGAACGCCACTCTCACCAGTCGCGTGGCCAGCCTTCAGTCGGACCTCGAGCAGGCCGCTGCCGCCAAGACGACCCTGGAAGCGAGCCTCGCCACCGCGCGCGACGCTCTCGCGGCCGCGGAAGGCGAACGCGACGCCGCGACCGCTTCCGTCGCCGAGCTCCAGGACACGGTGACGGGGCTCGAGGCTCGACTGACCGAGGCTCAGACGCGGTTCGACGCGGCTTCAGCCCGACTCGACGCCGCGAACGCCCAGCTCGCCTCCGCGACCAACGAACTCACTCAGGCGCAAGCCAGGGTCGAGGAGGTGGAGGCTCAGGCCGACGAGGCGCGCGCCGAGGCCGAAGAGGCCCAGGCCCGCTCGCAGGAGGCTCAGGACCGAGTGGATGAGATCGCGGCCGTCCGGGTGGAGTCCGCCACCGCCGCGGCCAGGGCGGAGGCCGAGGGCCTGAGGTCCGAGGTCGACCAGGCCAACGCCGAGTTGGACGACCTGAAAGTGGTGTACGACGCGGCCGAGCGTGAACTGGGGCAGTTGCGGGTCGCTAGGGACGATCTGGAGCGCCAGGTCGTGGCGCTCGCAGGCGAGCGAGACGCCATCGAAGTGGAGTTGCAGACGGCACAGGCGGCCGCGACCGCTGCCAAGGCCGCGGTGGCGGAGGCGGTGGAGGCCGCCAACGGGGCGGAGGCACGGGTGCAGGAAGCCAGCATGAGCCTCGCCATAGTCATGCAGCAGCGCGACGAGGTCGTCGCGGAGAACGCCCGGCTCGCTTCCGAGCGCGCCGACCTGCAGACCCAGCGCGACGAGGCGCTGAGCCAGCGCGTGCAGATGGCGTCCGAACTCGCAGACCTGGCCGCTCAACGCGATGCGGCGGTGGCGGATCTGGACCGCCTCAGCGCTACGGTCGAGGCCTCGCAGGCGGTGCGTTCCGAGCTGCAGCAGCGCCTTGGCGCTACGGCCACCGACCTGGACGGGGCTCGTTCGCGTGCCGCCGACCTGACGAGGCAGCTCGAGGCCCTGACCGACCAGCGGTCCCAGTTGGAGCAGGTAAGCGAGGCCAGGCAAGATGAACTCGCGCGTGTCAGGTCCGAACTCGAGGCGGCGCAACAGCAGGTGGCCACCCTCACGGGCGCGCGGGGCATCTACACGGTGCAGCCCCTCGACTCCCTCTCCTCCATAGCCACGTTCTTCTACCGCCAGGGCGCGTTGTGGCCGCGCGTGCTGGAGGCCAACGCCCATCTGATCGACGACCCGAACCTGATCTTCCCTGGCATGGTGTTGATAGTCCCGCAACTCTAGCCAGCGAGCCGTGCGACTCCGGCCAGCAAGCCGTACCGCGGAGTTCGCTCGCGGCGAGCGGGGAGCATTACGCTTGCGGCATGGTCGCCGAGACGATCTACACCATCGGCCACTCCACTCGTCCGGTGCGGGAGTTCATCGACATGCTCCATGCGCACGGGGTGAAGCGGCTGGTCGACGTGCGCACGGTACCGAAGTCGCGCCACAACCCACAGTTCGGTCAGGACGAGTTGCGCGAGAGCCTGCAGGCGGCCGGCATCGCTTACCGGTGGGCCAAGGACCTCGGCGGGTTGCGCCATGCCGCCAAGGACAGCGTCAATACCGGGTGGCGCAACGCGTCCTTCCGTGGCTACGCCGATTACATGCAGACGCCGGAGTTCGCCGCCGCCGTGGACGCCCTCGTCGTGGAGGGGAGGGGTGACGACCTCGCCATCATGTGCGCCGAGGCGGTCCCATGGCGCTGCCACCGCTCGCTCATCGGCGACGCGCTGCTGGTGCGCGGGGTTCGCGTGCTCGACATCATGGCCGATGACAAGGCGACGGCGCACTCCTTGACGAGCTTCGCCGTGGTGGACGGGACCAAGATCGTCTATCCGCCCCCGGCGTCTTCCGAGCCCCGATGAATCCTGATAAGATTACTAGGCAATAGGAACCGGCGTCCACCCTGGTCGGGCGCTTGCCTACGCACTTTCGGTACGGGCCGCGAGACCGAGGACGACCGCCTGGACCGTCGATAGGAGAACCGCTGTGACCACGCGCCAACCCCGGACCTGGTCCGGTCCGAACCTTACCGGGCAGACACAGGTGAACTTCATCGAGAACTTCGGCAGGCGCGTCCTGAGCGTCAGCCGCGTCGAGCAGATCACACCGCGCTATCGCCGCGTCTTCCTCACCGGGGCCGACCTCGACGCCGGCTTCCCTTACGTGCGCCTGGCGCCGACCGACCACGTCAAGGTCCTCTTCCCCCAGCCGAACACGCGTGAGGTCGTCATACCGACGCGAACGGAGAAGGGCTGGGTGGGCCCGGACGGCGCCACCGAGCCGATCTTCCGCGACTACACCGTGAGAGGTTGGCGGCCGGAGACGAAGGAGTTGGTCATCGACTTCGTCGTGCACGGTCACGGCGTCGGTTCCGCCTGGGCCGCGAGCGCCGAACCGGGTGACAAGCTCGGCGTCATGGGACCGCGCGGCAACATCGTCTTCCCGGAGAACTACTCCTGGTACCTGATGGCGGGCGACGAGTCCGCGCTGCCGGCGATGGGCCGGTTCGTCGAGGAACTCCCCGAGACCGCGTCCGCCAGGGTCGTGGTGGAGGTGGCCGATGCCGCCGACCTTCAGAGGCTCACCGACCGCGCCGATGTCGAAGTCACGTGGGTGTTGCGCGATCGCGCTGGCGACGGCGGGCTGGAGCGGACGGTCCGTTCGATCCTGCTACCGGAGGGCGACGACTGGTTCGTGTTCGCCGCGGGCGAGGCCGGGGCGCTCAAGCCCATCCGGGACTACTTCCGCCGCGAGCTCGGGCTGCCCAAGGAGCGGGTCGTGGTCGACGGATACTGGAAGCGCGGCATCGCCAACCTCGACCACCACGCTATCGACCTCGACGCCGACTGATCGGCGAAGCGCCGCCCGCACCGAAGGTGTGCGCCGCCAACCGAAGGTGCGCGCCGCCCACCGAAGGGGCGCGCACACCTTCCGTAGTGCCGAGGTGGGCGGGAGTCCCCGGTCGACGCCGCCGGTCAGCGTCACCTGCCGTTGACTAGCCGGTGACGTAGCAGTAGACTCCCTCGATTCCCTAGTTGGATACTCGGATATAGGGCCGGGTCCGACGCCGGGCGCAGGACAGCCGCCAGGCATGGGGTCGGAGCCGGACGCCCTAGTCCTGGCCACACGATCGGAGCCAAGATGTACGAGCTACGAGCAGTAACGCCGACTTCCACCGCGCGCGCCGACCAGGCGATGACCGCCGACGCCAGGGTAGCCGTCACGTGCCCGCCCGCTACCTACCCGGCCGCCGCCCCCCGCGTGGCGACGCGCTTGCGCGACGCCGAACGGGCTTCCTTCCTGCCCAAGCTGGCCTTGGCTGCCGCCGTCCTGACCCTGTGCGCTAGCCTCGGCCTCGCCTGGGCGCAAGGCGCCGTCGGGGTGAAGGGCTACCTCCTCGGTCAGCTCGCCACGCTGCAAGCCGGCGCCGACGACCTCGCCGAGTCGGCCAAGGCGTACTACGACCTGGCGGCAGCGGCCGGTTTCGACTATCAGGCGCTTGCCGCCGGCCAGCAGGCCGCGGTGGCGGAGGCGCTCACGGGCGCCCGCGACGGCTGGTTGACGGCGAGCCCCGCCTACGAGTCCGTCGAGGGCATCGTGGCCGGCGTCGAGCTCATGGCGCAGTTCGACGTCGACATGGACGCCGGCCTCTCCGCCGAGGAGGGCGACGAGGACCTCGTCTCCTTCGACCTGACGCTGCCCGATGGACGCGTGCTGGTGAAGCCGGGCAACCTCTTCGGCGTCACCGAGTCCACCCTGTGGGCCACGTTCGACGACTTCACCACCGGCGTTGCCTTCGACATCGATGGTGACGGCGCCATCGGCTTCGGTGACTCCCTGCCCGAGGCGAACGTCCTGTTGGCCGCGAGCGAGGCGCTCGCCGCGATGGCGGCCGACCTGACCGCCACCGCCCAGACCTGGGAGCCAACGCCTGCTGACGTCTTCGGCGCCCTCGTCGGCAACGTGCCCACGGTCTCCGAAGTGTTCGTCGCCCGCTGGCGCGAGTCGCGCTTCGTCCTCGGCAGCGCCACGACCATGCGTGACTTCGGGGTCATCTCCAGCCTCCAGGACCTCAACCAGAACATAGCCTCATGGCGCGAACTCTACCGCGAGGTCTCCCCGCTCGTCGCCGCGGCCGACGCCACCGCCGACGCCGACATCCTGGCCAGCCTCGCCGACCTGAGCGCCTGGGCCGACGAGATCGCGACCGCCGAGGCGGGCCATACCTACACGCCGGAGGAAGCCGACCTCATCTACGACGAGGGCGACCGCCGGGCCACGGCCATCACCGGAGCCATCGCGCAGGCGGCGGCGCTCGTGGGCGTTGAGGTCGAGTAGGGCGTAGCCATATGGTCGCGTTCGCCCTCGCGCTCGCTCTGGCCTTCCTGCCGTTCTTCGGCAGCGCGGCTTCGGCGCAGGGTCCGCTCGCGTCCTCGACCGATCAGGTCAGCGTCTCGTCGGCGTCGTTGGCCGAGGCCGTTCGGTCATCGTTGGCGTCTGCCCAGCTGTACTCCGGCTTCGCGCCGAACAGGGCGGCGGAAGCGTTGGCCAGGGCCGAGACCGCGTGGGCTGAACTCCGCGGGAGGTTCGTGTCGGCGACCGGGCTCCGGGAGGCGGGAGCGAGCCAGGCGCCCGGTCAGGCGGATGAGCACTCGACCGCCGCGGAGTCGGTGGCTCGGGTCGACGCCGCCTTCGTGTCGGCGCGGGCTGCCCTCGACCTGCCGGACGCCGAGCGCGGGCCTGCTCTCGCCGCCGCACGCGGCGCCCTCTGGACGGCCCTGTTGCGCGGGAGCATGTACGCCACGCTCGCAGCCCTCGACGCCGGCCAACCCGAACCCGCTCTAGCCCTTCTCGGCGCGCGCGAGTACCGGCGCGCCACCACGGTCACCACGCCGGGCACGGAGGCTACCTCGGCGCTCCTAGCGCTGCAACGCGGCGAGATGGCCGCTGCCGACGCGCGCACGGCCGTCTCGGCCGACCTTCTTGACGCTTACCAGGCGCGACTGCTCGCCACCATCGACGACCTGGCGGTCGCGCGTGGGGCGGACCAGCCGGTGAGGGTGGCCGAGTTGCGTTCCCTCGCCGTCGGCTACTTCGAGCTCCTCGCCCCCGCTTATGCCGAGCAGCGCGGCGCCGAGGCCCTGGCCACGGCACGCGAGCACCTCGCGTCGGGCGATCCGGTCGAGATGGTCATGGCGCTCGACGGCTTCAGGGCCGCGCCACTGAGCCCCAAGAGCCGCGACCGCCTCGCCGCGCAACTCTTCCGTTACCTCCCTCTGATAGCGACAGAGTACGGTCGTGGCGTGGCGGGCACCGACGGCGAGGTGCGCGTGACGAACGAGATCGAGATAACGGAGGCCAAGGCCTTCTACCAGGGGGCCCTTGGCAACTACCGCGACCTCGAGCCCCTCGTCTTCGAGCTGGACGCCGGAGCCGTGCCTCGGCTCAGGGCGGGGTTCGAGGGCCTGGCGACCGCGCTGGCGGCGGCCGGTGGTCAGGGCGCGCCAGGTGCGCCTGGCGGGTCGGACGCGGGGCTCCTCAGCGCGAAGGCCATGCAGAAGGCGGTCAACGACCTAGTGTCGAGCCTTACCACCGTCGTGCCCGCCGACTGGCGACGCGGAGACGCGTCCGGCGACCTCGAGGTCATAGCCGAGCAGCTCAAGGTCCTCGCCCAGGCTGTCGCTGCGGGGCGCTACGACCTCGCGGAGTCGACCCGGCTCGACGCCTACGCCGTCCTCGAGAGTGGTCCGGAGGCCCGGCTGCGCGTCTTTCAGCCCGAACTGTCGAACCGCCTCGAGCAGCTCTTCTGGCACGGCGCCGAACCGCCCGGTCTCGCGCGCCTGATCCGCGACCAGGCCTCGGAGGCCGCGGTCCTCGCCACCATCGGCGAGCTGAACGCCGGCCTCCGTGAGGCGAACGCCTTCCTGGGCACGGCCGCCTCGCCCGCCGCCGTGGCGGCCAACGCCGCGATCATCGTCTTCCGCGAAGGGCTCGAGGCGGTGCTGATCCTCGCGGCGCTGCTCGGCTCGCTCAAGAAGCCCGAAGTGCGGCGCTTCCGCAGGCCGCTCTGGATCGGGGCGATCGCCGCGCTCGCCGCCACGGTGGTGACGTGGTTCGCTCTGCGCGGCGTCCTCACGGAGTTCGCCCGTTACGGGGAGAAGCTCGAGGCCGTCGTGTCGGTCATCGCGCTGCTCGTGCTCCTGCTGATCATGAACTGGTTCTTCCACCAGGTGTACTGGACGGACCATCTCGCCAACTTCCATAAGCGCAAGGCCGGCCTGCTCGGCTCGAGCCAGTACCTCGGGTTGGCCCTCCTTGGGCTCAGCGCCATCTACCGCGAGGGGTTCGAGGTCGTGCTGTTCCTCCAGTCACTCGTGCTCCAGAGCGGCGCGGTCCCCGTCTTGAACGGCACGGCCATCGGCTTCGCCGCGACGATCGCCGTCGGGCTGGTCATCTTCCTGCTACAACGCAAGCTGCCGTACAAGAAGATGCTCATCGTTACGGGCATGCTCGTCTGTCTGGTGCTCGTCTTCATGGCGGGCAACACGGTGCACGTCCTGCAACTCGTCGGGTGGATGCCCGTCCATACGCTGCCGCTACGGTTCCCGACGTGGGCCGGCGTGTGGCTAGGGACGTTCCCTACGGTCGAGGGCCTGCTCGCTCAGGTCATGGCCGTCGCGCTCGTGGTGGGCAGCTACTTCCTCGCCGAGCGCTCCAAGGTGCGCACGCGCCAGGTGGCGCGCTCGGCGAGGGCGGCCTAGCCGGCGAACCGTCGCCAGCCACGTCTCACTATCACGAGTCCTTGGCGACCGCCGCGAACACGGTCCGTCGCAGCTCGGCCTCGTCGGCGTTAACGCGCAACCTGCGGAACGACGTGACGAGGGAGGCGACGTCGCGCGCCAACAGTTCATGGGCCGTGCGGCCGTTGCGGAGCTCCAGCATCTGCGGCACGTCGATCAGGACCACCTTGCCGCCGTGCCAGAGGAGGTTGTACGTCGAGAAGTCTCCATGCACGAGACCGAGCTCCGTGAGACGGACGAGTATCGAGACGCTCTGGGCGTAAGCCGATTGTGCCTCGGCCGTGGTCAGGCGGACGTCGGAGAGGCGTGGCGCCGGGACGTCACCCTCCCCGATGAACTCCATGAGCACGACCGCGCCTGCCGAGCTGATGGCCGTCGCCTCCGGCCCAACGGCCGGCCGCGGCACGGGTAGCCCGGCTCTGTGGAGGTGCCAGAGGTACATGTACTCCCTGCCGACCCAGAAGGCGGCCCGAGCCGCCTGGCCGGCCCTCGTCCGGTGTTTCATCGCCTTGGCGATGCGCACGTCCGTGATGGTGATGCCTGCCCAGTACGCGGAGTCGTCGCGGAACGAGCGCGCGTCCATGTCGGCGTATACCTTGGCCGCGAAGAGCTCGTCCTCGAGGCCCACCAGGTAGACGGTCGCCTCCTTCCCGCCCTTGACCTGGCCGATCAGCCTGTCGAAGTAACCGCGCGCGTAGAGCCGCTGCATGTCGGCGTCCGCGAACTCCGTCTCGGTATCCGCCGTCTCCCGGTCCGCCTCCGTCAACACCAGGTCCGCGGCCCTACGCTTGGCGCTCGGCTTCCTGCGGTCACGCTTGCGCCGACCCGCTGCGTACTCGCTATCGCTCATCCCGCTTCTGAAACCGAACGACTCCAGGCCGTCGGTCCTGTCGTCTAGCTTGCTACTCAAGCTCTTCCTCCGGAGTCGCGCCACCATGGCGCCACGGGGCGATCCTGCTCGTGGTGGCCGCGAACGCTCCAGTCCGAGCCGCCCTACCGGAGACGTTCCGACATGGCGCCCACCTGGCGCTTCGCTATAGCTTGCTTGTTCGGAAGGTTCAGCCCATCGCCTTAAAGCTGCACGCCCGGCAAGCGTTGCTCGCGGCCCTGCCGCCGACTTACGGTCACAAAGACATCGTCACGAGCCATCGAACACCGCCTTCCGTCGCCACTTGCCGTTCCCACCGCACACGTCGTCGTGCCAGATCCGAGAGAACGGCCTTCGGGCTACGTGGCGAGTATGTGCCGGGCGGAGGCCGCTGTCAAGCGCCTTACTTCCAGCGCGTCGGCACGAGCGCGCCTCGCAACCGGTGTCCCGCTCCGCACCGCACCTTTGAAAACACGTTTGCAAAGCCCTTAGTATAAGCCATGTCTCGTCGCGCCCCGCCGCACCAGACCTTTCGCGCCCTTGGCGTCGCCGGCGAGGTCTTCGCGTTCCAGCCGGTCCAGGACTGATGCGCCGCACCCTAGAGCGCGCGCGGGCACGCCTGGCGCTCGCGGCGCTGCTCCGCTCCGCCACGTGGGCGATCGTGGCCGCGGCGGTGCTGGGCGCGGCGCTGGTCGCCGGCGTTCGGCTCGGCGCCCTGCCGTTCCCTGCGGACGGGCGCTTGTTCGGTCTGCCGGCTGCCGTTTGGGCGATCGGCGGCGCCCTCGTCGCCGGCATATGCGTGGTCGTGGCCGCATGGCGCCGCACGCCCGGCATCGCCCGGACGGCGCGCGTCGTGGAGAGCCACTTCGGCCTCTCGGAGCGGCTCAGCACGAGCCTCGAGCTGGGGGAACGGGACGACGCCGTCGCCGAGGCCCTGCGCGTCGACGCGGAGCTGCATGCGCGCGCGCTTGACTTGAGAGGCTTCGCCGCTCCCCGGATCTCGCGGGTCCAAGGCTGGTCGAGCGTGGCCGGCCTGACGCTCCTCGCCGTCGCCTGCCTCGCTCCACTGCCGCGCGGTGGCGCGGCTATCGAGGCTGGGGGCGCCCCGGCGCCGACCGCCAACGCCGCGGATCGGGGCGTCGTCGACCCCACGCGGCTCCCGATCATCGGGGACCTTCCGACGATGACCGTTCCCGAGGCCCGGGCGAGCGCCGGAGGGCCGCGCGCCGACGACCGAGCGGCGACTCCTGACGTCATGACCCAGGGTGACGCCGGAACCACGGGCGCGCCCCGTCAGACCGCCGCCCTCGGCCAGCTCGCCCAGACCGTGCCAGGGGACGCTCAGGCGAGCGTCGTCGAGCGTCAGCGGGACGACGCGAGCGACATGTTGCGCGCGTCGGCCGAGGCGGCTGGGCGCCAGCAACCACCGGTGGCCGGCGCGGAACCCCTCGCGCCGTCGCTTCGCAACGACGGGAGCACGAACCCGACGTACGGCCCCGCCTCCACGCGTGACCAGGAGCTCAGGGACTACGCCCGCCGGCGCGAGTCGGCGGCCGCGCCGGGGGGCGGTGGCGGCGAGCCGGTGGCGCTCGCCGACGCGGCCGTGGCGGGTAACGCCACGGCCGGCTACGAGGACGGCGGGGGAGGAGCACTGCCCGTTCCCCCAGAGCCTTCCAGCGACTTGGACATACCGG
>JBDZVI010000144.1:0-3294 GCA_040255585.1 Deinococcaceae bacterium
AATCGCCTCTCGCCGGCGACGATCTCGTAGCCGCCGTCGACGGGCCGCACCACGATGGGCTGGAGCACGCCCTTGCGGGCGATGGAGTCGGCCAACTCCGCTATGCCGGCCTCGTCCATCTTCTGTCTCGGCTGGAAGGGCGATGGTCGTAGTTGCGCGACCAGCAGCTGTTGTACGCCGCCCTTCTCCACCTTCGGCAGCAGTGCGTCCAGCCCTCGGCCAAGACCCCTACTAGGCTTCGCTGACACGCTGGATGACCTCCTCGGCCAGTTCTCGGTAGGCTAACGCGCCCTGCGAGGTGGGTGCGTACTCGAGCACGGAGCGCCCGTAGGAAGGCGCCTCGGCCAACCGCACTGTACGCGGGATGATGGTCCTGAACACCAGGTCGCCGAAGTGCTTCCTGACGTTGTCCTCTACCTCTTGAGACAGCCGCGTCCGGCTGTCGTACATGGTCAGCGCGATGCCGAGGATCCGCAGGTCCGGGTTGACCGAGCCCCGGACGCGTTCGACGGTGTCCATCATGGACGCGATCCCTTCGAGCGCGTAGTACTCGCTCTGCAGCGGGATGATCAGAAGGTCGGCGGCCGCGAGCGCGTTGAGCGTCAGAACGCCCATGGAAGGCGGCGCGTCGACGATGATGAAGTCGTAGTTGGGCCGCACGCCCATCAGCCCCCGGGCCAGAAGTCGCATGTTCTCGCGGCCCGCGTCCACCTCGACCTGCACTCCGGCCAGATCGGCGGAGGCGGCGAGCACGTGGAGGTTCTCCGTGCCTGTGGCTATCACCGCTTGCCGCGCCGAAGCCCGCCCGGCTATGACGTCGTACAGCGTCAACTCGGGCGCGCCGACGCCGACGCCGCTCGTCGCGTTGGCCTGGGGATCCAGGTCGACTAGAAGGATGCGCCGCCGCTCCGCGAGGGCGGCCGACAGGTTGACCGCGGTCGTGGTCTTGCCGACACCCCCCTTCTGGTTGATCACGCCGATGATCGGCACGCCGCGCCTCCGAGGAGCTTCAGTGCGACGAGGCTACCACGGTGTTCCAGGGGCTCCTCGACCACCTCGGCTCCAGCCGTGATGCCCTCGGCATCGGCGCGCCAGCCTTCGCCCCGACGCGTCAGCAGCCAGGTCGCGTCAGTCATGACGCTCGACGCCAACCCTGCGAGTTCCGCAAGGCCGGTGACGGCTTGGGCGGTGACCACATCGGCGGTCACGCCGGTCATGGTGCGCACGTCCTCCCCGAAGACCCTGGCGTTAGCCAGGCCGAGCGCGGCGGCGGCCAACTCCAAGAACGCCACTCGACGCCTACGGCGCTCGACGAGATGGACGAGCGACCCCGGTAGGCAGGCGGCGATCACGATGCCGGGTAGCCCGGCCCCGGAGCCAACGTCCACGACCGTCGCGGTAGGGCCGGCAAGGCGCTCCACCAGGGCCGCGAACCGTTGCCCTTCGGCGATGAAGCGGTCCAGGGCCGCGACTCCACGGTCCGACATCAGGTCGAGGGTGGTGTGGTAGCGGACGACGAGGTCGCGGTACTGCTGGAGCGCGATGCCGGCATCGTTCATGCGATCTTCCCCGGTCCTGACGTCGCCCGCGGGTCCGCGGACGGGCGGGTGTCTGCGTCGTCGCTACGTCCGCCGAAGCGGATGAATGCCTTCCTGGACGGTCTAATTCGCGATTGTTTCACGTGAAACACTTCCCCGAGATCCGCTTGGCCGACAGGTCGCCGGTCGTAGCCGGTCGTTGGCGCTCGCCGGCGTGCGCTCACCGGAAGCCGAGTGGTGCTTAGGGTGACTGCATGCCCGTGGTCGCTCGCCGCACGACTGCCGAGCCGCAAGCGCGGGCTCCCCGTATCGGGGCCCCGATACGGGGCCCGTACCCAGGCCCCGGCACGGGGTCGCCAGCGCCGTCGCACGAGCCGGAGCTTACCGCGCGCGGCCGGACGCATATCCGGCCCTCAGCGGCTCAGGCCCCAGGCGCCCCGGTCCCGCGTGCCCCAGTCCCTCCGTGCCTATGCACCTTCAGGTGAACGAGCAGTGCCGCCACGTCGCTGTCTCGCACGCCTCGCACGCGTTGAGCGGCCCCAAGGGAGGCGGGCGCCGCGCGGCGGAGGGCTTGGAGGCCTTCGGTCGAAAGGCTCGCCACGACACCGAAGTCGACGCCTTCCAGGCTCATGCGTTCGTATGCGGCTTGTCCGTCGCGCTGCAGCTTGGCGCGCTCGATATATGAGGCGTACCTGACCTGTGTCACGACCTGTTCGACCTCGCCTGGCGCAAGCTCGTCGGCGGCCGCTCCCACCAACGCGACGACGTCCCCGTACTCCACGCCGGGCCGGCAAAGGATGGTCTTGGCGAGATCGCCCCCATGGCGGACGCGTCCCAGGCGCGACACTTCGCGGTTCACGCGCGCCTCGGACGCACGCTGCCGCTCGAGAGCCTGCCCGGACACGAGCCCCCACTCGTGTCCAAGCGCCATCAAGCGCTCGCTGGCGTTGTCCTGACGATGGAGGAGCCGATGCTCGTTGCGCGACGTCATCATCCTGTACGGCTCCGCGATCCCCCAGCGCACGAGGTCGTCGAGCATCACCCCGATGTAGCCCTGGTCCCTGCGGACCGTCACCCTGACCTGACCGGCCGCGTGGCGCGCGGCATTGACTCCGGCTATGAGTCCCTGCGCGGCGGCCTCCTCGTAACCGCTCGTACCGTTGATCTGACCAGCCGAGAACAGTCCCGCCAGCTTGCGCGACATGAGGGTCACGTCGAGCTGCGCAGGGTCAAGGGCGTCGTACTCCACGGCGTAGGCGTACCGGTGAATCACGGCCCGCTCGAACCCGGGCAGCGTCAGGATCAGTTCGTCCTGGACGTTCGGCGGCAACGAGCTTGAGAGGCCCTGGAGGTAGAGCTCGCTGGTATCCAACCCGTCCGGCTCGACGAACAGCAGGTGATGGTCCTTATCGGAGAAGCGGACGACCTTGTCTTCGATGGAGGGGCAGTAGCGGGGTCCGGTCGCGTCGATCTCGCCCCCATACATCGCGGACTCGAGAAGGTGTTCCTGGATCAGCGCATGCGTCTCGGGGGTCGTGCGCGTTAGCCACGTCGGTGTGCTCGTCATGCGCGGGCCGGGCACGCCGCTGAAGGTGCCTGGCGGGTCGTCGGACGGCACCTCCTGCAAGACACTCAGGTCGACCGAGTCCGCCCGGATGCGCGGCGGCGTGCCGGTCTTCAGGCGAACGAGGTCGTGGCCCGTGGTTCGGAGCGACGCCGACAGGTGCCGCGCCGGCGCCTCGCCTTGCCGGCCTGC
>JBDZVI010000145.1:0-1323 GCA_040255585.1 Deinococcaceae bacterium
TCGAACGCGCCAAGGGCGCGGTCTGCGGCTCACTCGTGATGCCGCCCGTGCCGCCCCTGCGTCTGGAACCGCACCTAGTACGCGCCGCGCAGCTCCACAGCGACGACCAGGCCGCGCACTTCGCGATGGGCCACGGTGGCAGCGACGGCTCCAGCCCGGGGGTGCGCGCCACCAGGGCCGGTTACGAGTGGTCCGTCGTGGCGGAGAACGTGGCGTGGAACCAGCCAACGCCCGAGGTCGTCGTGCAGGCCTGGATGGACAGCCCCGGACACTGCGAGAACATGATGCGCTCCGAGGTGAGCGAGCTCGGGGCGGGCGAGACGGACCTGTTCTGGACGCTCGTGTTCGCGGCGCCGCGCTAGGCGCCACGAGCCGGGCGCACCGCACAAGGCCGCGCTGAGCCGGCCGCCCTGAACTGGAACCTGCTCAGCCCCCGAACTCCATCACGGTCCTCAGGTACCGCCCCGCGGCGCGCACCGCCTCCATGCGGCCTGCGACGCTGTCCTCGAACGCGCGGTCCTCGACCTCGATGATGACGGGACCGTCCCACCCGATCTGCGTGAGTGTGCGGAAGAACCGCGACCAGTCGATGTCGCCGAGCCCGGGGATCTTCGGGAAGTGCCAACCGAGGCCAAGGATGCCGTGCTCGTGGAGGAGGTCCCGGTCGACGCGCTCGTCCTTGAGGTGGACGTGGACGAGCTTGTGCGCGAAGTCGCGCAGGGCCCGGTCGATGTCGATGCCCTGCCACACGAGGTGCGACGGGTCGAAGTTTAGGCCGAGGCTCTCGCTCGGCAGGCGCCTGAACAGCTCCTCCCAGACGGCGGGCGAGACGGCTAGGTTCTTGCCGCCCGGCCATTCGTCCAGGCTGAACAGCATCGGGCAGTTCTCTATCCCGATCCGGACGTGCGCCGCCTTGGCGCGGTCGACGATCGGTCGCCACACGGCCTCGACCTGCTCCCACTGGGCCTCGATCGGCAGGCTCGGATCGCGGCCGACGAAGGTGTTGACGACCCCGACGCCGAGGAGCCCGGCGGCGTCGATGACGCGCCCGAGGTGCGTCAGGTACGTGTCGCGCTCCGCCTGGTCGGGGGCGAGCGGGTTCGGGTAGTAGCCGAGGCCGCTGATGCCGACGCCGTGCTTGCGGCACAGGTCGTTCACGCGCGCGGCGTCGGCGACCCCGAAGGCGCCTACATCGATATGGGTCACGCCGGCGTAACGGCGGTGGTCGCTCGCGTCGGTGGGCCAGCACATGACCTCGAGCCACTTGAAGCCCTCGTCGGCGGCGAACGCCAGGACCTCTTCCAACGACAGGTCGGGGAGGAT
>JBDZVI010000145.1:1423-3208 GCA_040255585.1 Deinococcaceae bacterium
TGAAGGCTAACAGGCGCAGCGCGTTCGCGACGACGATGAGCGTGCTCGACTCGTGGATGACCACGGCCATGCCGATGCTCGCCAGCCCCAGCACGGCGCTCGGCACGAGCAGCGCGATGACCCCCATGCTCACGAACAGGTTCTGCACGATCATGCGGCGGCTGGCGCGCGAGAGCGCGAAGGCGTACGGGAGCTTGCCGAGGTCGTCCGCCATGAGGGCAACGTCAGCGGCCTCAAGCGCCACGTCGCTCGCCGCGCCGCCCATGGCGACGGCGACGTGCGCCTCGGCCATGGCGGGAGCGTCGTTGATGCCGTCGCCCACGACGATCACGCGGTGATGGCCCCCCTTGAGCTCGGCCACGATGCGGGCCTTGTCCTCCGGCAGGAGCCCCGCGTGCACCTCGTCCAGCCCCAGCTCGGCGCCGACGGCGCGCGCCACGCGCTCGTGGTCGCCCGTCAGCATCACGAGGCGCTTCACCCCGAGCCGGCGCAGTTCGGCGACGGTCGCGGCCGCCTCCGGCCGCGGCTCGTCGCGCACGGCGAGCAGGCCGGTCAGGACGGGCGTTGCCGACGGGCCGTCGTTCGCCGCGCCGTGCGCGTCCGCGTCCGCTTCGCTGCCCGCGCCCAACGCGACCGTCGCGGGGCCGCCTACCGCCACGAAGCTCGTTGTCTTGCCGGCCCCCTCGAGCTCGGCCGCGCGCGCCTCGGCCGCCTCCGGCACGCTCACGCCCGCCGCCGCCATGAGCTTGCGGTTGCCTATGAGCACCGTGACCCCGTCCACTGTGCCGGTCACGCCGTGCCCGCTGAGCTCGGAGAACTCCGTGACCGACGGGAGGTCGGACGGGATGCTCGGCCGGAGGCTAGGCCCCGGGAGGCTAGGTTCCTGGAGGCTCGGTGCGGGGAGGACCGGTGCGGGGAGGACCGGTGCCGGGAAGGGGAGCGTGGCCGGGTCATGAGCGTGTCCCGCACCCGCCGCCAGCCGCGCAACCGCGCCGCGCAGGATGGCCCCGGCGAGTGGGTGCGCGCTGCGGCTCTCCAGGCCCGCCACAAGGGTGAGGAGCCGCAGCTCGTCGCCGGCCAGCGCGGCCGCGTCGGTCGGTGCGGTCACGCCGCCGAGCGCGCCTAGGCCGCCTACCACTATCACGTCCGTGAGCTCCGGGCGCCCGCGCGTGAGCGTGCCCGTCTTGTCGAGGACGACGACGTCCGCCATGCCCGCGTTCTCGAGGTGCGCCCCGCCCTTGATGAGCACGCCGCTGCGCGCGCCGCGCGCGATGCCGGCCAGGACGGCCGACGGCGTGGCCAGTGCGAGTGCGCACGGGCTGGACGCCACGAGGAGGACCATGGCGCGCATGAAGCTCGCCTCGAACGGCGCGCCGAACAGGGGAGGCACGACGATCATGAGCGCCGTGACGCCGAGGACGAGGGGCGAGAAGACGCGTTGGAAGCGGTCGGTGAGGCGCTGGCTGGGCGCGGCGTCGCGCTGCGCGGACTCCACGGCCTTGATGACGCGCGCGAGGGTCGTGTCCTCTGGCGCGCGCGTCGTCTCGATCTCGAGGGAGCCGTCGGCGTTGATCGTGCCCGCGTAGACCTCGTCGCCGACGCCCTTCCTCACCGGCATGCTCTCGCCCGTGATGGGCGCCTGGTCGACGTGGCTGGCGCCGGCGGTCACGCGGCCGTCGGCGGGGAGGCGCTCGCCCGGCCTGACGATGACCGTGTCGCCGAGCAGCAGCTGCGCCAGCGGGAGCTCGGCCTCGACCCCGTCGCGCCTCACCCTGGCGGTCTTCG
>JBDZVI010000146.1:0-3194 GCA_040255585.1 Deinococcaceae bacterium
AGACGCCACCAACCGGCCCCCATTACCCCGCCCTCACCACCCCTGCCTACCCATCGGAACCACCACACAAGACAGTGCGAACACGCCCTAGCATGACCCTGGAACATGACGTCGAAGCCCTGTGCCGTTTCCCCACCCGGACGGTGGGGACCCCTGGTCACCTGGCCGCGAGGCGGCATCTTCTCGACCGGTTCGCGGAACTGGGGCTGGCCCCGTACTCGGCGGCGAAGTTCGAGCTGCCTTACGGCCCGCTGGAGCTGGACCTCGCCAACGTCGTCGGGGTCGCGGCAGGCACGGATGCGGCCTTACCGCCCCTACTCATAGGCGCGCATTACGACACCGCGCCGGCTAGGCGACCTGGTGGGTACCCTCCTGGTCAGCGCGTGCGCGTGAACGTGACGTTGGCCACCGGAACGACGCCCGCGATGGAGACCGTGCCGACGAGCCGTTCGCCTGCGAAGCTGCCGTCGAACGCAAGGACGTTTGAGCCGCTGCGAAGCTCGAGATGATCGTCCAGCCCGATCCGGCCGGTGAGGTCGACGATGCTGCCGGTCTGCAAACGGAAGATCCCCGTGTCGTACTGCAACGTGGCCTTGGCAGTCACGTCCTGCAGGCGCTGGCTGAACGTAAGCGCGAGGTCCACTGGCAGGCGGATGGTGGCGCCGGCCACCTGCGCCTCGACCTGGAAGCGCGCGGACCACGTCTGGCCGTCGATGTTCCTGAGGAACGGTACCGCCGGGATGCAGGCGGCGAGGGTCGCGACTAGGAGAATGCCGGTGAGTATCAATGTGCGCGAGCGGGTCATGGTGGGGCCGTCCTTTCCCTGCTGAAGGTGGCGCCGGGCCTTCCGGCTTGCCTATCCGTCTAGGTTACCCGGTGCGCGGCGGGGCGTGAGGTCGCGACCCGGGGCCTGGTGTCGGGGTTGTCGGGTGGCGTCGGCGCTGACGCAGGTCATGGCGCTACGCGATGCCCTGCCGCTAGCCTCGAGCATGAGCGAGCGACCTCCCACGCCACAGACCCGCTTCCTGCCGCAGTACGACGACATCGCCAAGTTCAGAGACGAGGCCTTCACGCCCAACCTGGTGGGGCGCGGAGCCCACCTGCAAGCGATGGTGGTCTGTTTCGAGCCCGGCCAGTTCATCCCCGTGCACGCGCCGAGACTCGACATAGCCATCATCGTCCTGGAGGGGGAGGGCGAGCTGGCACTGGATGACGGCACCGTGCGCCTCACGCCCGGCGCCACCGCGTTCATCCCGGCGGGAGGGACGCGGGGCATCAGGGCCGAGACCCGCCTCAAGGCTTTCCAGGTCGTCAGCCCGGTGCCTACGCCCGCCGACCACGAGGGGGTAGCCGCCGGGCTGGAGCGCGGTACCTGGCGCTAGGCCGGCTTCACGCCTCCGAACGCCGCGAAGCCGGTGTTGACGTGCAGCACGTCCACCGCCAGCCCGTGGCGACGAAGCAGGTCGAGCTGGTACATGAGCGAGCGCGGGGTGTCCTCCCGGGCGATGTAGGCGAACACGTTGTCGCGGTACGCCGTGTCACGCAAGCCCGCGAGGTAGTCGCCGTAACGCCGCCACGCCAGCTCATGCACGGCGGGGTGGTCGGCCTCGACCATGTCGAATACCCAGATGGCGCCGCCGGGCGTCAGGCTGGCGGCGAGCTTGCCGACGACGGCGTCCCAGTCGGCGTCGTCGCGCAGATGATGCAGGACAGCAGCGGCGATGATCACGTCGAAGCTCCCCGGCGCCAACTCGATGTCCCTCACGTCACCTTGGAGCGTCCGCACGCTGTCGGCGGAGCTCGCCCCCACGCGTTCTCGGGCCCTGGCGAGCATCGGCTCGCTCAGGTCGACCAGCGTGACGTCGAGGCCCGGCAACTCCTGCAAGGTCCGCAAGGTGAAGTTGCCGGCGCCGCAGCCGACGTCTAGCAGGCGCTTGGCGCCGGGCGTGACGCGCGCGGCCGCCTCGGCGACCAGGCCGAGCGCCAGCGCAGCGTCGACCGTCGCGGTCTGGCCCGTCTCCAGGTTGGAGAAGCGCTCCACGTCGGCGTCGAAGCGGCGGCGGATGTCGTCGACGGAGGACTTGTCCGTGAACGAGCGGACCGGTGCATCGCGCTCCACCGGCCGGCGCCCCGCGCCGACGTCACCACGCAAGTCGTACCGCAGCTCGACGAAGCCCGGACCGAACCGCCTGACCTCGGTGAGGCGCATGGCAGGTTCCGCAAGGCGCCGCGGGAAGAGCGGCTTGCCGCGCCCGAGGGCCACCGGGGCCACCTGGACGATGAGCTCGTCCAACAGGCCGGCGTCGTGGAACTGGCCGGCGAGGTCGCCGCCGCCCACCACCCAGACGTTCTTGGCGCCGGCCGCAGCCCTCATCTGCTGGTGAGCCTGCCTCACATCGCCCTGGACGAACCGGACGTCCGCATCGGGGATGGCCGGCAGGTCACGGTGAGTGAACACCCAGGCCGGCTGCGAGTACGGCCAGGCCGCCCCCATCTGGGCGACCACCTCCGCGGAGTGTTCCAGGAGCCATTCGTAGGTAGCTGAGCCCATGGCGAGGGCCCCGACGCGGGAGATGAAGTCGGGGTAGCTGCTCTCGGCCGGGTCGCCGAGGCTCGTCAGCCAGTCGAGCGAGTCGTCCTCGGTGGCGATGAAGCCGTCGAGGCTGGTTGCCGTGTAGTACTGCGTCTTCATCTGGCGTCCTCACGTGCGCCGCACGCGGCTTCCTGGCAGGCGCACCTGGGACGATACCCGGTCGGTTGGTGCCATGATTCGCTCATGGCTCACCACGTGTTCAAGCCGACCGTCTACTACAACACCTTCGCCGAGCATTCCGTCGCGCTGAGCGTGGCGCCCGGCGACACGGTCGAGACGACGACCGTCGACGCCGCCGGCCGCGACGCCGCCGACGAGCAGGTCACGCCACGGGGCAACCCGATGACCGGCCCCTTCGCGGTGGCGGGGGCAGAGCCTGGCGATGCCATCACGGTGCGTATCACCAGGCTCGAGCCGAACCGTGACACGGGCTGGGCCAGCACACGGTTGGCTCCGAACACGCTCGACCCGGAGTTCGTGGCCGAGTTCCGTGGCGAGGAGGGCCCGGCGCGCGTGACCTGGCGCATCGACCGCGAGCGTCGTCGTGTCGTCCTCGACGAAGGGGTCGCCGGTCTTGCCGGCTATAGCCTTCCGCTCACGC